>NZ_JBEZED010000007.1:273869-309572 GCF_040648675.1 Micromonospora sp. NPDC049101 | reverse complement strand
ACACCTGCCGATGCCCGAACGTCACCACACCCGGCCTCGCCACCAGCACCTCCACCACAACCAAGATCAGTTGCACTGAAGCCTAGAAACCACCCCGAAGGGCGTGGCAATAACCTCATGATCAACGGGGCGGGCCGGGCCGGGCGCGGGCCGGGCGCGGGCCAGGCCGGGCCGGGCGCGGGCCAGGCCGGGCCGGGCGCGGGCCAGGCCGGGCCGGGCGCGGGTTAGGGGACTGTGGTGGTGAACTCGGCGGTGTGGACCTTGGTGCCTACTCGGAAGTCCAGGTAGAGGCGGTAGCGGCCGGGGCCGGGGGTGGCCAGCCAGAACTTGATCTGACCGTTTACCAGCTCGGTCTCCGGGTGCACGTGCAGGTAGCCGAGGTCGCCCTCGCGTAGCGCCACCAGGTGCCCGTACGCCCCGAGGTAACGCTCCAACGGCGCCGCACCGTCTGCGCTGTCGACTCGGAAGGTCAGCGGCACGCTCGCCCCGACCTGCGGAGTGCCCTGGAAGCCGACGGTGAACCCGTCCACCGTCGTCGAGGTGGCCGGTGCGGGCAGCGGCCGAGGCTGGTAGCCGCCCGGCACGACCAGGTCCGTGCCGAGGGTCACCGCGGTCTGCGCGCCGTTGTCGGCGACCACGGTGAAGTCGGCGTACGCGCGCCAGACGCCGGGCTGCGCGAGGGTCAACGGCACCGACCAGATGCCGTCCGCCGCTATGGTCGGGTGCAGGTGCTGGTAGCCGGTCAGGTCGCGGCGGACGACGATCAGGTGCATCGGCTTGTCGTGGACGACCGCGAAGCGGGTCACCGGCCTGCGCTGCGTGTCGCGCACCTGGAAGCGGAGCTGACCTGGGCGACCGGCCGCGAACTCGGTGCCCAGCGGGGCGAGGGTGAGCCCGGCCGAACTGACCGCCAGCCCGCCCGGCTCGATGACCGCGCCCTGGTCGGTGCTCGTGGCGGTGCCGTGGCTGTGTGGGCCGATGCCCGGGGGGTCGGTGTGCTCGGCAGCCAGGGATGACGGGCTGCCGGTGGTGGTCCCGGTGGCGTTCAGCCGGCCGAGGCCGAAGCCGAGCAGCACCGCCAGCACCAGCCCGCCGACCACAAGTGCCAGCCGGAGTGTGCTCCGGTCCGGCGCGGCGGAGACCGAGTCGGAGACCACCGCCGCGTCGGGAGCCTGGTCGGACGCCGCCGCAGCGGAGACCGGAGCAGACGCCACCGGCACCTCGGGGGCCCGGTCGGACACCGCCACGTCGGAGACCGGAGCAGTTGCCACCGGCGCGTGGGGGGCCTGGTCAGGCACCACCGGCACGGCAGCTGGGTGCTGGTCGGTCATGCCGCCCACCGTACCGCCGTGGCCAGCCACCCCGGGCCGCCGCCCGGACGGCGTGGCGACCGTCGCATTCGCCGCCGCCCGGGAACTTTCCTCCACCAACCCGCACGAACCGGCCCAGCCCG
Source organism: Micromonospora sp. NPDC049101 (assembly GCF_040648675.1). Taxonomy (NCBI): domain Bacteria; kingdom Bacillati; phylum Actinomycetota; class Actinomycetes; order Micromonosporales; family Micromonosporaceae; genus Micromonospora; species Micromonospora sp. NPDC049101. The sequence goes on along the minus strand of NZ_JBEZED010000007.1, from coordinate 308,119 downwards.
CCGCGGGCGGCGTGGGCCAGCCGGAACCGATGCGGGCGAACGTGGCTCAGCCAGCCACGGCAAGGGGAGCGTGGATCAGCCGGAACCGGTGCGGGCGAGCCAGCGTGGATCAGCCGGCCACAGCAAGGGCCAGCGTGGCTCAGCCAGCCACGGCGAGGGCGAGCGGGAGCACGTCGGGTGCGCCGGCCCGGCGCAGTGCCCGGGCCACCAGCGTCATTGTCCAGCCGGAGTCGACCAGGTCGTCGACGAGCAGCACCGGACCGTCCAGCCCGGCCAGGGTGTCGGCCAGGTCGGCCGGCACGGTGAACGTGTCGTGCAACGCGCGTACCCGTTGGGCGCTGTTGCCGCGCGGCCCCGCCGGGCCGCCCGGACCGGCCGGGGTGACCTCGCCGAGCAGCGGCAGCCGGCCCACGGCGGCGATCCGCTCGGCCAACGAGCCGACCAGCCGGGGCCGCCGTCGGGAACCGACCGCGACCACACCTACCGGCCGGCGCGGCCACGGGTCGTCGCCGTGCGCCCACGCCTTCAGCACCTCCACGACCGCGCCGGCGACGCCGTCGGGCACCGGCGCGTCCGGTGCCTCCGGGCCGACGAGATCACGCAGCCGCCCACCCCAGCCCAGGTCGGAGAGGCGCCCGACGGCCCGGCCGGCCAGCGCCTGCTCCGCGGCGGCGATCCGGCCCTTCAGCGGTACGCCCACCGCGTCCAGCCCGGTCGGCCAGAGCTTCTTCGGGGCGATCTCCACGCCGGGTCGGCCCAGGAACGTCTGTGCGGCGGCGAGCGCTGCCGTCGACACGTCGGCGACGAAGAGCGGGTCGGCGCACCTGTCGCACCGCCCGCAGTCGGTCGCCCCGGTGTCGTCCAGGCACTCCCGTAGATACCGCATTCGGCAGTCGGGCGTGGCCGCGTACTCCCGCATGGCCTGTTGCTCGACGGTGCGTGCCTCGGCGACGCGCCGCAACCGGGCCTCGTCGTAGACCCACGGCTCGCCGGTGGCGAGCCACCCACCGCGCACCCGGCGGACCGCGCCGTCCACGTCGAGGACCTTGAGCATCAGCTCCAACCGGGCCCGGCGCAGGTCGACGAGGGGTTCGAGGGCCTGGGTGCTGAGCGGGCGGTCGGTGTGCAGGGCGGCCAGCACGGCGCGCACCTGCTGCTCCGGAGGGAACGCCAGTGAGGCGAAGTAACGCCAGATCGCGGCGTCCTCGACGCCGGGCAGCAGCAGCACCTCCGCGTGCTCCACGGCGCGGCCGGCGCGGCCGACCTGCTGGTAGTACGCGATCGGCGAGGGCGGCGCGCCCAGGTGCACGACGAAGCCCAGGTCGGGCTTGTCGAAGCCCATGCCGAGCGCGCTGGTGGCGACCAACGCCTTGATCTTGTTGTCGAGCAGGTCCTGCTCGGCGGCCCGCCGGTCGGCGTCCTCGACCTGACCGGTGTACGAGGAGACCGGGTAGCCACGGGAGCGCAGGAACTCGGCCGTCTCCCCCGCTGCCGCCACGGTCAGCGTGTAGACGATGCCGGAACCGGGCAGCTGGTCCAGGTGGTCGGCGAGCCAGGCCAGCCGGTGCGCCGGGCTGGGCAGGTCGAGCACGCCGAGGCGCAGCGACTCGCGGTCCAGGGTGCCGCGCAGGACGAGGGCGTCACCCAACTGCTCCGCCACGTCCTGGGTGACCCGGGTGTTGGCGGTGGCGGTGGTCGCCAGCACCGGAGTGCGCTCCGGCAGCTCGGCGAGGAACGTACGCAGTCGCCGGTAGTCGGGCCGAAAGTCGTGCCCCCAGTCGGAGACACAGTGCGCCTCGTCGACCACCAGCAGCCCGGTGGTCGCGGCCAGCTTCGGCAGCACGCCGTCGCGGAAGTCGGGGTTGTTGAGCCGCTCCGGGCTGATCAGCAGCACGTCCACCGCACCGGCCTGGATCTCGGCGGTGATCTCGTCCCACTCGTCGAGGTTCGCCGAGTTGATCGTGCGAGCCCGGATGCCGGCCCGGGCGGCCGCCTCGACCTGGTTACGCATCAACGCCAGCAGCGGCGACACGATGACGGTCGGGCCGGCCTGGTGGCCCTGCTCGCGATCCCGGAGCAGGGCGGTGGCCACGAAGTAGACAGCCGACTTGCCCCAACCGGTGCGCTGCACGCAGAGCACCCGCCGCCGGTCGACGACAAGTGCCTCGATGGCCCGCCACTGGTCCTCGCGCAGCCGGGCGTGGTCGCCGGCCAGCCGACGCAGCACCGCCTCGGCCCGTTCCCGTACCGCCGCCCGCTCGTCGCCCATCCGGCATTTCTACCAGCCCACGCCCGAGAAACCCCACGATCAGCGGGGCACAGTGGGCCCCGCCTCCACCTCCGACGGCGCGTCCGTCGGCGGGACGGGCAGCGGTAGGAAGAGCAGGACGCCGCGGAGCCCGTCGACAACCCCGAGGGGCAGCGGGCAGCGCGCGGCCAGCTCTTCCATCGACGCGTACGGGCCGCGTACCCACCGGTCCATCGCCACCTGCCGGCGTTGCGCGTCGGTGAGCCCGGGCAGTGTGGCGAGCACGTGGTCGGGTACGGCGTTGATGTCCACCAGCCCGCCGTCGTCGAAGGCGCGGGGCAGGTCGGGGCGGCCGATCGCGAACTCCAGACGCGCCGAGGGATAGCGGTGCAGTAGGTTGCGCGCCTGTTCGCGGCGCAGTCGGCGCTCCTCGTCGCGTGCCTGGGCCAGCTGCGGCCGGCCGGTGATCCGCCCCCAGACCCACCGGTTGAGCAGGACCACGTGCAGGGCGCCCACCAGCCAGCAGAGGCCGATCACGCCGAGCCCGAGGAACGCCTCGGCCGCCGAGTCCTCCTTCTCCAGGTCATCGGTGGCGATCATGAAGACCAGCAACACCGCGGTGAGGAGATAGCCGACGGCCGCGAGGCCGAGCCGTCGACTGCGGCGCCGCACCGCGTACGCCAGAATCACCAGCCAGGTCCCGGTGCCGAACGAGAGCAGTGGCAGAAGGGTGCCGGCGACGGTGGCCGTGGTGCTCACCCACGTCGGCAGCGGGTGCCGCTCCCGGCGCGGCTGGTCGACCGCGAACGGGGACGGCGGCCCGGCGGACAGTGCGGGATACAACGGTGACGGCAGATCCGCGTACGGCGGGACGGCCGCCTGGGGCGGTGGGATCGACGCCCGCGCCGGGACGGCCTGGGCGGGCGGTGATGCGGAGGGCGGTGCGGTCGGGGCGGCGGACGGTTGCGCCGGCACCGCGTTCTCTGTCTGCCGGGCGGCGGAAGCCGGAGCGGGCCACCCTGTTTCCGGGACGCCTGCGATGAGGGTCGGGTCGGAGCAGAGGATGCGTTGGTGCAGTGCCTGAAGTGCCTCGCCCGGCCCGATGCCGTACTCCTCCCGGAGCAGGTCACCGAACTCCCGGTAGGCCGCGAGCGCCTCCGCCTGCCGCCCGCTGCGATAGAGCGCGAGCAGGAGCTGGTGCCGCAGTCGTTCCCGGACCGGGAACTCGGCCACCAACTCCACAAGCTCCCCGACCATCTCGCGGTGCCGGCCGAGGTCCAGCATCAGGTCGGCCCGGGTTTCCAACGCGACAGCCCGCAGCTCGACCAGGCGTTGCCGGGCCGCCTCCAGGAACGGCCCGGTGAAGCCGGTGAACGGTTCTCCCTGCCAGAGCGCCAGGGCGGTGGCCACCTCGGTCAGCGCCTCGGCGGCACGACCCTCGGCGCGTCGCTGCCGGGCGCGGTGGATTCCCCGTTGGAAACGGACCGCGTCGAGCGCGTCCGGATCGACGCGGAGCAGATAGCCGGCATCGGTCAGGCTCAACACCTGCCCCGGCGTACGCGGTGACCGGTCCGGTTCCAGCACCCGACGCAACCCGGCGACGTACTTCTGCACCACGTTGGGGCCGTTCGCGGGCGGATCGTCCGGCCAGACCGCCTCGACGATCTGCCCGGTGGGCACCGGACGACCCGCGGACAGCAGCAGAACTGTCAGCACGGCACGCTGTTTGCCGGGACCGAGGTCGATCTCGCGGTCGGCGTACCAGGCCCGCTGAGGCCCGAGGATCTCGAAACGCAGCGTTGCTGACATGCGAATTTCCGCTCCTGACACCTCCGGCAGCGCCGGACGGCAGTGCCCGGCAGCCGGACGGCAGCATATCGGCAGCCGAACCGCCGTGCCCGCCCGCAAGATGGTCACCGGCACAGGCCACGCAGCGAGAAAGAGAAATGTGATGACACAGGCAACGGGCAGCGCGAGCACCACCCGACGCACGGTTGGCGTGATCGCCGCCATGCTGGCCACAACCACCCTGCTCGGGGGGTGTGGGCCCAAGAGCGAACCGGCCTCGGCACCGCAGAGCAGCCCGAGCGCCAGCCCGACCGCCGACCCGAAGGAGACGCTCCTCGGCGCCGTTCCGGACGGCACCGAGGGAACGTTCCGGTTCAGCGGCAAGGACGCGACGAGCACCATCAGCGGGCGAGTCGACCCGGACGCGAAGGGCGTCGAACTGAACACCACGATTCCGCCCGGCGCCGATGGCATCTCCGTCAAGATGTCGGTGCTGATCATCGCCGAGGAAGCCTGGATGAAGATGAAGTTGACCGGCCAGGCGGGCCTGCCGAAGTTCCCGGACAAGTGGATGAAGCTGGACCGCACGAAGCTCACCGACAGCGACACCATCCCGGCCTACGACGGTGCCGACCAGGGCAACGCGGGCCCGCTCATCCAGGCGGCCACCTCGGTGCAGGAGCAGAGCCCCGGGCAGTACGCCGGTGTCATCGACGTCAGTGCCGGTAACGCCGCGAAGGTGCTGGAGGAGGGTGAGGCGGCGGCGCTGGGCGCAGCCGCCAAGACGGTGCCGTTCACCGCGGTGGTCGGCGCGGACAAGCAACTGTCCTCGCTGACGCTGAAGATCCCGGCCGCCGGCAAGGCGAAGGCCTACGACTACGTGATCAACTACGCCGACTACGGCACCGCGCCGAAGATCAGCGTACCGACCGGCGCCGCCGCGACGAACGCGCCGAAGATGGCGTACGAGATCTTGAACAACTGACCCATGACGCACGAAGGGCGGCGGCCACACGGGGGTCCGCCGCCCTTCGGCGTACGTGTGCGTCAGCGGCCGAGGACCGACCCCCCGTTGACGCCGAGGACCTGGCCGGTGACGTAGCCGGCGGCGGGGCTGGCGAGATAGCGGACGGCCTCGGCGATGTCGTCCGGCACCCCGGCTCGCCCGACCAGGGTCGCCGCCACCCGCTTCGCGTGCCCCTCGGCGGTCATCCGGTCACCGAAGAAATCGGTCTCGGCGACATAGCCCGGGCTCACCACGTTGACCGTGATCTGGTCCGGGCCGAGCTGCGCCGCCAGGTCGTACGCCCAGCCGTGCAGGGCGGCCTTCCCCGCCGAGTAGGGCCCGCCGCCGCCCCGCTGCGCGGAGATCGAGCTGACCAGGATCACCCGCCCGCCGGGCCGGCGCAGGACCGGCCGCAGCGCCTCGGTCAGCAGTACGGCGGTGAGGACGTTGGCGTCCAGGTTGGCCCGCCAGTGGGCGGCGATCCCGGCCAGTGTGCCGGTGTCCCCGGCCAGATAGCTGCCAGCGTTGTTGACCACCACGTCGACCGGCCGACCGCCAACCGCCGTGAGCACCCGGTCGACCTGCTCCGGGTCGGTCAGGTCCGCGGTCACGGCGGTGACGGCCTCCGGCCGCCCACACTCGGAAGAGATCCGTCCGGCGGCAGCCGTCACCACGTCCGTCCGCCGCCCAACGATCAGCACGTCGTACCCGTCCCCCGCAAGCGAACCCGCAACGGCCGCCCCAATCCCAGTCCCGCCCCCACTAACAACAGCAAGCAACGACCCCATGCCCGACCTCCCCATCCACAGAACCCCGTCGATCATGACGTTATCGCCATCCACCACGGCGTGTCGTAGCTATAACGTCATGATCGACGGGGTCGACGGGGGGTCAGCGTGGGGGGCGGCGGAGGGGGGACAGGAGGGGGGACAGGCGGGGGGCCAGGCTTGTTAGGCCTCCGGGGAAGAAGTAGACGGCCAGGATGAAGACCGTGCCCAGGACGAAGAGGGGCTGGCTCAGCGGGCGGCTCAGGACGGCCGGCAGGTTGTCCACCGCGTCGCTGGTGCCGAAGGCCGTGAGCCGGTGGTCCAGGTACATGTAGAGGACCCCGCCGAGCACCGGCCCCCACCGGGTGCCCGGGCCGCCGAGCACCACCATGACCAGCAGCGACAGGGTCAGCTCGGAGGACGTGATGTGCGGTGACGCGCCCCCGACGATCAGGACGTAGACCACCCCGCCCGCCGACGCCAGCCCGCCGGCCAGGGTGAACGCCACAAGCTTGTAGCGGTACGGGTCCAGCCCGAGCACACCGATCCGCCGCTCGTCGTCGCGCAGCCCGGCGAGCACCCGCCCGGTCGGCGACCCGCTCACCCGGTGCACCACGAAGACCACGAGCGTCAGGTACGCGAGTGCCAACCAGTACAGGTTGACCGTGTTGGTCACCCCCACCAGCCCGGCGGGCAGCCCGGACACGTCCAGCGGCAGGCCCTCCTCGCCACCGGTGAGGCCGCCGAAGTCCCGCGCGACCAGGATCGCGCCGACCTGGGCGAACGCCAGCGTGACCATGGCGAACGCGATGCCCACGGTCCGCAGCGCCACCGCGCCGAGCAGCGCCGCGAGGATGGTGCCGCCGGTGATGGTCAGCAGCGCCGCCTGCCACAACGGCAGGCCGGCCCGGGTGACGAGGATGTCGGTGCCGTACACACCGGCGGCGAAGTACAGCGCGTGTCCGAAGGAGAGCATGCCGGTCCGGCCGAAGAGCAGGTCGTACCCGGCGGCCAGCCCGCCGAAGATCAGGCAGATGGCGAGCAGTTGCAGGGTCCCGGGCGAGTTGAGCGGCCCCTCGAAGACCCCCGGCAGGGAGATCGTCGAGTACGGCAGGATCGCCAGCACGACCACCGCGACCAACGGCAGGAACGGACGCACGCGGTGCACCCGGGCCGGTCGCGGCGAGGTGGGGGCCGGTGCCGGTGTTGCCTCGATGAGCGTCATGCCGTTGCCGCCTTTCCGGCGATGCCCTGCGGACGCAGCAGCAGCACCACGGCCAGCAGCCCGACCACGCAGATGTCGCCGAGCCCGGACGTGCCGTAGTAGTTGACGAACTGCTGCACCAGCCCGACGACGACCGCCGCGTACGCGGAGCCGACCACCGAGCCCATCCCACCGATCACCACCACGATGAACGCGAAGATCAGCAGCGAGCTGCCCTGGCCGGGCGAGACGGTGCCGAAGTAGACCCCGCCGAGCGCCCCGGCGAGCGCGGCGGCCGCCCCACCGATCGCGAAGACGAGCGTGAACGCCTTGCGCACGTCGATGCCGAGCGCGGTCACCATCTCCCGGTTCTCCACACCGGCCCGGATCACCAGGCCGTACCGGGTCCAGCGCAGGAACGCCAGGATCGCGCCGAGCACCAGCACCGCCGCGATGATCAGCAGCAGGCCCCCGTTGGGCACCTGCGCGCCGAGGATGCCGGTCACCTGCCGGGTCCAGTCCGGGCGCGGGAAGGTGCGGGCGTCCGCACCCCAGGTGGCCTGGAGCAACGCCACGCCGGCCAGCGACAGGCCGACGGTGACCAGCACCTGTTCGATGGTGCGGGAGTAGAGCGGGCGGATCAGCACCAACTCGACCAGGATCGCCACGAGCGTGCCGGCGGCCACCCCGAACGCGACAGCGAGCACGAAGCCGAACCCGTCGGAGCCCGCGCCCGGCAGGTTGCCCGCCGCCCACCAGGTGCCGTACGCGCCGACGCCGAGGAACAGCCCGTGCGCGAAGTTGAGCACGTCGGCCAGACCGAAGACCAGGGACAGGCCGGAGGCGACCAGGAAGTACAGCGCCGCCAGGCCCAGCCCGGTCAACGTCAACAGGATCAGGGTATCCATCAGTGACTCACCTCCGCCGAGCCCACACCCAGCAGCGACTTGGTCAACGCCGTCTCCAGCAGCAACTCGCGGGCGTCGCCAGTCCAGGCGACCCTGCCGGCGGCCAGCACCACCGCGTCGCGGGCCAGCCGGCGTACCACCGCCAGGTTCTGCTCGACGAGCAGCACCGGCACCGACTCCGCGACCCGTTCCAGCACTTCGGCGACCTCGGTCACCACCTTCGGCGCCAACCCCTTGGTCGGCTCGTCGACAAGCAGCAGCCGGTTGTCGTTGAGCAGCACCCGCCCGATCGCGAGCATCTGCTGCTGCCCGCCAGACAGCGAACCGGCCCGTTGCCGTCCGCGCCGGTCCAGCTCCGGAAAGAGCGCGAAGACCTTGTCGTACGCCGGGGTGGTGCCGCGCCGCTCGGCGAGCCGCAGGTTCTCGGCGACGGTGAGGCCGGCGAACACGCACCGGTCTTCGGGCACGTAGCCGAGCCCACCGCGGACCAGCCGGTGGGTCGGGCGGGACAGCAGGCTCTGCGCGCCCATCCGGATCGTGCCGCGGACCTCCCCGGCGGGCGGGGTGAGGCCGACGATCGCGCGCAGCGTGGTGGTCTTGCCGACACCGTTGCGGCCGAGCAGGACCGTCACGCCGGTCGGGGCGACAGCGAAGGACACCCCCTGGAGGATGTGCAGCCCGGAGATCCGGACCGACAGATCCTGCACCGTGAGAACTGGTTCCATCAGAGCGACTCCCCCAGGTAGGCCTCTTGCACCGTGGGGTTGGCCATCACCGTCTCCGGGGTGTCGCAGGCCAGCAGCGCGCCGTGGTGCATGACGGCGATCCGGTCGGCCAGCTCCAGGATGACGTCCATGTGGTGTTCGACCATCAGCACCGCCCGGCCGCTGTCGCCGGTCAACGACTTGATGACTGCCACCAGCTCGGGCACGTCCTCGGCGCTGACCCCGGCCATCGGCTCGTCCAGCAGCATCACCCGTGGTTCACCGGCGAGCAGCAGGGCGATCTCCAATTTGCGCTTCTCGCCGTGGGCCAGGGTGCCGGCGAGTGCCGTACCCCGGTGGGCGAGGCCGACCCGGTCGAGCGCCGCGTCGGCAGCGGCGACGACCTCCCGGTCGGCCGCCGCCCGCCGCCACAGTGCCATCGAGCCCCCGCGGTGCGCCTGCACGGCGAGCCGGACGTTCTCCCGCACGCTGAGCGAGCCGAAGACCGAGGACGCCTGGAAGGTACGGCCCAACCCGAGGCGGGCCCGCCGGTGCGGCGGCAACTCCCCGATGTCCTGCCCGTCCAGAACGATCCGGCCCTCCGTGGCCCGGCGCAGGCCGGTGATCAGGTTGAACAGTGAGGTCTTGCCGGCGCCGTTCGGCCCGATCACGCCCAGGAACTCCCCGGGCGCGAGGTCGAGGTAGACGCTGTCGACGATGGCGACCTCACCGATCCGCCAGGTCAGACCGCGGGTGGCGAGCATGGCTCAGCCCTTCATCGCCACGGCCGGCGGCGCGGTCTCGTCACCGGTGAGGCTCTTCTGCGCGGTGGCCGTGAACGCGGTGCCGCTGCCGGTCAGCTTGGCCTGGAACATCGGCTGGAGCAGCGCGTGGTCGGCGGCGCGGATGGTCATCTTGCCCTTGACCCCGTCGAAGCTCCAGCCCTCCAGGGCGGTGACCATCTTGTCGACGTCGTCCCCACCCTCCTGCACCGCACGGACCACCATCTGGGCGGCGGCGAAGCCGTCCGGGTGGAACAGGTCGATGGTGCTTACCTTGGCCTTCAGCGCCTTGCTGGCCTCGGTGTCGCTGGCGCCGTCGAAGTAGTGCGACAGGAAGGAGATCTTCGTGCCGGCCGCGCCGAAGGTGGGCCAGGACGAGCGGATGTCCAGGCCGGTGACGACGGTGGTGGACGAGAGCACGCCCTGCTGGTCGAGGCTCTGCCACATCGCCGGGGCGGTGGTGCCGGCCCAGGCCACGAAGAGCAGGTCCGGCTTGGCCGCCTTGATCTGGCTGGCGAACGGGGTGAACTCGGTGGCGCTGGCCGGCGCCCGGACGCTGCTCACGGTGGCACCCGCGGCACCGATGACGGCCTTGACGGCAGCCTCGTTGGCGTCACCGAACGCGCCGTCCTGGGCGAAGACCACCACCTTCTTGCCGGTCGGGTCGCCGATGAACGACTTGGCGGTCACCACGTCCTGGTAGGACTGCCGCCCCGAGCGGAACGTGTACTTGTTCGCGCCGGTCACCGCGTCGGTGGCAGCCGGGCCGGAGATGAACAGCACCTTGTTCTGTGCCGCGATCGGCGCGACCTGCAACGCCACGCCGGAGGCGGTGGAGCCGGCGATGATCTTCGTACCCTTGCCGATCAGATCTTTCGCCGCGGAGACCGCCTTGGCCGGGTCACCCGCGTCGTCGACCTCGGTCAGCTCGATCTTCCGGTCGCCGACCTTGCCGGTGCCCTGGGTGGCGAAGTCCAACCCCGCCTTGAACCCCTCGATGTACTGCTTGCCGTAGCTGGCCAGGGCTCCCGACTGGGAGTACACCAGGCCAACCTTGACCGGTGCGGCGTTGTCGCCGCCGCCGGTGGCGGTGTCCTGCGGGCTGCCGCAGGCCGTGGCGGCCAGCGCCGCGGCCATCATCGTGGCGGCGGAGAGGAACGCCCGCCGCGTGTGCCGGACCGTCATCGCGACTCCAGGTGAGGACAGGATGCTGTGTTGTCGGCTCACGCTAGAAGTGACGTCACCCACGGGCTATGTGGCGGAAACACACAAGTAACGGGAATGAGGTGGCCGAGGGTTACAACGGGCCGCACCGCCACCGCGCGACCGGTTCCCCCGATGGCCCGAACCCCCACCGGCCACCCGGCGGATGTGTCGCCTCGCGCCATTCGCCCCGTTCGGTCAGCCGCACGGCCCGTCGTGCTCGGCCGGGCGCGGGCAGCGCCGACGACCGTCGAGCAGGCAGTCACAGCAAACCCGGTGTCGTACGCACTGCGCGTCCTCCTCGGACACCGTCGTCTCGGCCCGGTCCACGTCGGCGAGGAAATCCAGCGCCCGCGTGATCGCCAACCGTGCGTCACCGAGGCACGCAGCCGCTGGACGTAGCCCACCCTCCCAAGATCGCGCTCGGTCGTTGATGTCAACGCCGTTGCGCTAGACGGAATGACTGTTCGTCAACGGGCCCCGGCTCGCCGATCATGGAGTTGTGGTGGGTAACAGAACGCCCGTAAAACCCCCAAAGTCGGCACCACAACTCCATGATCGCCAAGCTGGGCCCAACCCGCTCCCCGATCGGGCACTTCCTGTCCTGGGTTGACCCGCCGGCTACAGCCCTAACGCAACGGTGTTGGTTAGCGGCGGCGATTGCGATCTTGTCTTCGCCGCTACCGTGCGCGTCGACGCGACGTGGAGCGAAACAGCGCTGGCCCGTCGTCCGGGTGGCGGACGACGGGCCAGCGCGTGGGCCGGGCGGGTCGGCCCGGCGGTCGGCTCGGAGCGGGTCAGCTCCGGGCCGGGTCGGAGGGGGCAGTTGTCGGCGAGACCGAGTCAGCGGCCGGCGCGGGCGGCGACGGCGGTGTCCGGGTGGTCGCTGAAGACGCCGTCGAGGCCCAGGCCGAGGAAGAGTTCGTACTCGGCGGTGATGTCGCCGCGCGCGTTCGGGTCGGTGCCGATCCGGAAGTCGACCGGGAGGAACTGGTTCTCGGCGCGGAACGTCCAGGAGTGCACGAGCAGGTGCTCCCGGTGCGCGTCGCGTACCACGTTGGTCGGGGTCAGCAGGGCACCGGCGGCGTCCCGGGGCACGATCAGGTTCTTGTTCGCCCCGATGCCGTCGGCATACCCGGCGATCCACTTCAGCCCGGCCGCGGTGGCGAGGTCCTGGTAGCCGCGGGTGTCGCCGGTGGCGGTGAAGTCGTACGGGCGGCCGGTGGCATCGAGCAGTTGGACCAGCTTGACCTCGGTCAGCCGGCTCAACCGGCGCAGGTTGGCCGTCTCGAACGACTGGATGAAGACCGGCGAGTTCTTCCGGTCCAGTTTGTTCTGCCGCAGCACCCGAAGCAGCGGCTCCTCCAACGGCAGGCCGATCGAGGCGAAGTAGCTCGGGTGCTTGGTCTCCGGGTAGATGCCGATGGTGCGGCCCCGTGTCCGCCCTTCGGTTCGGGCCAGGTCGATGACCTCCTGGAGGGTGGGCACCTCGAAGCGGCCGTCGAAGGCGGTGTTAGCCACCCGGACCTGCGGCAGCCGCTCCTTGGCCCGCAGCGTCTTCAACTCGGCGAGGGTGAAGTCCTCGGTGAACCATCCGGTCACCGCGACGCCGTCGATGGTCTTCGTCGCCTTGCGGGTCGCGTACTCCGGGTGCGCGGACACGTCGGTGGTGCCGGAGATCTCGTTCTCGTGCCGGGCGACCAACACGCCGTCGCGGGTGGAGACCAGGTCCGGCTCGATGTAGTCGGCACCCATCCGGATCGCCAACCGGTACGCCTCCAACGTGTGCTCCGGCCGGTACCCGCTGGCCCCCCGGTGGCCGATCACAATCGGTCGGTCGTTGGCCCGGGAGCGGTCCGCGTCGGTCGCGGGGCCGGCTTCGGCCATGGTCGGCACGGCCACGGCGGCGGCGAGCAGTACGCCGGCCAGGCCGAGGGTCGGAAGGGTACGTCGCATCGCCGTCTCCTGTCGTGGGGGAAGCCGCTACAGCAGACCGCCCCGGATTGGCCGGCAGTTGGTCGATGGCTGGCCGGGAGGTGAATCTCCGGGTATGCGCGTTCCGGTGCCAGGCGGCGAGCGGAAAAGGAAGATTGTCTGGTGCGCCGGTTCTTCCGCAATCCCGTGCGGCTGGTGCCGTTCGCGTTCCTGGTGCCGATCCTGCTCGGCACCGGGCTGCTGATGGCGCGCGGGGCGACCGCCGAGCACCAGCACCCACCCCTGGTCACGGCGCTCTTCACCGCCACCTCGGCCGTCTCGGTCACCGGCATGGCGATCACCGACACGCCGAACTACTGGTCCGGCTGGGGACTGGTGGTGATCACCCTGCTCACCCAGCTCGGTGGTCTCGGCATCCTCACCGTCGCGGCGCTCGTCATCCTGGTGGTGTCCAGTCAGCTCGGGCTGCGCAACCGGCTGCTCGTGCAGGCCGAGACCGCAGAGTTCGGCATCGGCGAGGTGGGTCGGTTGTTGCGCCGGATCGCGGTGACCGTCTTCGCCTGCGAGGCGGTGATGACCGCGCTGATCTCCGGCCGGCTCTGGCTGGCCTACGACTACCCACCAGGGTGGGCCCTCTGGTCGGGTGTCTTCCACGCCGTGCAGGGCTTCAACAACGGCGGATTCGCGCTCTATTCGGACGGCCTCCTGGCCTTCAGTCGCGACCCGTGGGTCTCGCTGCCCCTGGCGGGCGGCGCGATCATCGGCGGGCTCGGGTTTCCCGCTCTGTTCGAGGCGGTCCGCGAGTGGCGCCAACCGGCGCACTGGGCGGTCGCGACCAAGCTGACCGTCTGGGGCACCGCCGTGCTGCTGGTGATCGGCTTCGTCTGCTTGCTCACCGCCGAGTGGACAAACGCGAGCACGATCGGCCAGTACGACGTACCCGGCAAGATGCTCGCGTCGTTCACCCAGATCGCGTTGAGCCGTACGGGTGGCTTCAGCGTCCTGGACATCGCCGCTCTCCAGGAGGAGAGCTACCCCCTGCTGATCGTGCTGATGTTCATCGGTGGGGGCAGCGCCAGCACGGCGGGGGGCATCAAGGTCGCCACGTTCTTCCTGCTGGCGTTCACCATCTGGGCGGAGCTGCGCGGCGAGCCCGACGTGACGGTCGGGCACCGCCGGGTGGCCACCGCCAGCCAGCGGCAGGCGATCACCGTGGCGCTGCTGAGCGTCGCGCTGGTCACGGCCGGCACGATGACGTTGCTGCTGCTCACCGAGGGCGTCCGCTTCGTCGCGGCCCTGTTCGAGGTGACCTCCGCGTTCAGCACCACCGGTCTGACCATCGGTCTGGCCGCCGAGTTGCCGGCCGGCGGTCAACTGGTCCTGACCGTGCTGATGTTCATCGGTCGGGTCGGGACGCTCACCCTCGGGTCGGCGATCGCCTTGAACACGCGACGCCGGCTCTACCGCTATCCCCAGGAACAACCAGTTGTCGGTTAGCGCGAGGAGGGGCGAGTGTGGCGAGACGAGCGGACAGCGGCGGCATTGTGGTGATCGGGTTGGGTCGCTTCGGTTGCCACCTGGCCGGGTCGTTGACCCGGATGAACCGCGAGGTGTTGGCCATCGACCACAACCCGGCGCAGGTGCAGCGCTGGTCGGCGCAGCTCGACCGGGTCGTGCAGGCGGACTCGACCGAGGAGGGGGCGCTGCGGCAGCTCGGGATCACCGGTTTCGGCCAGGCGGTGGTGGCCATCGGGGCCTCGGTAGAGGCGAGTGTGCTCACCGTGCTGGCCCTGGTCGAGCTGGGCCTGCCACAGATCTGGGCCCGGGCCACCTCGCAGAAGCACGCCAAGATCCTGTCGTCGGTGGGCGCCCACCACGTGATCTTTCCGGAGGCGGAGACCGGGGACCGGGTCGCGCACCTGATCGTCAGCCGGTTGCTGAACTTCATCGAGTTCGACGACGACTTCGCCATCGCCACCGTGCGGGTGCCCGAGACCCTGGTGGGTCGTACCCTGCGCGAACTGCGACCGGAGGAGCACTACGGGATCCGGGTCGTCGGCGCCAAACTGCCGGGTGAACGCTTCCGCTACACCTCGGACGACACCGCGCTCCCCGAGGGTGGGGTGCTCATCGTGGAGGGTGGAATCGACCAGGTGCAGCGGTTCGCCGGGCAGCGCTGACCGTCACCGCGGGTGGGGGGCCGTGACCACGCCCACCGGTCAGTGTGGCGCTTTTCCCGGACCACCACCCGAGCCTGCGGCCTTCGCCTTCGCCGGGCCCTTGGGCGCCGTCGGCGGCTTGGCCTTCGGCGCACCGCCGCCGGTGCCGGCACGCACAGTCGTCTTCTTCGGCGGGGCCTTTGTCGCGGCCGGCTTGGGCGGCGGGGCCGTGGACGGCGTGCTGCCGGCGACCCCGGAGACACGCACCCCGCAGGTCACCTCGCCGAGCCGGAACTCCACCGGCAGCGGGTTGGTCCCGCTGTACGTTCCGGTGAGGGTGAGCTTCTCGGCCGCGCCGGGGGCCAGCGTGTTGCGTTGGGCCGCCGGCCGGATCACCACGGTGCTCCCCTGCTGGTGCACCGGTGCGGGTTCCGCCTTCGTCACCGTCTGCTGACCGGGGAAGCTGAAACTCATCGCCCAGTCCCGCAGCTCCCGGTCACCGGTGTTGGTCAGTGTCAGGTCGGCGGCGAAGTCGGTGCCGGAGTCCGTCCGCAGCGCGTACGCCACCTCGCAGGGCGCCGCGGCCGGCAGACCCATCCGGGCCTCGGTCGTCGGCCGGCCCTCGCCGTTGGCCGGGCTGCGCGAGGTGAACCCCCACATCACGCCGGTGACCGCGATCAGCCCGACGGCTGCCACTCCGGCCTCCACCCGCCGACGCCGGGTCACCCGCTGCCGGGCCAGCCGGTTCCGTTCCCGGGTACGCGGCAGCGGCATCGCGTCGGTCGCCGCCGACCAGGGCAGAATCGTGGTCCGCGCGCTGCTCAGCAGGGCCGGGTCCACGGGGCCGGTGGCCGGGGAGACCGGCACCGCCGCGAGCATGCCGGCCGCGTCGGAGAGGATCCGGGTCAGCTCGGCGGAGGCCGGTCGATCGGCGGGCCGCTTCGCCAGGCAGCGCCCCACCAGCTCGGTCACCTCGTCGGGCAACCCCTCGACTGTGGGCATCGGCTCCGGGTCGGTGTACATGTGTGCGCGCAACATCTGGGTGGTCGTCGTGGCCTGCCACGGCAGCCGGCCGGTGAGCATCCGGTAGAGCAGCAGCCCGACGGCGTACACGTCGGTGGCCGGGGACACCTGGCCGTTGTCCAGCCGTTCCGGGGCGAGGTACGCGGGTGTGCCCAACAGCGCGCCGTCCGGCCCCTTCTCGCTCTCCCCCACGAGGGCGGAGATGCCGAAGTCGACGACCTTGACCCCGGTGGAGGTGAGCATGACGTTGCCCGGGGTGACGTCGCGGTGCACCACGCCCCGGGCGTGCGCGGTGGTCAACGCCGAGCTGACCTCCGCGCCGATCGTCACCGCCTCCCGCCAGGGCAGTTGGCTCTCCCGGCCGAGGCGGCTGGCCAGCGAGGTGCCGTCGACCAGCTCCATCACCACGTACGGCACGGTCAGGCCGACCTGCTCGGACTCGCCGTAGTCGTACACGTTGGTGATGTTGGGGTGGCAGAGTCGTGCGGCGGCCTGCGCCTCGATCCGGATCCGGTGGCGGAAGGCCCGGTCGCTGGCCAGCCTGGAGGCCAACACCTTCACCGCGACCTGGCGGCCGAGCACCTCGTCGTAGCCGCGCCACACCACCGACATGCCGCCCGCGCCGAGCTGCTCGATCAACCGGTACCGCTCATCGAGGAGCTGCGCGCTGTTTCGGTCCCCACCGCCCATGGTGACCGTTGTTGCCCAGGATCAAACAACCTACACCTGGAGTATCGGAATCGGTCAGGATTGTCACCCGTTCAGGCGGTGGCCAGCAGTTGGTCCACCGGGGCGTAGTCGTCGGTCAACACCAGCGCCCCGCCGACGAAGTTCGTCAGTTCGGTGCCGGAGAGCAGGCTGACCTTCGGGTCCACCTCGGCCAGCCGGGCCCGCACGGCTTCCAGTGGCAGCGGCGCGTCGGAGCCGACGATGAGGAAGTTGGCGCCCTGCTCCTCGGCGAGCGCCTCCGGCGGCGCGATCAACGCGACGTGCCGGAACTCGGCGGTCACCGTGGCCAACTCGGCGCGGATGAACCGCAGCGGCGGGTAGTCGATGACGTTCTGCACGTACACGCCGCCGGGGCGGGTCACCCGCCGGACCTCGGCGGCCATCTCCCGGGTCGCCAGGTGCCAGGGCACCACCAGGTGACCGAACGCGTCACCGACCACCAGGTCTCGGCTGTCCGTCGGCTCGCCGGCGACCAGCAGCCGGGCGTCGCCCACCACCGCCCGCAGCTCCGGCCCGGTCCGTACGCCCAGCTCCTGCTCGCCCAGCTCGACCAGCCCGCCGTCGATCTCGAACACCACGTTGTCGGTGCCCGCCCGGGTGGCGGTCAGGTAGCGCGGCACGGTGAATCCGCCGCCGCCCAGGTGCAGCGCGTCCAGCCGCTGACCGGCCGGCGCGGCGACGTCCGCGACGGCGCCGATCCACTTCGTGTACGCGTACTCCAGGTGTTTCGTGTCCGCGAGGTCCACGTACGAGTGCTGGGCCGAGTTGAGCAGCAGCGTCCGGCCGGTGGGCCGGTTCGGGTCGGTGGTGACCCGGGCGCAGTGGTACGCCGTCTCGATGTCGCACGGGTTCGGTGCCACGGTGGCGAGCCCCGCCCCGACCAGGCCGAGCACGGCCAGCGCGGCCCGGGTCCGGGCCGGACCGGGCAGCTCGGTGGGCTCCTGCCGGCGCAGATACCAGCCGAGGCCGATGCCGACCAGCCCGAGCGCGATCGCCAGGGTCAGCAGGATGACAGTGCTGCGCAGGGCGGCGACCAGCACGAAGCCGGTGAGCAGGGTGGCGGTGATGCCGCCCAGGGTGCCGATCCCGGAGAGTCGACCGACCACCTGGCCGGTGCGGCGCAGGTCGGCCAGTTGAAGCTTCACGACCAACGGGGTGACCGCGGCCAACAGCGCGGCCGGCACGAACACGGCTAGCGAGACCAGGAGCAGGATGCCGCTGGCCGCGCCACCACGCAGCACCTCTCCGGCGTACCGGACCACGGGCAGGGTGATGGCGGTGGCGATGCCGGCCAGAACCAGCGCCGGGGCCAGCAGACCGCGCGGGTTGCGCCGGTCGGCCAGCCAGCCGCCGGTCCATGCCCCATAGGCGATCGCGGCCAGCGCGACGCCGATCACCGAGCTGGTCACCTGGAGGGTCACCCCGACGTACGGGCCGACCAGGCGCAGCGCGACGGTCTCCAACACCAGCACGGCACCGCTGGAGAAGAAGACCAGGAAGGCGGCCAGGCCGTTGGGCAGCGCCCGGCCGGTGACCGGCACGGACGGGGCCGCGGCGGCCGGCGGGGCCGCGACGTCGGGCGTTGGGGAACTCATCGTCGCGATGGTACGCAGCGAAGCTGGCGTTCAGGGTCAGTACAGCGATAGATGAACGTGGTTCGTGTGGGACGCGGCGGGACTGCCGCTGCCGCTGTACGACCGCCACCCGGTGCCGGGATGCCAGATCTGCCGGTACCAGATCACGTAGAGCACACCCAGTCGTTCGGCGTTGCGCACGTGCCAGGCGGCCAGGCTGTCGCCGTACGCCTTGTCGCCGCCTGTCGCGTTGCGATCCTCGAAGCCGTTGGTGGCTGCGGCGAAGTCGCAGGCACGCCCCTTCGGGTGCTCGCCGCCGCCACCTTCACGCTTGCAGGAGACGTGCCGCTTGTAGCCGGCCGCCTGGGTCTGCTTGAGCGCGTTGAGGGTGCGCGGGGTGATGCAGCCGGAGGTGGTCGGGTCCTTCACCGAGCACGACTCCGATGGCCAGGATCCGTCGGAGTTGCGCGGTGCCGGCTTCGCCGAGGCGGAGCTGCCGCCGCTGAAACCGTTGCTGCTGCCCGAGCTGACCTCGGCGAGTGCCGCCTCGGCCTCCTTCTTCTTCTTCGCCATCACGGCGAGCTGCTTCTGCTGCTCGCGGACCTCCGCGTCGATGGCGACCTTCGCCTGTTGCGCCTGCTCCCGGGCGTCGACGAGATCACGCAGCCGCTTGCTGTCCCGCTGGGCCATCAGGTCGAGGTCGCTCGCACGTTCCAGGAACGCCTGCGGCGTGGCGGTGTTGAGCAGCATCGACGCCGGGCCGAGCCGACCGATCCGGTAGGACTGTGCGGCCACCTCGCCGACCTGCTCGGTGAGCCCACCCATGCGGCCCTCGATCGCCGTCAACTCGCCGGTCAACGCCGTCTGGCGGCGCTTGGAGTTGTCGAGCTTCGCCTTGGCCTCGATGTGCCCCTTGGCAGTCAGCTCCAACGCGTCCTGCAGCTTCTTGCTGCCACCCTCGCCGGGCTCGGCGTACGCCGGCACGGCGGCACCGCCGAGCACCAGCGCGACGGCGGCGAGCAGGGCGAACAGAGCGCGGCGACCGAGCCGCGGGCTGAGCCTGGTCCTGGGCACGAAAGCGTCCTTCCGTCGACCGCCGGCCCCCGGTGAACAACTGCGCGGCGGCGTCCCCGCCGGCGCCGGTCGGCGGCCTGCTGGCGGAGACCGCCGGTCACGATACCGGACTGTGGGCCGCTGACCAGCCCCCTGACCGCCGGCATGCCCAGATGTCGACGCAGCGTCCCGGCACCGTCGCGCAGCGCGCGAATCAGCCGTCGCGCGGTGCGCGGATCAGTCGCCGAGGAGGGCGTCGCGCACCTCGGTCCAGACTTCCTCGTTGGCGGCGACGAGCAGACCACGGCCGTCGTCGGCGGGGTGGTAGTCGACGCCGTCGAACCGGCGGGCGACGCCACCGGCCGCACGGACCAGCACGGTGCCCGGGGCATGGTCCCACGGCAGGGTGCGCCAGAAGAGGACGAACTGCTGCTCGCCGGTGAGGATGTCCAGATACTCCCGGCCGGCGCAGTGCTGGCCGGGCAGCAGCTCACCGAGCTGCCGGCCGCCGGCGCGGACCCGGTCACGGGTCTCCGGCGGCAGGAACTGGGTCATCGCCGCGCCCCGCAGCTCGCCGAGTGGCGGCACCGAGATGGTGCCGTCCACCGGCTGGCCGTTGAGCAGGGTGCCGTCGTCCGCCCAGCCGGCCGCGAGGGTGTCGGCGAGTGGGTCGAGGATCCAGCCGGCGGTCGGCCGACCGTCGGTCAGCAGCGACACCATCAGCGCGAACGGTCGGCGACCGGCGGCGAAGTTGGCGGTGCCGTCGACCGGGTCGACCAGCCAGACGTCACCGGCGTCGCGCAGGTGCCGCAGCAACCCCGGATCGTCGGCGACGCCCTCCTCACCGACCACCGTCGAACCTGGCCGCAGCCGGCGCAACCCCGCCGACAGCAGCTCTTCGGCCCGGCGGTCGGCGACGGTGACCACCTCACCGGGTGCCTTCTCCGACACGTCGGCGTCGTCGAGCTTGCGGAACAGTGGCACGACGACCTGGTCGGCGGCCTCCCGCAGCAGGTCGCCAACGTCGTCGAGCAGGGTGTCAGCCACGCGGCGGCAGCTTGACCACGCTGACGAAGAACTCGTCGATCTGGCGGACCACCGAGATGAAGCGCTCGAAGTCCACCGGCTTGGTCACGTAGGCGTTGGCGTGCAGCTGGTAGCTGCGCAGGATGTCCTCGTCGGCCTGCGAGGTGGTGAGCA
The DNA here is from genome assembly GCF_040648675.1 of Micromonospora sp. NPDC049101. Classification (NCBI taxonomy): domain Bacteria; kingdom Bacillati; phylum Actinomycetota; class Actinomycetes; order Micromonosporales; family Micromonosporaceae; genus Micromonospora; species Micromonospora sp. NPDC049101. The sequence goes on along the minus strand of NZ_JBEZED010000007.1, from coordinate 287,836 downwards.
CCACCACCGGAATCCGACGCAGTTCCGGATCGTTCTTGATCTCTTCCAGCACCTCCCGGCCGTCGCGCCGGGGCAGGTTGAGGTCGAGCAGAATCAGGTCCGGTGCGACGGCGTCCGCGTACTGGCCCTCCCGCCGCAGGTAGGCGAGCGCCTCGGCGCCGTCGGAGACGACGGTCAGCCGGTTACGCAGCTTGTGCTCCTCGAACGCCTCCTGGGTCATCAGCACGTCACCCGGGTCGTCCTCGACAAGCAGGACCTCGATCGGGCTCTTGCCATCCGCCGGCGCGGTCATCCCACCGTCTCCCTCATGTCACCCGTTCTACCGCCTTCCGGCGACCCGTCGGCCCGGTCCGGGCGGTCCGACCCCCCGGACTGCTCCGTCGGCGCTGCCGGAGCCTCGTTCGAGGGCGTGGCGTCGCCCGCCGTCAGGGCCGACTGCTGCTCCGACGAGTCGGCGGCGGCAGCCGCCTCCAGGTCCCCGGGAAGCGCCGGCAGCGTGAACCGGATCGCGGTGCCCTCCGGCACGGAGGTGTCCACCCAGACCCGACCACCGTGATATTCGACGATCTTCTTGACGATGGCCAACCCGATGCCCGTGCCCGGGTACGCGTCCTTCGAGTGCAGCCGCTGGAAGATCACGAAGATCTTGTCGGCGAACTCCGGCTCGATCCCGATGCCGTTGTCCTGGCAGCTGATCTCCCACTCGGAGCCCACCAGCCGAGCCGAGACGTGCACCGCTGGCGCGACGTCCGCGCGGCGGAACTTGATCGCGTTGCTGACCAGGTTGGCCAGCAGGTTGGTGAGCAGTGGTTCCTCACCCGAGATCACCGGCAGGTCGGTCCAGGTCAGCTCGGCGTCGGCGTACTGCCGGGCGGCCTCGGTCTGGCCGGCCACGTCGCCCATCACCTTGTTGAGGTCGACCTCGACGAAGCCGGTGGTGAGCCGACCGATCCGGGAGAACGCGAGGAGGTCGTTGATCAGGCGCTGCATCCGCTGCGCGCCGTCCACCGCGAAGGCGATGTACTGGTCGGCCCGCTCGTCGAGCTGCCCGGCGTAGCGGCGCTGGAGCAACTGGCAGAAGCTGGCCACCTTGCGCAGCGGCTCCTGCAGGTCGTGCGAGGCCACGTACGCGAACTGCTCCAGGTCGCGGTTGGACCGGGTCAACTCCTCGGCCTGCTTCTGAAGCTGGCTGTTGACCCACTCGATCCGCTCGCGGGCGGCCCGCACCTCGGCCAGGTCGGCGGCGATCTTCTGGCGCATCGCGTCCACGTCGTCGCCGAGCTGGATGAACTCCGGCGGGCCGGTGGTGGCGATGCGGTGCTGGTAGTCGCCCTCGGCGACCTCGCGAACCTGCGTGGCCAGGCCGGTCAGTGGCCGGACCACCATCCGGTCCAGTGAGAGCAGCAGCACCGCGCCGGCCACGACCACCACCAGGGCGGCCACGATCAGCAGGACGACAAGCACGTTGCTGCTGGTGCGTACGTTGTCGGCGGTCTGCTCCCGGGCGGCCAGGACCTCCTCCTGGAGGTCGTTCACCGCCGAGCGCACCTCGTCGAACTGCTGCCGGGCACGCTCGGTGACGAGTGCCTGACCCGCGCTGGTGCCGCTGCGCTCGGTGGTGGTGATCACCGGCTCGGCCACCGACTGCCGCCACTGCGCGGTGCGCTCCTCGACTATCCGCAACTCCTGGCTGATCTGTGGATAGTCGTCGAGCAGCGCCCGCATCGAGACGACGACGCTCTTCTCCTGGGCGAGCCCCTCCCGATAGGGGTTCAGGTCGTCCTGGTCACCGCTGACCGCGTACCCACGGATCGCCGTCTCCTGGTCGAGCAGCGCGTTGAGCAGCTCCTGCGACTGCACCCGCAGCGGGCCGGTCTCGTTGAGCACGGCATCGATCTGGGTGCGGTTGCGGGCGGCCATGGTCGCCTCCGCGGCGGCCAGGGCGATCAGCAGCAGCCCCACGACGGTGAGCAGCGTGATGACCCGACGGCGCAGACTCCAGCCGCCAATCACCGGCTTCACCGGCCACCACCCCGGCTCACCAGCAGCATGGCCACGTCGTCGGCGAGCGGGCCGCCGTTGATCTGCTCGGCTCGGCCGACCAGCCAGGCCGGCAGGGCGGGCAGTGACACCTCGCGGTTGGCCGGCTCGTCCAGCAGCCCGCTCAGGCCCGGCACGTCGAGTCGCTCGTTACCGACGCCCACCCTCCCCTCGATGAGCCCGTCGGTGTACATCAGCAGGGACCAGTCATCGGTGTCGAACTCCAGGTCGTAGGCGATCGGCCGGCGGGGTCGTACGCCCAGCAGCAGGCCGCCGGGCGCGGGCACCGGGGCGACCCGGCCGCCGGAGAGCAGCAGCGGCGGCGGGTGCCCGGCGAGTCGGACTGTTGCGCGGTTGGCGTCCAGGTCCAGCCTGGTCGTGGCCACCGTCGCGAAGATCTCCTGCAGGCGGCGCTCACTCATCAGCACCTGCTCCAGCGCGGGCAGCACCTCGTCGTCCGGCACACCGGCGAGCACCAGGGCCCGCCAGGCCACCCGCAGCTCGACGCCGAGCGCGGCCTCGTCCACCCCGTGCCCACAGACGTCGCCGACGATCAGGTCGAGACGGTCCGGACGGGTCTGCACCACGTCGTAGAAGTCCCCGCCGATCAGCGCGGCGTGCCGGCCCGGCCGGTAGAAGGTGTGCACCGCCACCTGGTCGGTCGTCATCAGCGGCTGGGGCAGCAGGCCACGTTCGAGTCGGGCCGACTCGGCCTGGCGCAGCTCGACCTCGCGCAGCCGGCGGGCGTTCTCGTCGGCGCGCTTGCGCTCCACGGCGTAGCGCAGCGCCCGGGTCAGCAGCACACCGTCGACCTGACCCTTGACCAGGTAGTCCTGTGCGCCCTCGGCGACCGCCACGACGCCCAGGTGCTCGTCCGAGCGGCCGGTGAGCACGCAGACCGCGGCACCGCTGGACATCTCCAGCACCTGGCGCAGCCCGTCCAGCCCCTGTGCGTCGGGCAGGCCCAGGTCGAGCAGGACGCAGTCGACGTCGTTGATCCGCTCGCGGGCCGCGCGAAGGCTGGTGGCGACCAACAGGTCGATCATCGAGTTGGTCTCGGCGAGGAGCTCTCCGACCAGGAAGGCGTCGCCCTCGTCGTCCTCCACCAGCAGCACCCGCAACCGCTCGCCGGGCGGCAGGTCGGCGTGCCGCGCCAGGCCACCGTGCGGGTACGGCGCAACTGGGGACCCGGTCGAGCCGGACCCCCGGTGCGGCCGGGTCACCGCCGCGAGACGCGGGAGTTCGCTGGTGATGTCGGGCTCCTTCCGAGTGCCCTGCTGATCCTGTATTAGACAACGGTCGCACACAACACGATGCCCACGGCACGGGCGGGGATGGGGCGCATCACTGCCCGCCCAGGGAGAGGCAGCCGATCGGCCGTCCCGCCCCGGGCCCCCGAAAGGCAGGATGGTGCCACCCCAGGCCCCACCACCCCCCGAGGAGTTTCCGTGGGCGCACCCCCCACCCCGGCCACGACCCGCACGCCGGCCCGCGCGACTCCGGGCGTACCCCCTGCGGACCGCGCGCTGACCCGGCCGCACCGGCGGCTCGTGGCCGCCGCGGCGGCGCTCGTGGCGCTGGCCGCCGTCGGCGCCGGCAGCCTGCTCGACCTGCGCACGCCGACGCCGAAGCCGGCGGACGCCCCGGTGGGCGAGTTCAGCGCCGGCCGGGCGTACGAGCACGTCCAGGTGATCGCCGCCCGGCCGCACGTCGCCGGCAGCTCGGCCAACGACCAGGTCCGCGCGCACCTCGAACAGCAGCTGCGCGGGTTGGGCCTGGAGACCGAGGTGCAGGACACCGTGGCTCCGGAGGCCGGTCAACTCAGCGGGGCGGCGGGCGGGGCGACAGTGGCCCGGGTCCGCAACGTGGTGGCCCGGCTGCCCGGCACCGACTCGACCGGCCGGGTCTTCCTGGTCGCCCACTACGACTCGGTGCAGACCGGGCCGGGCGGCAACGACGACGCGGCCGGCACCTCGACCATCCTGGAGGTGGCCCGCGCGCTGACCACCGGCCCGCGGCCCCGCAACGACATCGTCTTCGTGTTGACCGACGCCGAGGAGGCGTGCCTCTGCGGGGCGTCCGCGTTCGCCGCCAGCCACCCGCTGGCCGCCGACGGCGGGGTGGTGCTCAACCTGGAGGCGCGGGGCTCCACCGGGCCGGTGATCATGTTCGAGACGTCCCGGAACAACGCGAAACTCGTTGACGTCTTCGGCCGGGCCGCCCCGCACCCGGTCGGCACCTCGTTCGCGGTGGAGATCTACCGGGCGCTGCCCAACGACACCGACTTCACCGCGTTCCTGGACCAGAAGTTCGTCGGGCTGAACTCGGCGTACATCGACGGCGGCGCGATCTACCACACGCCGCTGGACACACCGGCGGCCATGGACCGGGGCAGCCTCCAACAGCACGGGGACAACGCACTGGGTCTGGCCCGGGAGTTCGGCCGGACCGACCTGGCCGACCTGCGCTCCAGGCACGACGCGACGTACTTCCCGGTCCCCGGTGGGCTGGCCCGCTACCCGGGCTGGCTCATCCTGCCGCTGGCCCTGCTCGCGGTGGCGGCGGTGGCCGCGCTGGGCTGGCTGACCCGCCGCAGCGGCCGGGCCAGCACCGGCCGGCTGGCCGCCGGTTTCGCGCTGGCCCTGGTGCCGATCATCGCCGCGCCGGCCGCCGCCCAACTGCTCTGGCTGGCGATCACCACGATCCAACCGGGGTACGCGGAACTACTCGACCCGTACCGGCCGATCTGGTACCGGTTGGCCGTCCTGGCGCTCGCCGCCGCCATCGTGTTCGCCTGGTACGCGCTGCTGCGCCGCCGGATCGGCCCGGCCGCGCTGGCCGTCGGCGGGCTGGCCTGGCTGGCCCTGCTCGGGGTGCTGCTCGCCGTGGCGGTGCCCGGCGGGGCGTACCTCACCACCCTGCCGGCGCTGGCCGGCGCCCTCGGTGGGCTGATCGCGCTGCGGACCCGGCAGACCGGGCCGTGGCCGGTGGTGGCGGTGACCGCCGCCGCGGCGGTCGGCGTGGTCATCCTGCTGCCCACGGTCGTGCTGCTCTTTCCCGCGCTGGGGATGGCGATGGGCGGGGTGGCCGCGCTCGTCGCGGTGCTGCTCGGCCTGACCGCCCTGCCGGTGGTCGACCTGCTGCACCCGCAGGCCGGCGGCCAGCGCGGCCTGCGGGCGTTGCGGGCCCGCCGGCTCGGCCTGCTGCCGGCCGTGGCCGCCGCCGTGGCGGCGGTGGTGCTCGCCGGGGTCGGGCTGGGCGTCGACCGGTTCGACGCCGCCCATCCCACGCCCACCCACCTGATGTACGCCATGGACGCCGGCACCGGACAGGCACGGTGGCTCAGCCACGAGAGTGACCCGCAGTCGTGGACGGACGGCTACGTGGACGGAATGGCCGACATCGGCGACGACTTCCCCGGGCTCGGCGGCGGTGAGTTGCGGGCCGGGACCGCACAGCCAGCCAACCTGCCGGCGCCGAAGCTGGACGTGCTGGCCGACACCACCTCCGGCGGCGAACGCACGCTGCGGCTGCGGCTCACCCCGCAGCGGACCGTCCGGCTCGCCACCCTGCACGTCGACACCTCGACGGCCACCGTGCTGCGGGCCGAGGTGGCCGGGCGGCCGGTGCCGGTGGAGCCCCGCGCGGGCAGGTGGGGCTTCGGGCTGGTGTTCCACGCCCCGCCCACCGACGGCATCGAGGTCACGCTGACCCTGCGGCCCATCGCCGGGCAGGTGTCGTTGCGGGCCATGGACGCCAGCGACGGGCTGGACGCGCTGCCCGGCTTCCGCCCCCGACCGCCGGGCGTCGGCGTCGTCGGGTCGCACAGCTCCGAGATGCTGGCGGTCGCCCGCACGTACCCCTTCTGACCGGCCATCCGGTGGTCCGGCGGAGACTGCTTCCCGCCGGACCACCGCACTAGTCGTAGAGGGCTGACACCCACAGGTGGGTCATCGTGTCGACCAACAGTCTCCGGTCGTCGAACGGCGGCACGCCGCACGCGGCCAGTGGGGCGGCATCAGACCGACCACGCTCGCACGATGTCGTCGGGCCCCCAGACAAGGTCCACAGCCCCAGCCGGAAGGTTGACCCCAGAGCGGCTGACGACGACCAGCCCGCTGGTCCCGGGCTGAAAACCCGGAATCATCGGGGCGTGGTGGCGCAGGTCGTCGAGATGGTGCCGGTCGAAGGGGCCGTCCTGCCACTTGATCGAGCCAGCGAAGGCGATGTGGGAGGCGATCGGGGCGCGGTCGGCTCCGACAAGGTCGATCTCCGGGTTGGACTGCCGGTTCCACCAGCCGCCGACCTCCCACGTGTCGTTCCAGGGCAGATCGCCAGCGCCAGCGGAGATGGCCAGCGCGTCGCGGATGATCGGCTCGACGGCGTTGCCCCGCCAGGCGGACCACCGACTGTCAAGGGTGGCGCGAGCGGCAGCTGTTCGATCACGCAGAACCAGTTGCTGCACATCTCGCAGAATGGCCAGGTACAGGCGCAGGTTGCTGTCGGCGATTCGATACTGGGCCAATTTGCTGGGCTTTGTGGAGAGCGGCTTGTCGACAGCAAGGATCTGTTTCTCGTCGACGAGCCGATGCAGCAGCGGCGACAGGGTGCCGGAGCTGACCGGGCCACCCCGGTCCCCGGCGGCGGCGGCGATGTTGCTGAACGTGCGGCCACCTGTCCCGCCGACCGCTTCCAAGATGCGCCGGGCAGTGTCCGGGGCGGGAAACTCCGACGCCAGGGACTGTTCAGGGACGGTGAACAAAGCTGACGTCTTGTTGGCAATTTCCTGACTCAGGAAGTCGGCGGGCGGCGTTCCCGGCAACCACTCCAGGGCGATACCGGGCAGCCCACCGGTGATCAGGTACGCATCGATCGCGTCCGCGCCGCCCAACCCGGTCACGGCGGCGGTTTCGGCAGGATTGAACGGGCCGAGGACCATGTTCGTGGCCCTTCCGTAGAACGGCCGGTCGTACTCGGTGAATCGCTGCATCATGTGCAGATCACTGCCGAGCAGCAGCAGGAGCACCGGCTTGCTGGAGATGAGCCGGTCCCAGGCGACCTGAAGGTGCCCGTCGAACGTCGCGTCCTGCTCGGAGATCCAGGGCAGTTCGTCGAGGACGACCACACTCGGCGTATCGGGTAGGACACCCGCCAAGATCCGCAGCATGTCTCCCCAGCCACCGGCCGGCGGCTGGGACGGCAGAAGATCACGACCGCCAGCGGTGAGCAGCGACGAGTCGCGCAGGGCACCGAGAAAATAGCCGACCGCTTCGATGCTCGACGCGCCCTTGACCGCGGTGTAGAAGCAGTACGGCAGGTCGACCCGGTCGCACAACTCCTGTACCAGCCGCGACTTGCCCACCTGCCGCCGTCCACGGATGGCGACAGAGCGACCCTCGCCGGTGCGCTTCACCTGATCAAGCTGCCGGCCGAGCAGGTCGAGTTCCGCACGACGCCCGACGAACATCGGCGCTCCCGAAGCTAGATTCAATCTTACTTCGGAGCAGTCTACCTAGATTAGGTGTCGCCCCGAGGCGCTAACTTCCTGCGGTGAGCTACGACATGGTCGTTCAGCGGTTCGAGCAGGGCGATGCCGCCCCGATGCCTGGTAGTGCCTTCCTGGCCGTCTTCGCGCCCAGGGCCGACCATCGGGAGCCGCAGTACAGCTACTGGCACATCAGCGCCGACGACGGCAGCACCGCGGACGTCTACGCCAAACTTGCCGACGACACGCTCCGGAGTCTGATGATCAGCCGGTTCTCTGGCGGCGCCATTCTCGACATGCTCGTCACATTCGTCGGTCTCGCCGATGCCGTTGTGCTGCCACCTGGCTGCCCCGCCCTGCTCGCACACGAAAATCAGCGGTGCCACCTACCCGAGGACCTTCGCGCCGACGCCGTGGTCGTTCAGGCAGGCGCGGACGTGGAGCGCGTCCTTCGGACCTGCTAGGCGATGTGTAGAGCACATGGCCGGACACGGGACATGCTGCCCTCGCGTCCCACCACGTCCTTTACAAGATCCGTTACGTCGTGGGTCGACCGGTGCCGGGGCAGGTGCTCCGGCTGCCCATCGCCTGATGGGCGGGGGCGGGCTTGCCGGGGGCAACGCCGACACGGCCAGCCTCACCCTCGCCGCCACCGCCGTGCGTTCCGGCGACCTGGAACGCGCGGTCGATCGGAGTGGTGTCTCCGATGGGGCTCCCCACGATCGTGAAAACCGGCGCAATGATTGACCTTGACGTCAGTGTCAATGTTCTAGCATCGCCATGGCATGAGGGGGTGATCGAAATGCGTATCGGAGAGCTGGCCGACAGTTGCGGCGTCAGCACCAGGTCCGTGCGGTACTACGAGCAACAGGGCCTGATTGCTCCACGTCGTGCCTCCAACGGATATCGGGAGTACGACGAATTGGCGGTGGTCAGAGTCCGAAACATTCGTGAGCTGCTTGAATCCGGCCTGACCGTCGAGGACATCCGGCTCTCGATCGAGATGGGCTGCCTCGACCAGCCATTGAGCACTCTGCCCAGGTGTCCCGACGCCATCAGGATCGCCGCCGACCGGCTCGGAGCCCTCGACCGGCGTATCGCCACGTTGCAGGACCTGCGCAGGCGGCTCGCCAGGCAGATCCTGGAGACCGAAACGGCGATGGCCTGCGACGGGACCCTCGCGGCCGACGAGCGGGTTCTCGCCAGCGCCACCCCCGACAGCCACTGAATTCCTGTACGACGGGCGGACCGGCGAACCGGACCGCCCGCTCGACGCTGCCCGGAACGCCCCGTCAGGAGCTTGTCTTGACCATCGAACACGACGTTGAGACCGAGAACGATGCGGGCCTGTCGTCCCGGCCACTGGCTGGCTCTGACGGTCCTCGCCGGAGCGCTCGCACTCGACATCGGCAGCACGAACGTCCTCAACGCCGCGTTGCCGGGCATGCAGGGGCTGGGAGCGGCTCTGTCCGGCCCCGCCGCCATCGCGCTGCTGTCCGGGTGGCAGGCGCCGTGAACGTCACCGCCCAGCAGGTCGGCGCCAGCGTCGGTGTGGCGGCCCTGGTCGTCGTCGCGGCGACGACCACGGTCAACGCCGACGGGCAGGCCGGTGTCCTGCATGGCTACCACGTCGCCTACGTGGTGGCGGCGGTCGCCTGTGTGCTCGGTGCCGTGCTGGTGGGCCTGGTCCCGTCCTGGGAGCGGGGCGCCTCGGCCGATGCCGAGTCCCCGCGGTCTGACCGGGCGGTGGACCGCGGTACCGCTGTTTCCTATGTCGCCATCATCGTCAGGAGACAGGTATGAGATTCGGACTCTCCCTCGAGCCGCAGGCGTGGCCGCGTGCCGGGGGTGACGCCATGCTCCGGGCAGCGCGTGATGCCGAGCGGATCGGTCTGGACTATGTCCTCATGTCCAACCACGTGCTGGAGAACCCGCACGGAGCTGGCCACGATCCGGTGGTCCTTCTGGCGGCGATCGCCGGCGCGACGACCCACATCGGTATCGCGACGAGTGTGCTGGTCCTGCCCTACTACCGGCCCGTGGTGCTGGCCAACCAGCTCGCGACGCTGGACGTCATGTCGGCGGGTCGCCTGGTGGTCGCCGTCGGCACCGGATGGAATCCGCAGGAGTTCGACGCACTCGGGGTGCCGATCCGGCTCCGGGGCCAGCGGACCGACGAGTGTCTCGAAATCATGAAGGCCCTCTGGTCCGGCACCACCGGGGACCTGGATGACAGGTTCGCCGGCCTCCGCGAAGCGATCATCGGCGTCCCACCGCACCGACCCGGCGGGCCGCCGATCTGGGTGGGCGGACACAGCGACGCGGCGATCCGGCGTGCGCTGCGGTTCGGCGACGGCTGGCACGGCTCCGGCATCAACCACGAGGACGCACGCTTCTTCCGACGCCGGATCGAGGAGCTTGCCGACGGTACGGGACGCGATCCGGCGACGATCGAGATCAGCACGGTCGGGTTCCTGGTACCGCAGGGAATTCCGGCGGTCCGGCCAGTGCCGGGCCGGCTGCTCGGCGGCACCGACGCCACCACCGAAGCGATAGTCGAGGACCTGCGCCAGCTCGCCGACGCGGGTGTGACGATGTGCTCGTTGTGGATGCCCATTGACGGCCGCCTGGTGGGCGAGGCGTTGGAGTGGCTGGCCAGCGAGGTTCTTCCCCATGTGGAGCCGACGAGCTGGTCCGGTCCACGCCACCGCGTATGAAAGGCCCACACCCGCGTCGCAGCTGAGGGACGTCTCGCGCTCCTACTTCCAGCGGAAGTGCACGAATAGTCGGCCGAAGTTCTTGGAGTCCTTCTCCACGCGGTGGTAGAGCTGCTTGACGTCCTTCTGGTCGAGGAACCGCAGCACCCGCTTCTTGAGCTGGCCCGACCCCTTGCCGGGGATGATCTCGACGAGGGTGGCCTTCTTCGCCACCGCCTCGTCCATGATCCCGCGCAACGCGCGGTCGATGTCCTGCCCCTTGTTGAAGATCTCGTGCAGGTCCAGCTTGAGCTTCATGCCGCGGCCCCCGCCCGGTCAGGTCCCATGCCCGCCATCCTAGGCACGCCCGGCGGCCCGCCCGCCGGACGACGAAGGGGCGGTCCCGCAGGACCGCCCCTTCGCACCGTCACCGGTCCACGCTCAGCGTGTGCCGCCCACCCGGGTTTCCACCCGCTCCAGCGCGATCCGGTAGTCGTCGTTCGTCGCGTACATCGCGGCAGCGATCCGCAGGTGCCGCAGCGCGTCGGTGTGTCGGTTCAGCCGCTCCAGCGTCCGACCGAGCACGTGGTGCGCGTAGTGGTCGCTCGGATCCCGGTCGACCAACTCGCGCAGGTGCTCCTCGGCCCGGTTGAGCTGGGCCGACTGGAAGTACGCCCGGGCCAGCAACTGCCGGACCGCCGCGTTGCCGGGTTCGGCGGCGACGATCGGCTCCAGCAGTCGGGCCGCCCCGCTCGGGTCACCGGTTTCGAAGAACATGGTCGCCCGCCGGTAGTCCGCCAGAAGATCCATCTGCCCACCTCCTCGGGTCGCACCGTCACCTGTTCCGACGCTGGCACAACACCGGCCGTTTGGCGACTGTTCCCGGGGTCGAGATCCGGCGAGATCAGGTCAGGTGCGGGCGTCCCGGCGTCCGGCGAAAAGCTCCCAGGCGCGGACACCGCCGACAATCCCGGCCGTGTTCGGCACCACCACCACGTCGTCGCCCATCCGGGCCAACTGCTCGGGCCGGATCAGTCGGGAGTTGCCCCCGCCCAGATAGAGCCGGTCCCAGCGGAACACCGGGCGGAGCCCGTCCACCACCTGCCTGATTCGCCGGGACCAGAACGCGTCGCCGAGCCGCCGCCGTTCCGGCTCACCCACGTACGTGTCGTAGGTGGTGCCCCAGCGCACCGGCGCGTGCGACAGCTCCAGGTGCGGCGCGAGCACCCCACCGTCGTAGAGCGCGCTGCCCAGCCCCGTCCCCAGGGTCAGCACCAGCTCGCAGCCGGTGCCGGCGACCACCCCGGCACCGTGCACCTCGGCGTCGTTGAGTACCAGTGCCGGCACCCCGAACGCGTCGGCCAGCGCGCCACGCGCGTCCCAGCCGGACCACTCGGCGAGCAGATCCGGGTCCACCCGGCTGCGCGGGCCGCTGCGGGTCACGTAGTGCGGTGTGGCCACCACCACCCCGTGCCGGATCATCCCCGGTACGCCGACGGTCAGCCGGTCCGCCGTCGGCAGACGCCCGCCCAGATCCAGCAGGGTCCGCACGAAGAGCGCAGGCGGCAACGGGTACGGGGTCGGCACCCGCAACGGTCGGGCCCGCATCGTCCCCGCCTCGTCGAGCACGGACGCCTTGATGCCCCCGCCGCCACAGTCGATCGCCAGTGTGGTCACCACGCCGTTGAGTCTGCCCGCTGCCGTCGGCTCGTATGCCAGCAGCCGGATAGGCTGCCGTCCTGATGAGCGCCACGATGATCGTCAAGGACCTGGCCGCCGGGCACGGCGACCGCCCACTCTTCTCCGGGCTGGACCTGGTGGTCGCCCCCGGTGACGTGATCGGCCTGGTCGGGCCGAACGGCGCCGGCAAGTCGACGCTGCTGCGTACCCTCGCCGGGTTGTTGCCGGTCGAGGCCGGCAGCGTGCGACTCAGCCCGCCCACCGCGAGCGTCGGGCACCTGCCGCAGGAGCCGGAACGGCGACCGGGCGAGACCGTGCGGGACTTCCTGGCGCGGCGGACCGGGGTGACCGCCGCGCAGGCGGCGTTGGACGCGGCGACCGAGGCGCTGACCGCCGGGGCGGTGGGCGCCGACGACGCGTACGCCGACGCGCTGGAGCGCTGGCTCGCCCTCGGTGGCGCGGACCTGGACGAACGCGCCGAGCAAGTGAGCGCGGACCTGGGGCTCGCGGTCGACCTGGACCACCCGACGACCGGGTTGTCCGGCGGTCAGGCGGCCCGTGCCGGGCTGGCCTCGCTGCTGCTCAGCCGGTACGACGTGTTCCTGCTCGACGAGCCGACGAACGACCTGGACCTGGCCGGTCTGGAGCGGTTGGAGGAGTTCGTGACCGGGCTGCGGGCCGGCACGGTGCTGGTCAGCCACGACCGGGAGTTCCTCCTGCGCACGGTGACCCGGGTGGTGGAGCTGGACCTGCCCCAGCAGCAGGTGCACCACTACGGCGGCGGCTACGCGGCCTATCTGGAGGAGCGCGAGGTGGCGCGCCGGCACGCCCGCGCGGACTTCGAGGAGTACGCCGACACCAAGGCCGGGCTGGAGGCACGCGCCCGCACCCAGCGCGGGTGGATGGAGAAGGGCGTGAAGAACGCCCGCCGCAAGGCCACCGACAACGACAAGATCGGCCGCAAGTTCCGCAGCGAGGCGAGCGAGAAGCAGGCCGCCAAGGCCAAGCAGACCGAACGGCTGATCGAACGGCTCGATGTGGTCGAGGAGCCCCGCAAGGAGTGGGAGCTGCGGATGGAGATCGCCGCCGCGCCCCGCGCCGGCGCCGTCGTGGCCACGCTGCGCTCCGCGGTGGTACGCCGAGGCGGGTTCACCCTCGGCCCGGTCGACCTCCAGATCGACTGGGCGGACCGGGTCGCGGTGACCGGGGCGAACGGCTCGGGCAAGTCCACCCTGCTGGCCGCGCTGCTCGGGCGGCTCCCGTTGGACGCCGGCACGGCCTCGCTCGGGCCCGGGGTGGTGGTCGGCGAGGTGGACCAGGCCCGAGGGCTGTTCCTCGGCGACGCGCCGCTGATCGACGCGTTCCACGCGGCCGTACCCCACATGTCGCCGGCGGACGCGCGGACCCTGCTGGCCAAGTTCGGGTTGCGTGCGGCGCACGTGCCGCGCCCGGCCGCCACCCTGTCCCCCGGTGAGCGGACCCGGGCGGCGCTGGCACTGCTCCAGGGGCGCGGGGTCAACCTGCTGGTGCTCGACGAGCCCACCAACCACCTGGACCTGCCCGCCATCGAGCAGCTTGAGTCGGCGCTGGCCAGCTACCCCGGAACGCTGCTGCTCGTCACCCACGACCGACGGATGCTGGCCGCCATTGAGACCAACCGGCGACTGCGGGTCGACGGCGGGCGGATCGCCGAAGATTGATCCGTGCCAGCGGGGCGGGCCGGGGTGAGAATGACCCCATGCTCAAGTGGGAGTACGCCCTGCTGGTCCGCCGCCGCCAGGCCGCGACCAACGACCTCGGCTGGGAGGTCGTCTTCGTCTGGTACGGCCCGGACGGCTCGATGGTCGACGTGACACCGTACGGCGACACCTCGCTGGCCCACCTGAACCGGGCTGGTGACCAGGGCTGGGAGTTGGTCGCGATGAGCGAGGACCCGTCCCTGCCCGGCCACCACGAGTTGCACCGCTATCACCTGAAGCGGCCGAAGGCCGCCGCACCGCAACCCCGCCAGCGGATGCGCGGCAGCCGCCGTACCCTCTCGGGCTGACCCGACCGCCCGGTGCCCG
>NZ_JBEZED010000007.1:0-273773 GCF_040648675.1 Micromonospora sp. NPDC049101 | reverse complement strand
CACGGCGCGGCCCGGTGCCCGGCGCGGCCCGGTGCCCGGCGCGGCCCGGTGCCCGGCGCGGCCCGGTGCCCGGCGCGGCCCGGTGCCCGGCGCGGCCCGGTGCCCGGCGCGGCCCGTCGGTCGCGGTTCGGCTCGTGACGGCGGTGTCTCCTGCGAGCGTGATGCCCCTGAGTCATCTTGATGCCTGTGTGGCATCAAGACGATTGCCCTCCTGCCCCGCATCCTGCGACACGCCCAAGGGCCGCCGCGCCGGAGCAGGCGACGACGCGGACGAGCGGGGCATACCGGGCGCGATTGCGGGTAACGCGCGGCGGGAGGTGGCCCGAATGGTCGCTTTGGCACAGACTCCGCCCTCGGCCGACCGGCTGCGGGCGATCGACGAATCCCTCACCCAGGCATGGGCGGACCAGGCTCGACACGATGACCGGCTGCGGGGCTTGGCGGTCGAGGTGCGGTTCGACCGGGGGGTGGCCCATCTCAGCGGAGACGTGGCCGAGCCGGCCGAGCTGCGGTTGGTGCGTGACCTGGTGGGCCGGCTGGCCGGCGTCTACGGCGTCTGGTGCCGGGTCGGCATCGGCGGGCGGGCACCGGTGGTCGTGGACCTCGGCTGTGGTCCGACCAAGCAGTGGTCGAGCAACCTGGGGCTGGACATCTATCCGGCGCCCGGGGTGGACGCGGTCGCGGATCTTTCCGGTTCGCTGCCGCTGGCCGACAACTCGGTGGACGTCCTCTTCGCGGTGCACATCCTGGAACACCTGATCGACTTCCTGCCGCTGGTGGACGAGTGCCACCGCGTACTCCGTCCGGGTGGTGTGCTGCACGTAATGAGCCCCTGGTGGGGGCACGTGAACGCGGTGGCCGACCCGACGCACGTCCGGTTGATGGACGTGCAGACGTTCAAAGGAATCTGCCAGCTCCGGCCGCCGGGCGCCCCACGGTGGTACCCACTGCACGCGGGCTGCGACGGCGCCTCGATCTTCGCCGACCTGACCCCCCTCCCCGAAACCGCCGACCCAGCCCCCCACTCCCACCTAGCCCGCTTCTTCGACTAACCCCCCCTCCCACCCCACCCCACCCCCACCCCCACCCCACCCCCACCCCGCGTTGATCATGGAGTTATAGCGGCGACACACCGTCATCCATGGCAATAACTCCATGATCAACGAGGAGGTCGGGGGAGGGGCCGGGGGGCCGGGGGGCGGGGGGCCGGGGGCGGGGGGGCTGGGGCGGGGGGACTGGGGGCGGGAAGGGGGGCGTGGGGCGGGGGAGGGTTAGCTTTCGGTGGTTGGGGTGCGGGGGTTGGGGTGACCGCTGGTTCGTGTTGGGCCAGGCGGTTGCGGCGGTAGCCGTAGCCGAAGTAGATGATCGCGCCGAGCAGCATCCAGGCCAGGAACCGCAGCCAGGTCTCCACCGACAGGTTGAGCATCAGGTAGAAGCAGGCCAGCGCCGAGACGATCGGCAGCACCGGGGAGAACGGCACCCGGAACGGGCGCTCCAGGTCCGGGCGCTTGCGGCGCAGGATCGGCACCGCGATCGACACCAGCACGAACGCGCAGAGCGCGCCGATGCTGACCAGGTCGGCGAGCGCGGACAGCGGCAGGAAGCCGGCCAGCAACGCGACTGCCACCGTCATGATCGCCGAGATCCGGTACGGGGTGCCCCAGCGCGGGTGAACCGCCGCGATCGACGGTGGGATCAGCCCGTCCCGGGCGATGGCGAAGCCGATCCGGCCCATCGCCACCAGGTCGACCAGGATGACGCTGGTCAGGCCGGCGACGGCGGCGATGGAGACCAGCACCGCCGCCCAGCCCGCGCCGACCGCCTCGAACGCCGACGCGATCGGGGCACCCCTGTCGATCTCGGTGTACGGCACCATTCCGACCACCACCAGCGAGACGCCGATGTAGAGCAGGGTGGAGATCAGCAACGTGCCGAGCAGGCCCAGGGTGAGGTCCCGCTTGGGCTTCTTCGTCTCCTCACCCAGGTTCGCGACGGCCTCGAAGCCGGTGTACGCGAAGAAAACCACAGCGGCGGCGCTGAGCACCCCGACGAAGCCGAAGACCGACGGTTCCAGCCCGAAGAGCGCCTGCGTGACAGGTTGCTTGATGCCGTCGTCGCCGCCGCCCGCGGGCTCGGCCGGCGGGATGAACGGGCTGAGGTTGGTGGCCTTGACGAAGAACAGACCGGCCACCACCACGAACACGCAGATGGCGACCTTGACCAGCACCAGCAGGTTGGTGATCCGGGAGGACTCCCGGATGCCGACGATCGCCACGACACCCAGGATCAGCACGATGGCGATGGCGCCGATGTTGACGGTGCTGCCCTCCTCGCCGAACCAGCGGGTCGGCAGGTCGAGCAGTTCGGCCAGGTAGCCGGACCAGCCTCGGGCCACCACGGCGGCGCCGAGCGCGAACTCCAGCAGCAGGTCCCAGCCGATGATCCAGGCGACGATCTCGCCCATCGTCGCGTACGCGTAGGTGTAGGCGCTGCCGGCGGTCGGCACGCTGGAGGCCAACTCGGCGTAGCAGAGCGCGGCGAGCAGGGCGACCACGCCGGCGATGGCGAAGGAGATCACCACGCCCGGGCCGGCGCTGTCCCGCGCCTCGATGCCGGTGAGCGTGAAGATGCCGGTGCCGATCACGATGCCGATGCCGAAGCCGGTGAGGTCGACGGCGCCAAGCCGTCTCTTCAGCCCGAGCGTGCCGTCACTGCCGTCCGCCTCACCCTGGGCTATCACGTCCTTGATTGGTTTTGTGCGCAGCACGGACACCCGGTCACCCCTCCCGCCGTGCGACCACCTTCGTGGCGGTCGGTAACCGGCGTTGCTACCCAGCGGCGCGATTGGTCAACCACGAACCCTTGCGGCAACGGCCAGACTGTGAAAATTTCCTACCAGCAACGCGGACATCCAAGGCGATTCTTGCCGTGTGCCGCGAACCATCCGGGAGCCCCAACGGAGGGACACACCGCATGAGAGCCACCCGACTCGGAGTCGTTGGGCTGGTCGCAGCCCTGCTCGGCACGTCTGTCACCGCCACCCCCGCGAGCGCCGCGACCGATGCCGCCGCTCCCACCACCACCTGCGTCACCGACCCGGCCACGCCGAAGCGTCAGTTCCGGGCCATGTGGATCTCGTCGGTGGTCAACATCGACTGGCCCAGCAAGGCGTCCCAGAGCAGCCCGGACCGGGTCGCCACCCAGCAGGCGGAGTACCGGGAGCTGCTCGACCTCGCCGAACGGCTGCACCACAACGCCGTCGTGGTGCAGATCCGGCCCACCGCCGACGCGCTCTGGCCCTCACCACACGAGCCCTGGTCGGAGTACCTGACCGGCGTACGTGGCCAGGACCCCGGCTGGGACCCACTGGCCTTCCTGGTGGACGAGTCGCACCGGCGCAACCTCGAGTTCCACGCCTGGTTCAACCCGTACCGCGTCTCCATGCCGGCCCCCGGCGGCGCCGGCGCCGACCCGACCCAGCTCGCCCCGGGCCACCCGGCCCGGCAGCACCCCGACTGGACCTTCGCCTACCCGCCGGCCGGCGTCGCCGGCAGCCGGCTCTACTACAACCCCGGCATTCCCGAGGTACGCGAGTTCGTGCAGACCGCGATGATGGACGCGGTCAGCCGGTACGACATCGACGGCGTGCACTTCGACGACTACTTCTACCCGTATCCCAGCGGCACCTACCAGGTGCCCGACGATGCCACCTTCGCCACGTACCACCGGGGCTTCACCGACCGGGCCGACTGGCGGCGGGACAACATCAACCTGTTGATCCAGGAGATGAGCACGAAGATCAAGGCGGCGAAGCCGTGGGTGAAGTTCGGCGTGAGCCCGTTCGGCATCTGGCGCAACAGGGCCGTCGACCCGCTCGGCTCGGACACCACCGGCAGCCAGTCGTACGACATCATCTCCGCGGACACCCGCACGTGGATCAAGCAGGAGTGGATCGACTACGTGGTGCCGCAGCTCTACTGGTACATCGGCCAGTACCCGGCCGCCGACTACGCGCGCCTGGTGCCGTGGTGGGCCGAGACGGTGCGCGGCACCCGCGTGCAGCTCTACATCGGTCAGGCCGACTACAAGAGCGGCGACCCGGCGTACGGGCCGTACTGGCAGAAACCACGGGAGCTGTCCGACCACCTGACGCTCAACCGGTCGTACCCGGAGGTGCAGGGCAATGTGCACTTCTCGGCCGTCCAGGTGCGGGCCAACCGGCTCGGTGCCACCGACAACTACGCGGCCGAGCACTACTCGCGCCCGGCGCTGGTGCCGGCCATGCCGCACCTGCCGGCCAGGCCGCTGCTCTTTCCGGTGGTCACCGCGGCGGCCCGACAGACTGACGGGGTACGGCTCACCTGGCGTCAGCCCGCCGACGGCGTCGGCCCACTCGGCACCGCCACCTCGTACGCGATCTACCGGTTCGACGGCACCACGCTGCCCGGCCGGTGCGCCACGGCCGACGCCGCGCACCTGGTCGACACCGTCCGGGCCACGCCCGGCGGCACCCAGTCCTGGGTGGACACCTCGGCCGAGCCCGGCCAGCGCTACACCTACCAGCTGACCGCCCTGGACCGGTCGGCCAACGAGAGCCCCACCAGCCCGCCGGTGTTCGTCCTGCGCTGACCCGCTCTCGTCGAATGCCCCGGGTGCCCCTGGCAGCCGGGGCATTCGCCTGTTTCGACACATGTCACCAATAGTTTGCGAGGCGCATTCCCGCTGGTCGACCCCTTGATCGAAACTTATCGACATCCGGTAACCCGCCGGTAACTTCCGGCCCACCCGCTCACCCCCGCGGAGGTAACCCGTGCCCCGACGTCTCGCCACCCTGCTCGCCTCGGGCGCGTTAGCGCTGCTCGCCACCCTCACCATCGCCTCCCCCGCCGCCGCCGTCACCCCCGCCCAACGGCTCTCCGTGCTGTCCAGTTGGACCCAGACAAGCGCATCCAGCTACAACTCGTGGAACAGCGCCCGGCTCAACCGGGCACCCTGGGCCGAGTACAACTTCACCTGGTCCACCGACTACTGCTCGTCCAGCCCGGACAACCCGCTCGGCTTCACCTTCAACCTGGGCTGCTACCGGCACGACTTCGGCTACCGCAACTACAAGGCGGTTGGCCAGTTCTCCGCCAACAAGTCCCGCCTCGACAGCGCCTTTTACGAGGACCTGAAGCGCGTCTGCACCACGTACAACTCGGTCGTCCGGCCGGCCTGCTACAGCCTGGCCTGGACCTACTACCAGGCGGTCAGCATCTTCGGTTCGGTAGCGGCCGTCCAGCAGGCCGACATCGACCGCGCCGCCCGAATGAAGGCCCAAGCCGAAGCCCAAGCCCGCACCTAACCCCCTCTCCCCCACCCCACCCACCCCACCCCCCACCCCACCCCCCACCCCCCTCTCGCCCGTTGATCATGGGGTTATTGCCCGTCCGCCCGGCGTGTCGCAGCTATAACCTCATGATCAACCGCGGTGGGGGTGGGGGTTCGGGGGTTTGGTTAGGCGCGTTCGGTGCGGGTTGCTGGGTGGCGGTCGGGGTCCAGCGGGCGGCGGGGGGTGGGCTGGGACAGGCCGGTGCTGAAGCGGGTCGAATCCGCTGCCAGGTCCGGATGTTCCACGTCCAGTGCCAGCGCTGCCGCCTCGTCCAACCCCAACTCGGCGCCCTCGCCGTACGCGTCGTCGAAGACCGTGTCGCCCAACACCGCGCGCAACTCCGCCTGCTGTTCGGCCCAGTAGCCGCCGAAGATGCCCGGGGTCGCACGCATGCTCGCCCGGGTGGCCTGCGCTGCTCCGAACAGGCGCGCCGCAGTCAGCCGGTCCCCGCCGATCGCACAGCGCACCGCGATGGCGTTCAACGTGTCGCAGGCGCGGCCGTGGTAGCCGTGACCCATCCGCGAACGCAGCGCCACCAGCAGGTGCTCGTGTGCCGCGATCACGTCGCCCCGGGCCAGCGCGACCATCCCGAGCAGCATGTCCACCGACCGCCGGCCCCGCTCCACCGGGCGGGCCGCCTCCACCGGACGCACCGCCCCCAGCAGGTCCGCCGCCTCCTCCAGGGCACCGCGCCGCCAGAGCAACTCGGCCAGGCTGAACACCGCCAACAGCGCCTCGCCGACCACGTCCTGCCCGTGCGCCCAGTCGATGACCTCCCGGCACACCCGCTCGGCCTCGACGAACTGCCCCATGTCGACAAGCGGTGCGGCTCTGCCGGCGAGCACCCGGGCCAGCAGCCCGGCATCACCGGCCTGTCGGGCGGCGGCCTCGGCCCGCTGGGAGTAGCGCAGCTCCTCGGCGAACTCACCGTCCGCGCCGGCATGCAACGAGTGCATGTGGTAGACCGCCGCCAGCTCCGCCTCCGGGATCCGCTCACCCGTCTCGGCGATCCGCCCGTACAGCCGGAACAGCCACAGCCGCCCCTCCCGGGCCAGGCCCCGCTCGAGCCACCACTGGTCCAGGCCGCCGGCCAGACCGAGACCGGCACGGGCACTGCCGCCGGTGGCGCACCACCGCAGCGCGGCGCGTACCTCCCCGGCCAGGGGGTCGAGGGCGTACAGCGACAGGGTCACCGGGCGGCCGTCCTGGCCCAGGTGCGCCCGGTCCACCGCATGGGCCGACCAGGCCACGTGCCGGTCCCGGGCGGCCTGTGCCTCACCCGCCTCGGCCAGCCGCCGCGCCGCGTACGCCCGGATGGGGTCGAGCATCCGGTAGGTGCTGCCGGTGGCTCGCGGCTCGGCCAACACCATCGACTTGTCCACGAGCACCGAGAGCGGATCCAGCGGGTCGTCACCCAGCAGCCACTCCACAGTCGCCAGGTCCACCGGCCCGGCGAAGACCGACAGCCACCGCAGCAGGCGGGCGGCCCGGGGCCCCAGCGTCCGGTACGACCAGGTGACGGTGGCCTGCATGGTCAGGTGCCGCTCGGTGGCCGAGCGCTGCACCGCCCTGCTCGCCGGAGTGGGCGGCGACGCCCCGGACGCCGCGGCCACCAGGTCCACGGTGTCCTGCTGGTTGCCCGACCACCCGCGCTCCACCGGCGGCGGGTCCGGGTCCTGACGACCGGCGTCCAAGGTGCCGAGAACGTCGTCCAGGCGCTCCGCGAGCTGGCCGACGGAGAGCACCCGCAGCCGGGCGGCGGCCAACTCGATGGCGAGCGGCAACCCGTCCAGGCGCTGCACCACCCGGCGGAGGTCGGCCGACTCGGCTGGGTCCGGTCGTCGGCCGCCGCGCGCCGCCGCCGTACGGTCCAGCAGCAGCGCCACCGCGTCGCTCTCCGTGCCGTCCGCCCGTGGGTCGACCGAGAGCGGCGGGATCCGCCACACCACCTCGCCCGGCAGGCTGAACGACTCACGGCTGGTCGCCAGCACCCGCACGCCACTCCCGCCGGACAGCAACCGCGCGATCACCTCCGCGCAGGCGGCCGGCTGGGTGTCACAGGTGTCCAGGACGACAAGCATGCGGCGGGCCGCCGCGTACTCGACGAGGGTGTCCAGCATCGGCCGGCCCGGCTCGGGTCGCAGGCCGAGCACCGCGGCGATTGCGAACGCCACCAGACCCGGGTCGGTCACCGCGGCGATGTCGACGAACCAAACCCCATCCGGGTACGCCTCGACGACCCCGCTGGCCAACTCCACCGCGAGCCGGGTCTTGCCCGCCCCGCCCGCGCCCAGCACCGTGATCAGGCGATGCTGCTTGACCAGCAGGCCCAACTCGACGCGCTCGGCCTGCCGGCCGACGAACGACGTCACCTGGGTCGGCAGGTTGTGCGCCACCGCGTCCGCGGTGCGGGGCCGGGGGAACTGCCGCTCCAGGCCCGGCGCGACCAGTTGGAAGAGTCGTTCCCGGTCGTCGAAGCCACGCAACCGGTGCAGGCCCAGGTCGAGCAGGGTCGCACCGGGCGGCAACGGCTCGGCGCGACGGGCGGTGGACGCCGAGCAGAGCACCTGCCCACCGTGCGCGGCGGCGGCCACCCGGGCGGCCCGATGCACCTCGGGGCTGGCGTAGTCGCCGTCGCGCGGCTCGGCGTAACCGGTGTGCAGGCCCATGCGTACCCGGGGTGCGGCTTCGGCGGTGGGCCAGTCGTGGTTGGACAGCGCCCGCTGGGCGGTCAGGCAGGCGGTCAGCGCCGAGGCCGCGTCCTCGAAGGCGAGGAAGAACGAGTCGCCCTCGGTCAGCAACTCCGCGCCACCCGTGCTGGCCAGCGTCCGACGCAGCAGCCGTCGGTGCTCGGCGAGCACCGGCCGGTAGTCCGGGCCGAGCAACTGGGCCAGCCGGGTCGAGCCCTCGATGTCGGTGAACACGAAGGTCACCCAACCGCTCGGGAGCTGGATCCGTGGCGACATGCGTGGAACCTCCGCCCGTAACGTCGGGTTCATGCTGCCTGAGTCCGAGCGGTAACGCATCGTGAGAACGGCCGGGCAGATGCCGCCTCAAAGTGCCACTCGAACCCGCTCACGGCAAGGCCAGCCCACCAGGTGGCGGAGAATGGGTCCGATCAGCAGCCGCAAGCGCCGCCGCAACACCCGCCACCGGCGGACGTCGGAGCACTGCCGGCCCCACCCCGGCCGGTGACCGCGACCGCGGAGAGCAGCTTGACCGTGTCGGCGTGCCCCTCTGGGCAGGTGGCCGGGTCAGCGGCCGCCGCCATCGAACGGTTGACCTCGAAAGTGTCGCCGCAGGCGCGGCAGCGGAACTCGTACCGGGGCATGTGCCCAGGGTACGTGGATCTGACGTTCGGCGGAGGATGGGTGATACTCGACGGGTGGTGGACGGCGAGGACGACACGCGTGTGCAACCGTTACGACCGGCCGCGCCGCTGGACGGGCCACTTGAGGGCTCCGGGGCCGCGCCCGACCCGGTGCCCGCGGTGCCCCGCCCCCGCCGGCCCTGGCTGAATGGCCGGATCGGGGGTACCCCGACCACACCCCCCACCAAGGCCAGCCCCGCCGACCCCACCGGGTCCAGCCCGACCGCGAGCGCCACCGGGTCCAGCCCGGACGCGAGCGTCACCGCTCCGGGCGCGAAGCCGTCGGCCGCGTCCGATCCGGTCGCCGACGGCAACGCCGACAGGCAGGTCGAGGCACTCAAGTCCGAAGCGAAGGCCGAAGGGTCGAAAGGCGAAGACCCGACGGCCGCCAGCTCGGAAACCGGAGGCCCGGAGGCGACCGGTGGCGCCGGTGACCCGACCGCGTCGAAGTCCGCCACCGAGCCGAAGACCGACA
Source organism: Micromonospora sp. NPDC049101 (assembly GCF_040648675.1). Lineage (NCBI taxonomy): Bacteria > Bacillati > Actinomycetota > Actinomycetes > Micromonosporales > Micromonosporaceae > Micromonospora > Micromonospora sp. NPDC049101. Next base: position 264,557 of record NZ_JBEZED010000007.1, on the reverse strand, counting down.
GCGCGAAGACCAACGCGCCGGCCGACAGCGCGAAGACCGACGTGCCCGCCAACAGCGCGAAGACCGAGGCGCTGGCCGACGGCGCGAAGACCGACGTGCCCGCCGACAGCGCGAAGACCGACGCCTCGGCCGACGGCGCGAAGGCCGTGACCGTGGTTGGCGCCGGGGATCCGGCGAAGACCAGTGTGGACGAGTTGCCCGTCGTGGCGGCCTCCGGCACCGCCCGGCGACGGCGGGTGCCGTTCGCGCACGCGGTACGGCTGCCACCGCGCCAGGCGGCAGCCTCCGCCGCCCGTGCGACCCGAGCCTGGGCTCGCCGGCCGAGTGGTCGGCTCACACTGCCTGGCCTCTTCCTGCTGGCGCTTGTGGGCGCGACCGCTGCGGCGGGCGCCCTGCTCGTGCCGGCCACGATCCGCGCACCCCGTCCGGTCGCGGCCGACGCTTCCGGCACACCCACCGTGCCGCCGGGGGCCCCGTCCGGCCTGCCCACCGGGCTGGTCCCGACCGGCCCCGGCCTGCCCGGAGGCGGACTGCCCAGCGGCGGGCTACCGAGCGGCGGACTACCGAGTGGCGGGCTGCCGAGCGGCGGGCTGCCCAGCGGGCCCGCCATCGGGCCGGGGGTCGGCGGGCGTCCGTCGGACGCCCTGGCGGGCTGGGCGCAGCAGATCGCCGGCAAGGTGGGCATTCCGGCCGTGGCCATGCAGGCGTACGGCTACGCCGAGCTGATGCTCGCCCAGACCAACCGCAGCTGCGCGCTGAGCTGGACCACGCTGGCCGCGATCGGTCAGGTCGAGTCGGGGCACGGCTCGGCCAACGGTGCCCGGCTGGGGCAGGACGGCAAGGCGCTGCCGAAGATCATCGGGTTGCCGTTGGACGGTAACGGCGGTCGGATGCGGATCATCGACACCGACCGTGGGGTGCTCGACGGGGACCTGACCCTCGACCGCGCCATCGGGCCGATGCAGTTCATCCCGACCACCTGGCAGGAGATCGGCGCGGACGCCGACAACGACGGGGTCAAGGATCCGCACGACCTGGACGACGCGGCGCTGGCGGCGGGCAACTACCTCTGTAAGGGTGGTCGCAACCTGAGCATCCCCGGCGACTGGTGGAACGCGATCCTCTCCTACAACGACGTACGGCGGTACGCCCAGGACGTCTACGACACCGCCAACCGGTACGGACGGGCCAGTCGCCTGTGAAGTGATCGTCTCGATACGTTGGAGAACTGGACACTTCCCCCCGGCCTCTGTTAGCGGCAAGCTAGACAGGTGATGGTGCGCGAGTGGGACCCCAGGACCGCGTCGTCCGCCGAGATCGCGTCGCTGCTGGTCACGCTGAACGCGGTGCTGGCGGCCGATCTTCCGCAGGACCCGCCGTGGCGGGAGACCTCACTGCGGGAATACCTCGCCGAGGTGATGCCCGGCGAACGGCGGATCTCGTGGATCGCCCAGGCCGAGCCGACCGGCCCCGATGACCCGGGCGCGGTGCTCGGCCAGGTCCACGTGCTGCTCCTCGGTGACATCGGTGTGCTCGAGGTGCTGGTGCACCCGTCCGTGCGACGCGGCGGCCTCGGTCGTGACCTGGTGTTGCGTGCCGCCCGCCGGGTCTACCAGGAGGGTTTCCAGTCGATCGGGGTCGAGGTGGTCGGCGACACGCCCGCGGTCGGGTTCTTCGAGTCGCTCGGCTTCACCCGGGAGTACGTGGAGACGCGCAGCGTGCTCGACCTGACCGCGGTCGACTGGGCCGAGCTGGCCGAGATGGCCACCGGCGTCGCCGCGGGCTACCACCTGGAGTTCTTCCCCGGCGGGCCACCGGACGACCTGATCGAGGCGTACGCGCGGGCGAAGGCCGAGGTCCGCGACGTCGACGACGGTGAGCTGCGCCCCAGCTCCTACGATCCGGAGCGGCTGCGCGACAGCATCGACACCCTGCACCGGCGAGGCATGAAACCGTACATCGTGCTCGCTCGGCACGAGCAGAGCGGCGAGGTGGCCGGCCTGACCGAGGTGGTGGTCCCCGCACAGCACCCCACCCGTGCCGACCAGTACGACACGATCGTCGCGCAGGACCACCGGGGCTACGGCATCGACCGGGCGATCAAGGCCCGGATGCTGCTGGAGCTGCGCTCCGCCGAGCCGGAGCTGATCGAGGTGCAGACCTGGAACGCGCAGGCCAACGAGGCGATGCTGAAGGTCAACGCGGAGCTGGGCTACCGGACCGACCGGGACTGGTGCGAATACAGCGTCGACGTCGCCGAGCTGGTGCACCGACTCGATCCGCCGCGCTGAGGGAATTCACGCAACTGTCCACTAGGGGATGGACGGTGGACAGTCGGGCACCTTAACGTGCGTTGACTCTCATCCACCCATCGTGGAGGCCCTATGCGCCCGCGCCGCTCGTTCGCCGCGCTCGCGACCGCCACCGCCGCCGTGACGGTGGCGGCGCTCGGCGTCGTACCCACCGCGGCCAGCGCCGCGCCCACCGACCTGTTCATCTCGGAGTACGTCGAGGGCTCGTCGAACAACAAGGCGATCGAGCTGTTCAACGGCACCGGCGCCCCGGTCGACCTCACCGCCGGCGGCTACCAGCTCCAGCTCTCCTTCAACGGCTCCACCACGGCCACCACGATCGCGCTGGCCGGAACGGTGGCTGCCGGAGACACGTTCGTGTTCGCCAGCGCCTCGGCCGGGGCCGCCATCCTCGCCCAGGCCGACCAGACCACCGGGGCCAGCCTGTTCAACGGCGACGACGCGATCGTGTTGCGCCGGGGCACCACCGTGCTCGACTCGATCGGGCAGGTGGGCGTCGACCCGGGCACCGAGTGGGGTGCCGGTGCCACCAGCACCGCGGACAACACCCTGCGCCGGTTGTCGACAGTCACCACCGGCGACACCGATCCGACCGACGCGTTCGACCCCGCCACACAGTGGGCCGGTTTCCCGGTCGACACCTTCGACGGCCTCGGCACGCACACGGTCGACGGCGGCGGCCCGGTCGACGTCCCGGCCACGCTGACCTGTGGCGCCCCGCTGGTCACCAGCGCGGGCACGGCGGCGAGCCGGGAGGTCACCGCCACCGACCCCGATGACACGATCGTCGACCTGACGGTGGGCTCGGTCAGCCCGACGCCGTCGGCCGGTTCGATCACCCGCACCGCGTTCACTCCCGCCGAGGGCCTGGGCGGCACCGCCCGCGCCACGATCGGCGCGAGCGCCGACCTCGCCGCCGGGGCGTACACCGTCGCAGTGACCGCGACCGACGCGGGCGGTGGCACCGCCACCTGCGCGCTGGCCGTGCAGGTGACCCGGGAGTTGACCGTCGGCGAGGTGCAGGGCCCGACCACCGACGCCGAGTCCGGCCCCGCCGACCGGTCACCGCTCGCACCGGCGAGCGGCAACGGCACGAGCAGCACGCTGTACGACGTGCGCGGCGTGATCACCCAGTTGACCCTCGCCCGCACCTCGGCCGGCGCGGAGCAGCACGGGTTCTTCCTGCAGAGCCGTGTCGGGGACACCGACGGTGATCCGACCAGCTCCGACGGCATCTTCGTGTTCATGGGCGCGTTCACGTCGCTGATCGGCGGCTACGTGCCGACCGTCGGCGACGAGGTCGTGCTGCGGGCCCGGGTGTCGGAGTACTACAGCTTCACCCAGCTCTCCGGTGCCTCGCTGGTCCGTCGGATCGCCGGTGGCCTGGCCGTGGACAGCGCGGTCGCGGTGACCGACGCGGTGCCACCGGCCGAGCTGACCGACGCGCAGCGCTTCTGGGAGCGCCACGAGGGTTCCCGGATGCGGGTCCGCGCCGGCAGTGGCGCGGTGAGCGGCCGGGACGTCTTCTCCTCCACCGCCGACGCCGAGTTGTGGGTGGTCGACCGCGACGACCCGCTGCTGGACCGCGCCGACCCGTACTCCCGGCGGGTCTTCCGCGACTCGCACCCGCTGGACAACGACCCGACCCGCCGCTTCGACGACGGCAACGGCCAACGGACGCTGCTCGGCAGCATGGGCGTGAAGGCGACCGCCGGGGACAGCGCCGCGCTGCTCCCACCGGCGCACACCTTCGACACGCTGCGCGCCGACGCGGTGGGCGGGGTCTACTACTCGTTCGAGAAGTACGGCGTCCAGGTCGAGCGGGCGGAGTTCGACGCCGGGGCCGACCCGTCGAAGAACAACCCGCCCACGCCGGCCGACCGGTCGCAGGAGGTGGCCGTGGCCACCTACAACGTGGAGAACCTGTACGACTACCGCGACGACCCGTTCGACGGCTGCGACTTCACCGGTAACACCGGCTGCCCGGGTGTCGACCCGCCGTTCGACTACGTGCCGAGCAGCGAGGCGGACTACCGCGAGCAGTTGGCCGCGCTCGCCGACCAGATCGTGAAGGATCTGCACGCACCGGACCTGATCCTGGTGCAGGAGGCCGAGGACCAGGACATCTGCACGGTCTCCGGCGCCGCGCTGAGCTGCGGTGACACCAACAACGCCGACGGCGCTCCGGACAGCATCCAGGAGTTGGCGCTCAGCGTGGCGGCAGCGGGCGGGCCCGCGTACGCCGCCGCCTATGACCGCACCGGCGCGGACGCCCGCGGCATCACCGCGGCGTTCCTGTACCGCACGGACCGGTTGTCGTTGGCTGCCGCGACGGCGGACGACCCGCTGCTCGGCTCGGCACCGACCGTCCAGTACCGGGCTGCCGGGCTGCCGGCCAACGCCGACGTGCAGAACCCGAAGGCGCTCAACGCGGTGCTGCCGCCGGATGTGGACACCTCGACCGGTCGGGACGGCACCAACGTCTTCACCCGTGCTCCGCAGTTGGGCAAGTTCAGCGTGGCCGCGGCACCCGGCGCGTCCGAGCGGTTCACCCTGTACGCGCTCAGCAACCACTACTCCTCCGGCCCGGACGGCCGGGTCGGGCAGCGGCGGGAGCAGGCACGGTACGGTGCGGCCATCGTCACCGCGATCGAGGCGGCCGACCGGAGCGCCCGGGTGGTCTACGGCGGGGACCTGAACGTGTTCCCCCGCCCGGACGATCCCATCGCCACTGGCGACCAGCCCACGCCGTCGGATCAGCTCGCGCCGCTCTACGAGGCTGGTCTGCACAACCTGTGGGACAACCTGGTCGCGGACGTGCCGTCCTCCGCCTACTCGTACAGCTTCGAGGGGCACGCGCAGACACTCGACCACCTGTTCGTCAACGACGCGCTCTACGGCGATCTGGTACGGGTGCGGGCGGCGCACATCAACGCCGACTGGCCGGCCGAGTTCACCGGCGACGGGTCGCGCGGTTCCAGCGACCACGATCCGCAGGTGGCGAGGTTCCGGTCCCGGGCGTCGCTGACCGTGGCCGACACGACGGTTGTCGAGGGCAGCCAGGGCACCCGTCAGCTCGCCTTCACCGCCACGGTGTCCCGGCCGCTGTCACAGCCGGTGTTGCTGTGCGCCGCCGCCGTCGGCCTCACCGCGCAGGTGGGCTCGGACTTCGATCCGTACGCCGGCTGCCGGGTGCTGGCCGCCGGGCAGACGTCTGTGGCGTTCCCGGTGACCGTTCGGGGTGACCGCAGGCGGGAGGCGGACGAGAGGCTGACGCTGCTGGTGGCCGGTGTGCCCGGCCTGCGGCTGGCCGACCCGCTCGCAGTCGGCACGATCACCGACGACGACTGATCCCGGAGTCTGGTCGATGATGGCCCGCCACCCCCGAGTGGGGTCGGCGGGCCGTCGTCGATCGAGGCGTCAGCGGTATCGCCAGAGCTGTGGCGGTGGCGGATCGCCCCGGTGCTGAGCTACCCGCACCTCCCACTGGCTGCGCCGACGCATCGCGTCCCGAACCTCCCGATTGCGGTAGAACGTCTCGGGCGGGCGGGCCAGCCCGTAGATGTCCGCCCACCACTCCCCCGGCTCGGGGTCGAGGATGGTGTCCAGGTGCGACGGATAGCGGCGACCCGCACCGTCGCGCGTGTCGTCCCAGTCCCGCATCGGTCTGAGCACCCGGCCGAACTCGTCGACGACGGCCAGCCGACACCCGACGACCGCGAGGATCCGGCGGAGCAGGTCGATGCTCGGAACAGTCCGACCGGCCTCGATGCGGCCGATGGTCGCATGGTGCACCCCCGCCCACCGGGCCAGCTCACGTTGGCTCAGGTCGGCGTGCCGACGGATCGCCCGGACGATGCCAACGACCGGCCATGGTGTGTCGGAGGGCTCGCTGAGTATGACTTTCCGGTGCGCGGTGCTGGGGCTCGTGCCGTTGGGAATCCCACTGTCGGCGCTGGCTGCTCCCGCATCCGGAGGTATCGGTGAGTCGTCCATGCCGCCACCGTTCCGGCTCGCGCCGTTCCTCGCAGCCCTGTTCGGTGAGCCTGTGGACAACGAAGGGACCTGTGGATAACCGGGCGCTCATTGCGGCACGGAGGTGGCTCCCGCCCGACCGGCGAACCCGTGAACCGCGAACTGCGTGTCCTCGCCGCCAAGGGGCAGGGACCGACCCCCACCCTCCCCTTCTCCTCCCTTTGCTCTGCACCCCAATATGCGCCGGTCACGGACCGTAGCCGTCGCATCCGCGGGTGCAGAGCAAAGGCCGGCATGGAGACGTCGGGGGCCGGGGGCCGGCACGCCCGGTCGATCCAGCCGTTCGCGGCAGCGGCTGGCACCTTCGAGCCACGGCGCTGCCTGGCCGGCATGAAGGTGTCAGGGGCCCGGGACCCGCGCGGGCGGCGTCAGAGGTCGCAGAGGCGGCGACCGGAGCGGATGTCGTCAAGTGCCGCGTGCAGGTCGCGGATGCGCCGCTCGGCCTCGGCGGTCAGCCGATCGTGCAGACCCTCCCAGTCGGTCAGCTCGGGGTCGGGCGGCAGGGACGCGAGCAGGTCCCGGATGTCGTTGACGGTCAGGCCGATGCGCTGGGCCACTCGCGCCACCCTGATCCGGCAGGCCGCGTCGGAGTCGAAGCGCCGCTGGTTGCCGCCGGTGCGGGCAGCCGAAATCAGGCCCTGCCGCTCGTAGAAGCGCACGGCTGAGCCGCTGACCCCACTCTCCCGGGCCACCTCGCCGACCGTCAACGTGCCCATCGCCACTCCCCCGTCGCCATTGACTTCACCATTACTTCAAGTCCTAGCGTCCGGGGCATGACTATGCAAGAGGACACCGCTCCGCCGACCGTCGCCGTGCTCGTCGGGAGCGTCCGTCAGCCTCGGGTGGGCCGCTCGATCGCCGACTGGTTCGTCGCCCACGCGGGCCGCCGCGCGGACCTCGGCCTGGACCTCGTCGACCTCGCCGAGGTGCCGCTGCCCTTCGCCGACACCCCGCCCGGGGGCAATGCGGCCAGCCCGATCAGTGCCCGGTTGGCCGCCGCCGACGCGTTCGTGGTGGTGACACCCGAGTACAACCACAGCTTCCCGGCCGCGCTGAAGAATGCCATCGACTGGCACTACCGGGAGTGGGCCCGCAAGCCGGTGGCCTTCGTGTCGTACGGCGCCGGTTCCGGCGGCATCCGCGCGGTCGAGCAGCTCCGGCTGGTCTTCGCCGAGGTGCAGGCCGCCACGACCCGTTCCGGGGTGGTGCTGCGGGCACCCTGGGAGCGGCTCGACGACACCGGTCGGCTGGTCGACGACGAGCCGCTGCGGCAGGCTGCCGACGCCACGCTGAGCGAGCTGGCCTGGTGGGCCGAGGCGCTGCGCGCCGCCCGCCGGGCCCGGCCCTGAGCCGCCACATGGACGCGTCCGCGCGGCGACTCGGCTGGTATCTCACCCTGGGTGGTCTGCTCGCGGTGATCGACACCACGGTCACCGTGGTGGCCCTGCCGAAACTGGTCGACGACCTCGACACCAACCTCACCACGATCGGCTGGGTCACCAGCGGCTACGCGCTCGCCCTGGTCGCGGTGATGCCCACCGCCGCCTGGGCGGTCGGCCGCTTCGGTGCCCGTCGCACCTACCTGACCGCGCTGCTGTTGTTCACCGCCGGCTCCGTGCTGGCCGGGGCCGCCTGGAACGTCGGGTCGCTGATCGCGTTCCGGGTGCTCCAGGGGCTGGGTGGCGGGCTGCTCAACCCGGTCGGGATGGCCGTCGCGCTCGCCGCGGTGCCACCGGGGCGGCGCGGACGGATGATGAGCCTGCTCGGCCTTCCGGTGCTGGTCGGGCCCCTGATCGGGCCGGTGCTGGGCGGGCTGCTGCTCGATCACGCGTCCTGGCGGTGGATCTTCTGGATCAACCTGCCGGTGGGGTTGTTGGCGGTGTTGCTCGGTCGGTCGGTGCTGCCCGCCGCCGACCTGCGACGGCCACCGGTCCGGCTGGACGTCGTCGGGCTGCTGCTGCTCTGCCCCGGCCTGGCGCTGGCGGTCTACGGGCTCAGCGTCACCGGCGAGCGGGGCGGAGTCGGCACCGCTGCCGTGCTGCTGCCGCTCGCGCTCGGCGCCATGCTGGTGGTCACCTTCGCGTGGCGGGCCGGCCGGATCCGGCAGCCACTGCTGAACCTGGCCGTGCTGCGCGCGCCGGGAATGGCTCCAGGCGCCGCGACGGTGGCGTTCTTCGCCGCCGGATACTTCGGCTCGTTCCTGATCATCCCGGCCTACGTGCAGGTGGTACGCGGTGACTCGGCCACCCTGGCCGGGGTGATCGGCATCCCACAGGCGCTGACCACCGGGCTGATGCTCCAGGTCGCGACCCGGCTCGTCGACCACGTCTCCGCGCGGCGGGTCGTCGGGCTCGGCATCGCCACCGCGGTGGCCGGCACGGTGGCCCGGGTACTGGTGCTCGACGCCGACACGTCGTACCCGCTGCTGGCCGCGCTGGGTGCGGTCATCGGCCTGGGCATGGGCGCGACGCTGATGCCGACGATGACCGCGGCCAGCCGGTCGCTCCCGCCCGACGACCTGCCCGCCGGCTCCACGCTGCTCACCACGGTGTCGCACACCTCGGTCGCGGCCGGCACCGCGCTGATCGCCGCCGCGCTGTCCTGGCTGGCGGGCCGGCTCGCCCCGGGCCTGGGCGGCGGGGGCATCACGGCCGCCAACCGACTCGACCCGCTGAGCCGGCTGGACCTCGCGCCGGAACTGGCGCAGGCCACCCGGCTCGCGCTGGCGGTATCGGCCGTGCTGTTGGCGCTCGCCTGGCTGACCAGCCGGCGACTTCCGGCCGCCGCCGCGGGTGCCGACGAGGTGGCCACCCCGGCGGAACCCGGGGAGTCGGTCAGTAGCGCTGGCGCAGCAGCCCGGCGGCCTCGACCGCCCAGTAGGTGAGGATGACCTGCGCACCGGCCCGCTTGATCGAGGTGAGCGTCTCCAGCATCACACGCTCCCGGTCGATCCAGCCGTTCGCGGCGGCGGCCTCGACCATCGCGTACTCACCGGAGACCTGGTAGGCGGCGACCGGGACGTCCACCGCGGCCCGCACCGCCGACACCACGTCGAGGTAGGGCAGCGCCGGCTTGACCATCACCAGGTCGGCACCCTCGGCGACGTCGAGCGCCACCTCCCGCAGCGACTCCCGCAGGTTGGCCGGGTCCTGCTGGTAGGTGCGCCGGTCCCCCTCCAGCGCCGACTCCACGGCGTCGCGGAACGGGCCGAAGAACGCCGAAGCGTACTTCACGGCGTACGCCAGCACGGCCACGTCCTGGTGCCCGGCGGCGTCGAGGGCCCGGCGTACCACGCCGACCTGGCCGTCCATCATCCCGGACGGCCCGACCATGCCGACCCCGGCGGCGGCCTGGGCCACCGCCATCTCGGCGTACGCGGCCAGGGTGGCGTCGTTGTCGACCTCGCCGTCTCCGGTGAGCAGCCCGCAGTGCCCGTGCGAGGTGAACTCGTCCAGGCACAGGTCGCTCATCACCACCGTGGCGTCGCCCACCTCGGCGACCACGTCGCGGATGGCGACGTTCAGGATGCCGTTCGGGTCGATGCCGGCGGAGCCGGTCGGGTCCCGCCGTTCCGGCACACCGAAGAGCATGATCCCGCCGACCCCGGCCTGGACCGCCTCGGCGGCGGCCTTGCGCAGCGAGTCCCGGGAGTGCTGGAGCACCCCCGGCATCGACGCGATGGCGCGCGGCTCGGTCAGCCCCTCTTTGACGAACATCGGCACGACCAGCTCGGCCGGGTCGACGCGGGTCTCGGAGACCAGCCGCCGCACGGCCGCGTTACGGCGCAGCCGGCGGGGCCGGATCTCGGGGTACGACATGAGGGGCCTCCTCGGAGACGACTACCGGAAGCGGAGGGCGGTCGGCCCCTGCACCTTCGAGCCGCGGCGCTGCTTGGCCGGCATGGCGGCCAGCTTCTCGCGCAGCTCGACGGCGTAGGCGGCGAGCGCCTCCACCAGGTCGGGCACCGAGGCGTGCGGTGGCTGCACGTCGACCCGCAGGCCGAACTCCGTCGCGGTCTCCGCCGTCTTGGGCCCGATGACGGCAACAACGGTACGCGCGTGCGGCTTCCCGGCGATGCCGACCAGGTTCCGGACGGTGGAGGATGACGTGAACAGGACAGCGTCGAACCCGCCCGACTTGATCGCGTCCCGGATCTCGGCGGGCGGCGGCGCGGCCCGCACCGTCCGGTACGCGGTCACGTCGTCGACCTCCCAGCCGCGCTCGGTGAGCCCGGCGGCGAGCGTCTCGGTGGCGATGTCGGCACGCGGCAGCAGCACCCGGCCCACCGGGTCGAGGATCTCGTCGTGCGGGGAGAACTCGGCCAGCAGCCCCTCGGACGACTGCTCCCCGGCGGGGATCAGCTCCGGCTGGATGCCGAACGCGCGGACCGCGTCCGCGGTCGCCTCACCGATGCAGGCGATCTTGACGCCGCCGAAGTGCCGGGCGTCCAGCCCGTGCTCGGCGAACTTCTCCCACACCGCGCGGACCGCGTTGACCGACGTGAAGATCACCCAGGCGTACCGGCCGTCGACCAGGCCCTTGACGGCCCGCTCCATCTGCGCCGGAGTGCGCGGCGGCTCGACCGCGATCGTCGGCACCTCGCACGGGATCGCCCCGTACGCGCGCAGCCGCGCGCTCATCGCGCCGGCCTGCTCCTTGGTGCGGGGTACGAGCACCTTCCAGCCGTACAGCGGGCGGTTTTCCCACCAGCTCAGCTTGTCGCGCTGGCCCACCCCGACGCCGACGGTGAGCACCACCCGGCCGGTGAAGCCGAGCGCGGCGGCCACGAAGCTGTCCACGGTCGACGTGGTCGTGTACTGGGTCTCGCCGGTGCCGTCGCCGGTCACACCGACGCCGGTGGTGCCGTCGACCCCGGCGGCGAGCAGCCCGTCCCGGACGGCGGCGAGGTCACCGGCGTCCACGGCGAGCGCGAGCGAACCCCGGCCGACGGCCGCGGCCAACGCCTCGAAGTCCAGGGCACTGACGTCCTCGACGTCCGCGGCGGTACGCACGCCCGGCAGCGGAACACCCGCGTAGGTGGCCACACCCTCGGCCTGGCCGACACCGGGCACCACCTCGAAGTGCGCGGCGGTACGGGCCACCGCCTGCACCTCCTTGACCACCGAGTCGTGGCCGAACGGGTCGCCGGCGACCAGGTGCACCGCGTTCAGCCCGGAGCGGGCCGCGGAGATCAGCACCTTCGCCACGTCCCCGGGCGCGCCTTCGGCGGGGGTGAACTCGGCATCGTCGGAGGCCTCGGCGCGTACGACGGCGAGCAACGACTCCGGGACTCCCCGGTCGTAGATCACCTGGTCGGCGTCGACCAGGGCGTCGTGGGCCCGACGGGTCAGCAGGCCCGGGTCACCGGGGCCAGCCCCGACGAACGCGATACGGCCGACGGGCTTACGGGTGCGGGTCATTCTGTGCTCCCAAATTGCTGGGTCCCCGGGCCGGTGTGTCCTTCGTGGCCGAGGATCGAGTCGGCGCCGAGGTCGAGGAGTTCGGCGGCGAGTGCCTTACCGATCTCCGCCGCGTCGGCGGGCGTTCCGGTGCGGGACAGCCGGAGGTCACGAGTGCCGTCCGGGCTGATCACCGCCCCGCGCAGGTAGATCTCATCGCCGTCGTCGCCCTCGGCGAGTTCGGCATAGGCGGCGACGGGTGCGGTGCACCCGGCCTCCAGGGTTGCCAGCAACGCGCGTTCCGCGGTGACCGCGGCGCGCGACGGTGCATGGTCCAGCACCGTGAGCAGCTCGACCAGGTCCTGGTCGTCGACCCGGCACTCCACAGCCAGCGCACCCTGAGCGGGCGCGGGCAGCATCAGCATCGGGTCCAGTGCCTCGGTGACGACGTCGAGCCGGCCGAGCCGGGCCAGCCCGGCCCGGGCGACGACGACGGCGTCGAGGTCGGCGTCGGGGCCGAGCACCCGCGCCAGGCGGGTGTCCACGTTGCCGCGGATCGGGGTGACCTCCAACTGCAGGCCGAGGGCGTGCAGTTGGGCGATACGGCGCAGCGCGCCGGTGCCCACGGTGGCACCGGGCGGCAACTCGGCGAGCGTCCGGCCACCTCGGGCGATCAGCGCGTCGCGCGGGTCCTGCCGGGGCGGCACCGCCGCGATGTGCAGCCCGCCGGCGGCAGCCGTGGGCAGATCCTTGTAGGAGTGCACCGCGAAGTCGATCGTCCCGGCGGTCAGCGCGTCGCGCAGCGCGGAGACGAACACCCCGACGCCGAGCCGGTGCACCGGCGCGTGGGAGCGGTCGCCAGCGGTGACCACCTCGACCAACTCGACCGGGCGGCCGGTGGCGGCGGTCAACGCCTCGGCGATCTGGCCGGACTGGGCCATCGCCAGGGCGCTGCCCCGGGTGCCGAGACGCAGGGGGGCGGTCATCGCGCTCCTCCAGTGGGTGGGGTCGGCTCGACGGTGTCGGCACCGGACACCGGGTCGATGCCGGGGAACGCCATGCCGAGGTCGGGGGCCAGCACCTCCGGGACGGTGTCCACCGGAGAGGTCTGCGGCACCTCGAGGTCGAACAGCTCGCGCAGCAGGGCCGCGTACTGGTCGCCGCCCGGCTCCGCGGCCAACTGGCGGACCTTGACCGTGGGCTGGTGCAGCAGCCGCTGCACGACCCGGTGCACCGTACGGGCCACCTCGGCACGCAGGTCGTCGCCGAGGTCGGGGCGACGTTGAGCCAGCCGGCGCAGCTCGGCGGTGACCACGTCGTCGGCCCGGCCGCGCAGCGCGGCCACGGTGGGTGCCACGTCGGCGCCGCGCAGCCAGGTGAGGAAGCCCTCCACCTCGCCCAGCACGATCCGTTCGACGGCGGCGGCGTCCGCGGCGGCCGGACCGTCGGCGAGCAGCGCCGCCATCCGGTCGATGTCGATCACCTCGACGCCGGGAAGCTCCGCGACGCCATCCTCGACGTCGCGGGGGACGGCCAGGTCGAGCAGGACCAGCGGGCCCCGGACCGGGTCCCGGTCGGCCAGGGCCGCGCCGACCACCGCCCGGGTGAGGACCGGTTCGGTGGACGCGGTGGCGGCCACTACGATGTCCACTGTGGAGAGGGTGTCGGCCAGCTCGGTCATCGGCGCGGCACTCGCCCCGTACGACTCGGCCAGCCGGACGGCCCGGTCGGCGCCCCGGTTGCTGACGGTGAGCGGGCCGGCGCCCAGTCGGGAGAGCGTGGCCACCCCGAGCGAGCCCATCGCGCCGGCACCGACCACCAGGGCCGGGTGGCCGGCGAGCTCGCCGTCGAGGTGCCCGGCGGCCAACTCCAGCGCGGCGGTGACGACACTCTGGCCGGCCCGGTCGATGCCGGTCTCGGCGTGGGCCCGCTTGCCGACCCGCAGCGCCTGCTGCATCAGCTCGTGCAGCAGCCGGCCGGCCGAGTCGGCGCCGGTGGCCCAGTGGTACGCGTCGCGCAGCTGGCCGAGGATCTGCGCCTCGCCGACCACCATCGAGTCCAGACCGGTGGCGACCCGGAACACGTGGTCCACGGCGGCGGTGTCGTAGTGCACGTACAGGTGGCTGGCGAGCGCCGCCGGCGAGCTGCCGGCCTGCTCGGCCAGGACGGCGCAGACGTCACCGAGCCCACCGTGGAAACCGGACACGGCGGCGTAGACCTCCACCCGGTTGCAGGTGGAGACGATCACTGCCTCGGCCACGTACGGCTGGGCGACCAGGCGGTCCAGGGTGCGGGTCAGGTCGGCGGGAGGGACGGCCAGTTGCTCCAGCGTGGCGACCGGGGCGGTCCGATAGGACGCGCCGACGACGAGCAGTTTCACGTGCCTATCGCCTCCTGGGTGTCGGTGGCCGCGAACCCGCCCGGCAGGGCGGTGAGAGCGGACCCGCCGGTGGCGGGCAGCGCGGTCAGCGACGCCTTGCGGTGCTCGTGGAAGGACAGAATCTGCAGCTCGATGGCGAGATCGACCTTGCGCACGTCGACCCCCTCCGGAACCGAGAGTACGCACGGCGCAAAGTTGAGGATGCTCGTCACGCCGACGGCGACCAGTTGGTCGGCGACCTGCTGGGCGGCGGCGGCCGGGGTGGCGATCATGCCGATCGCGAGGGATTCCTCCGCGGCGACCGTGGGGAGATCGTCGACATGCCTGACCACCAGGCCGTTGATCTCTTCGCCGACCCGGGAGGGATCGGCGTCGAGTAGTGCGGCGATCCGGAAGCCCCGACCGGCGAAGCCGTCGTAGCCGGCCAGAGCGTGACCGAGATTACCCACGCCGACCAGGGCGACCGCCCGGCGCTGGGTGAGCCCGAGCACATTCTCGATCTGCTCGATCAGCAGCGTGACGTCGTAGCCGACGCCCCGGGTGCCGTACGAGCCGAGGTGGGACAGGTCCTTGCGGAGCTTGGCGGAGTTGACGCCGGCGGCGGCGGAGAGGCCCTCGCTGGACACCGTCTCGTGCCCGGCGTCGGCGAGGTTGTGCAGCGCGCGCAGGTATTCCGGAAGCCGAGCGACGGTGGCCTCGGGCAGATCCGGGAGCGCTGGTACGGCACCGGCGCGGCCGGGCGCGCCTGGGTGACGGTGCTGACTCATGAGACTCCGTGCGGTGCGATCCTCGGCCAACTCCGCTGGTGGGCCGCTTATGGACTCCCGCTGGCGACCGAGGTTGGCGGCTGTGCTAGCAGGGCGCGTCGGAGTCACAGAGTAGGCGCTTGTGAAGACGTGCACAAATCGCGATCTTGCCGCTGCGCGCCGCGACTCCACAGGCACCTCCATTCCACAAGATCGATTTAGCGGCGCGTTACCCACGCCGCCCGGGCGATTATTGCTCAATCCCGACTTCTCTGACCAATCCCGCGCCGAGCCTGGTCGGGGTGGTAGGGACAGCACTACGGGGGAGAGGCGGGGCTTCGGGATGGGGACACCGGGCCAAGTTGCCTAGCCTCTTCCCATGACCGCCGTTGCCGCCACCAGCGACCAACAGATGCTGGCACCGAGCATCCCCCGCCAACTCTTCGTCGACTCCGGGTACGTGCTGCTCGGGCTGCCCCTGGCGGTGGCCAGCTTCGTCGTCCTCGTGGCCGGTTTCGCGGTCGGCCTCGGCCTGGTGGTCACGGTGATCGGCCTGCCGATCCTCAGCGGCACCCTGTACGCCGCCCGCGGGCTGGCCGACATCGAGCGGCTGCGGCTGCCGGCCGTGCTCCGGCAGCCCCGGATCCGACCGCACTACCGGCTGCCCGAGCCGGGCGCGAACACCTGGCGGCGGATCTTCGTGCCGATGCGGGATGCCCAGTCCTGGCTCGATCTGGCGCACGGCATCCTGCGGCTGATCGCGGCGGCGGCCACCTTCCTGGTGACCGTGATCTGGTGGGCCGCCGCGATCGCCGGCTCGCTCTACTGGGTGTACGACTGGGCGCTGCCCCGACCGACCGGCGAGGACCAGGACCTGGCGCAGCTGCTCGGCCTGGGCGACTCGACCACCGCCCGGATCGGCCTGAACACCGCACTCGGGGTGTTCTTCCTGATCACGCTGCCGATCGTGGTGCGGGGTTGCGCGCTGCTGCAGGCCAGCTTCGCCAAGGCCATGCTGACCGGGGTGGCCGAGATGCGCGATCGGATCACGGTGCTGGAGGAGCAGAAGCGGGCCGCCGTCTCGGCCGAGGCGTCCGCACTACGCCGGTTGGAACGCGACATCCACGACGGCCCCCAGCAGCGCCTGGTCCGCCTGGCGATGGACCTCAGTCGGGCTCGGATACAGCTCGCCTCCGACCCGGAGGCCGCCGGCCAGACCATCGACGAGGCGGTCACCCAGACCCGGGACACGCTCGCCGAGCTGCGGGCCCTGTCCCGGGGGATCGCCCCGCCGATCCTCGTCGACCGGGGCCTGCCCAGCGCCCTGGCCGCGATCGCCGGGCGCGGGCTGATCCCGATCGAGCTCCAGGTGGACCCGCAGCTGGGCACCCCGGCGGGGCGGCTCGACCCGGCGGTGGAGAACACCGCGTACTTCGTGGTGTCCGAAGCGCTGACGAACGTCGCCAAGCACAGCCGGGCGACCGAGGCCGTGGTGACGGTGACCCGGCAGGGCACCCACCTTCAGGTGGGGGTGGGCGACGACGGGCAGGGCGGCGCGCACCTGGCCAAGGGCCACGGGCTGGCCGGCATCGCCGACCGGGTGCGGGCCGCCGGCGGTGAGCTGATGGTGGTCAGCCCGGCCGGTGGCCCCACCGAGATCCGCGCGGAGCTACCGCTGTGAGCGGTCCGGCACTCCGCGGCGCCCCCGAGGCGGCCCGGACGTGGTAGACAACACAGCCATGCGGATCGTGATCGCCGATGACGCCGTCCTGCTCCGGGAGGGGCTGGTCCGGCTGCTGACCGAGAGTGGGCACCAGGTGGTGGCCGCCGTCGGGGACGGCGACGCGCTCGTCAGGGCGGTGGTGGAGCACCAACCGGACGTGTCGATCGTCGACGTCCGGATGCCCCCGTCGCACACCGACGAGGGGCTGCGGGCGGCGGTGGAGGCGCGGCGACTGGTGCCGCGTACCCCGATCCTGGTGCTCTCCCAGTACGTCGAGGTCTCGTACGCCGATGATCTGCTGGCCACCGGCGGTGCCGGCGGCGGCATCGGCTACCTGCTCAAGGACCGGGTGGCCGCGATCGACGAGTTCCTGGACGCGCTGCGCCGGGTGGCGGCCGGCGGCACGGTGCTCGACCCGGAGGTGGTGGGTCAGCTCTTCGCCCGACGCCGCCGCGACGACCCCCTGCGGGAGCTGACCCCGCGCGAGCGTGAGGTGCTCGCGCTGATGGCCGAGGGCCGCTCGAACACCGCCATCGCCCGCGCCCTGGTGGTCAGCGACGGCGCGGTGGAGAAGCACGTGCGCAACATCTTCACCAAGCTCACCCTTCCGCCGGACACCGAGCAGCACCGGCGGGTGCTGGCCGTCCTCACCTATCTGCGGAACTGACCTCCCGGGCCAGGGCCACCGCGTCGGTGAGGGTATCGGCCACCGGGTGACCGGAGGCGCGCAGCCGGCCCGGGTCGGTGAACCCGCCGGTGTAGAGCACGGCCCGGCCGCCCACCGCGAGCGCCGCGTCCGCGTCGTCGATGGAGTCGCCGATCAGCACCACCGAGGTGCCGTCCACGCCCAGTTCGGCCAGGTGCAGTTTGAGCGACTCGGCCTTGCGGTCGCCGCCGACCGCGGCCCGCAGCCCGTCGACCCGGGTGAAGTGGCCGGTCAGCCCGTACGTCCGCACGGTCGGCACCAACTCCTCGTGGAACCACATGGAGAGCAGACTCTGGTTGCCCGGCCAGGCCGCCATCGCGGCGCGTGCGTCGGCGGCCAGCTCACAGGTGGTCAACCCGGTGCGGTACGCCTCGTGGAAGATCCGGTCCAGTCGGCCGAACTCGTCGTCGTCCACGGCCTGCCCGAGCACCTCGGCGTAGTACTCGGCGACCGGCCGGCGGAACCGCACCCGGTGCTCGTCGAGGGTGACCGTCGGCCCACCGAGGCTCGTGAACACGACGTTGGTGGCGGACACCACCAGGCTGAGGTCGTTGAGCAGGGTGCCGTTCCAGTCCCACACGAGGTGGGGGTGCGCGGTGTCCATCACCGCACCCTAGGCACCGCTCAGAGCTGCGGCGTGGTCAGGTCCCGCAGCAGCCGGTCCTCCTCGACCCGCCAGTAGCCGTGCTCCTTGCCGTCGAGCAGCACCACCGGCAGCCGGTCTCCGTACTCCCGCTCCAGACCCTCGTCGCCGGTGACGTCCCACTCGACCCACTTGTCACCGGTGACCGCCACCACCCGGTCGAGTGCCGTCTTGGCGTCGTCGCAGAGGTGGCAGCCGGGTCGGGTGATCAGGGCGAGCCGGGCGTCAGTGGACATCGGTACCTCCGTCAGGGTGTCGGCGATCACCGGCAGCGTCACCTGTCGCACCGGCGCCGCCGTCGCGTACGCCCGCACAGTCTCGCCGGTTCGCGGGTGCCGCACACCCGGTACCGCCGACTCGGCCGGCACGGTGATCGAGTCTGGCACGGCGGGCGGCGACCGGCCACGACCGACGGTGCGAACCCGGGTGCGGTGGCACATCGGACCGTCCCGTGTACGGGACGGTCCGATGTGCCACTGACGAGCCGATCAAGTCCCGCCGATGGGATGCGCGGCGCCGTCCGCGGGCGTTTCAGCCACGCCCGCGCGCCACCCGAGGCGATAGGGTCAACCGAACGGGCGAGGGGGCCCGACCTGGGCATCCATCCAGGAACAGCCGGTCAACGGAAAGTCAAACGCACACGACGGACAACCGGTCCGCCGGTGGTGCGACGGAGCGGGAATACTTCCGCCTTGTGTAACGGACTTGCCACGCGCGGGTGACGTTGGCCCTATCATCACTCGGGTCGGCTCACCCCATTTGCCGTGAGTCGACACCCCTCAGCCCGAGGAGGCCCCCGTGCCTGTTAGCGCATTGGACCAGCACCTCCAGGGGATTTGCCGCCCGTCGGCAAGCCCCGCGACCGTCCTGCCCGACCGGCTTCCCGGTCGGTCCGCCCCGACACGACACAGACCGGCCCGTCCGGCGACCCACGGGACGGGGGCAACCCGGTGACCACTTTCGGTTACGCGGAACGCCCGGCAGGCCTGACCGGTCAACCGGCACGCTCCCACGTCAACGAGCGACCGACGGCCCGCCCCCCGATGGACGAACCACCCGGCGCCGCTGCACGCGGCGACGGCGCGGCGCAACGGATCCGCAGCCGGCCACATCACAACGAGCCACCGCCGCGGCCCGCGGTGCCCGGCGGGAACGCGCGACCAACCGGCGGCCGGGTCGCCGTTCCGGCCCGACCGACAATGCCCGCGCAGGGTCGCCGGGTCAGCGAGACGCCGACGGTGACCACCGACCCGGCGGCGGGCGAGACGGCGGTGATCCCGGCCGTGCCGGCCACCACCGCCACCACCCCGACCGGCTTTCCGAGCCGCCCGGACCCGTCCGACCCGGCCACCGAGGTCTGGACGCTGATCGAGCGCGCCCAGGCCGGTGAGTCCGAGGCGTTCGGTCTGATCTACGACCGGTACGTGGACACCGTGTTCCGGTTCATCTACTTCCGGGTCGGCAACCGCCAACTCGCCGAGGACCTCACCTCGGACACCTTCCTGCGCGCGCTCAAGCGGATCGGCAGCTTCACCTGGCAGGGCCGTGACCTGGGCGCCTGGCTGGTGACGATCGCCCGCAACCTGGTCGCGGACCACTTCAAGTCGGGCCGGTACCGGCTGGAGGTCACCACCGGTGACGTGCTCGACGCCGATCGGGAGGACCGGGGCCCGGAGGGCAGCCCGGAGGCTGCCGTGGTGGAGCACATCACCAACGTCGCGCTGCTCACCGCCGTGAAACAGCTCAACCCGGAGCAGCAGGAGTGCATCGTGCTCCGCTTCCTCCAGGGCTTCTCGGTCGCCGAGACGGCCCGTGCGATGGGCAAGAACGAGGGTGCCATCAAGGCCCTCCAGTACCGGGCCGTTCGTGCCCTGGCCCGGCTCCTGCCCGACGGCTTCCAGCCGTAGTTCGCGGCGGCGGGACCGATGGACGTCGATCGACGTCCGTGCAGCTCAGAGTCGGTCCCGCCCGGTGATGACGATCACTTTGTGTAATTTCCGCTCCGCCCGGCCCGTAACCCGTGCCAGGTCCGCCGCGTTTCTCCGGGTGCGACCGGTGGTTGTCCCGGCAGGGCCGGGTCACCGAGGTCCGACCGGCAGGCCGGCGGCACCTCACCTCCGTGGTGTCACACTGCCGCCCGGTCGTCGGCAACGACGGCGGCCGACCGGCCGTGACCAGCGAGAGAGAGGTGCCTGCGGTGGACGACATCCTCTTCTCCCGCCGGCGCGCCGAGCGCTTCGCGCAGCTTCTCGACGAGGCCAACGGCGCTCGGCGACACCACGTGCGATCCCGGATGGACGCGCAACTCGCGCCCGTCGTCGCGGTGGGCCAACGACTCAGCACCGACCCCCCGACCGTCGAGGTGGACCAGGACTTCCGTACCGGCCTGCGGGCGATGCTGCTCGCCACCGCCGAACGGGAGGGGCTGGGCACCACACCGGCGGCCACCGAGCCGGCCACGACCGCCCGTGGGTGGCTGCTGCCGGCGGTCACCGCCCGGCGGGCCCGAGCCCGGGGTGCGATCCTGGTCGGCATCGCCGCCGGCGCCATCGCCGTCTCCGGCATCTCCACCGCCAGCGAGAACGCGGTGCCCGGCGACGCGCTGTACGGCATGAAGCGCTCGACCGAACGGGCGCAACTCGCCCTGGCCAGCTCCGACATCAGCCGCGGTCAGCTCTTCCTGGACTTCGCCCGGACCAGACTGGGCGAGGCCGCCGAGCTGCGCGGCGACCGGATCGGCTACAGCGCCGTCCTCGACGACATGGACGCCGACACCCGGCAGGGTGTCCGCCTGCTGACCACCGCCGCGGCCGAGCGGGCAGAGCCGGGCAGCCTGGACACGCTCAACGCGTTCGTCACCGGCCAACGTCGGGCGGTGAGCGGTCTGCTCGACGGGAGCAGCCGCCTCGACCGGGAACGCACCCAGCGGTCCCTGCGCCTGCTGGACAACATCCGGGAACGCTCGGACGCGCTGCGCGCGGCGATCGCCTGCGGTCTGCCGGTCCCGACCGCCAGCGACACCCTCGGCCCCGACCCGAACACCTGCCCCGGGGCTCGCTGACGGTACGCCCCCTATACCGCACCTCCGACCGGCCGCGCCGCAGTTCACGCTGTGCTCGGCCGGTCGACCGTGCGCGGCGGCTACCCTCGCTGGAGGCATCCGTCGTACCGGTGAGGAAGGGAGTCGCGTGGCGCGCAGCCGTAAGGTGACGGTCAGCACCGACGCCGCGGGACACACCGCGGGCTGGGCGGAGACCGACCTGGCCCCGGCCGTCGCCCCCGCTCCGGACCCGACCGCCGCGGCCTTCTTCGACGTGGACAACACGATGATGCAGGGCGCGTCGATCTACTGGTTCGCCCGTGGGCTCGCCTCCCGCAACTACTTCACCACGACCGACCTGGCCCGGTTCGCCTGGCAGCAGCTCCGGTTCCGGCTGTTGGCCCGGGAGCACGCCGGTGACATGTCCCTGGCCAAGGAGGCCGCGCTGGCCTTCGTCGAGGGTTGGCGGGTCGACGACGTGGAGCGCCTCGCGGAGGAGATCTTCGACGAGATGATGGCTCCCCGGATCTGGGCCGGCACCCACCAACTCGCCCAACGGCACCTGGCCGCCGGTCAGCGGGTGTGGCTGGTCAGCGCCGCCCCGGTGGAGATCGGCCGGGTGATCGCCACCCGACTCGGCCTGACCGGTGCCATCGGCACGGTGGCCGAGGTCGTGGACGGGGCGTACACCGGGCGGTTGGTGGGTGAGCTGATGCACGGGCCGGCGAAGGCCGAGGCGGTCACCCAGCTCGCCGCGGTGGAAGGGCTCGACCTGGCCCGCTGCGCGGCCTACAGCGACTCGGCAAACGACCTGCCGCTGCTCTCCGCCGTGGGCCGGGCCGTGGCGGTCAACCCGGACGGCACCCTGCTGCGGCAGGCCCGTCAGCACGGCTGGGAGGTACGGGACTTCCGCACCGGCCGGCGGGCGGTCAAGATCGCCGTACCGTCCACGGCGGCGGCCGGGCTGGTCGTCGGCGCGGTCACCGCCGGGCTGGCACTACAGCGCCGCCGCCGCGCCGGCTAGGGCGTGTGACACACGCCCTACGACGCGTTACGGGCCGAACGGGTCGGGCCGTCGCTCCAACAGCGTGTGCACGGTCTGCTGGATCGTCTCCCGCACCTGGTCGGCGAGGTTGAAGACCACCAGCGGGTCGTCCGCCGAGTCGGTCAGGTGCGTGGTGGGGATCGGCGGACAGAACTCGATGAGCCACTTGCTGGGCAGCGGCACCATCCCCAGCGGCCCGAGCCACGGGAAGGTCGGCGTGACCGGGAAGTAGGGCAGCTTGAGCAGCCGCGCCAGGGGCTTGATGTCGGCGAGCATCGGGTAGATCTCCTCGCCGCCGACAATCGCGACCGGCACGATCGGGGTGCCGGTGCGCAGTGCCGCCGAGACGAAGCCGCCCCGCCCGAACCGTTGCAGCTTGTACCTGTCGGCGTAGAGCTTGCCGATGCCCTTGAAACCCTCGGGGAACACCCCGACGAGGTCGCCGCGGCCGAGCAGCCGCTCGGCGTCCGGGTTGCAGGCCACCGTGCCGCCGGTCTTGCGGGCGATCTCGGACACCACCGGCATCCGGAAGACCAGGTCGGCGCCGAGCAGCCGAAGATACCGGTGCGCGGGGTGCTTGTCGTGCAACGCCGCCGAGAGGATCAACGCGTCCAGCGCCACAGTCCCCGAGTGGTTGCCGACCACCAGGGCCGGCCCGTCGACGGGCACATGCTCGAGGCCGCTGACCTCGGTGCGGAACCAGTCCCGGTAGAGCAGCCGCAGCAGGGGGTGGAAGACCGCGTCGGTCAGCTCCGAGTCGAACCCGAACTCGTCGACCTCGTAGTCGCCGGACAGCCGCCGGCGCAGAAAGGCCAGACCGTTCGCGACCTTGCGGTCCCAGTGGTCCCCCGGCCGGTCCGGCACCGCCGGCCCGGTGCCACCACCCGGCGCATCGACCCGGCCACCCGCGACCGCGGGCTCGTCGGTGGCCGCGGTGTCGACCTCGTCGGTCGGCGTCGGCGTCGGCGCGACCTGGGCAGCCGGTCGATGTCCGTTACGCCGCGCCGGCTCCACGTCCACCACGGGCGGCTGCTGCGGTACGTCGAAACGCCCGACCCCCCGCGGGTCGCGCCCCTCCGCCGGCCCGGTCACGATGACCGTTCCCGGACCGCGGAACGGATCTGCCGGATGCCGTCCAGGACGAGTTGCTCGGCGGCGGCCAACTGCCCCCGCGTGACCACCACCCCACCGTGGTGGGCGCGAATGAAGTCCTCGAACGCCTCGGCGGTGGAGCGGGGCGTGAAGTCGTACTCCTGCTCCAGTCGGGTGGTGTCGACCACCCGGCCGTGCACGAAGAGGTCGACCTGGTCCAGGCCGTAGCGGCCGAAACCCATCGTGCGGGCCAGCGCGGCGGCCCCGGAGAGACTCGGCTCCAACACCGGCACGGCGACCCGGCCGGCCCGCCGGATCGCCTGGGACAGCGACAGCACTCCCGGGCCGGCGACGTTGTAGGTGCCGGGGTGGTCCTCCACGATCGACCGGTGCAGCACCTCCAACGCGTCGTCGAAGTGCAGGAACTGCAGACGAGGGTCGCGGCCGAAGACGGTCGGCACGAACGGCTGCGCGAAGTAGCGGGTCAACGTGGTGTCGGCGGTCGAACCGATGAACGGTGCGAAGCGCAGCACCGTCGCGGTGACGTCGGACCGGCGGCGCCGGAACCCACGGACGTACCCCTCAAGGTCGAGGATGTCGCGGCCGAAACCGCCACGCGGCACCTCGCGGGGCTCGGTCTCCTCGGTGAAGACCGCCGGATCCCGGAACGACACCCCGTACGCGGCGGTCGACGAACGGACCACGAGCTTGCGCAGCCGGGGTGCCCGTTGGCAGGCGGCGAGCATCTGCATGCTGCCGATGACGTTCTGGTCCTTCATCGCGGACCGGCCGCCGTGCTGCGGGTCGGGGGAACTGACCAGGGCGAGGTGCACGACGGCGTCGACGTCCAGGTCGGCGAGGAGGCCACCGAGCGAACCGGTGTCGACGCGGATGCGTTCGACCCGGTCCAGGAGGTCCGTGAACTCGGTGCCGGAGTCCGGTGCGTCGACCCCGATGACCCGTTCGATCCGCGGGTCGGCGGCCAGTCGGGCCGCCACGTGGGCACCCAGGTAGCGACTCACTCCGGTGACGAGGACGACCCCCGGGGCACCTGAGGTGCCACCGGGGGTCATCTGAC
Organism: Micromonospora sp. NPDC049101; assembly: GCF_040648675.1. NCBI lineage: Bacteria > Bacillati > Actinomycetota > Actinomycetes > Micromonosporales > Micromonosporaceae > Micromonospora > Micromonospora sp. NPDC049101. Next base: position 240,358 of record NZ_JBEZED010000007.1, on the reverse strand, counting down.
GCACCTACCCTGGCAGGAAGGACCGAGCCGGGACGACCACGGCCTGATCACCTGAGCCTCCGGGGGTCGACAGTTTGGCAGGTGACGCCGGGCTCAGCGCCCGGCGGCGATCACTTGCCGAGACGGCGACGCTGGACGCGGGTCTTGCGCAGCAGCTTGCGGTGCTTCTTCTTAGCCATGCGCTTACGGCGCTTCTTGACCACCGAGCCCATACGACAGCCTTTCGATACAACGTGCGGGGCGGACCGGATGACACCACGCAGGTGGCGACGGCGACCGCTTGCGGACAACGGACCGGACCAGTCTGGGCGGCAGGACGCCCCGGTGGGGTCTCGGTCGGGCTCCAGGGTAGCCGCAGGGCCGCAGCCGGACCAACGCGCCCCCGTCGATGCCGGTTAGGGCGGCACCGGGAGGGCGGAACGGTGGCTCAGGCGGTCTCTTGGAAAGCGCCCCGGAGATATTCGTGCACCGCATGCTCGGGCACCCGGAACGACCGGCCGACCCGGACGGCGGTGAGCTCACCGCTGTGCACCAGGCGATAGACAGTCATCTTCGACACCCGCATCACCGTCGCCACCTCCGCGACGGTCAGGAACCTGACCTCCGACAGCCGCCCGTCGGACTGTGACCCGGCCATGGCTCACCAACCCATCCCATGCCCGGCGCGTGCCAACCCGACGGATGCTCCGGGTCGGGCGGCGACGCGCGTGTTACCAGTACGGTAGCGGGACGGCTGTGACCGGCGCGATCCCTTCGTACAACTGATCATGTTTCTCCTCGCCGTTCACCCGATCCACGCTCCCGAAATCGCCAGGCCCGCGCCCGCCGTCCGGATCCGCACCGGCGCCCGGTTGCTCCCGACGCCGCTCACTCGGCGCGGAGCGCGACCACCGGGTCGAGTCGGCCGGCGCGCTGCGCGGGGACGACTCCGAAGACGATGCCCACCACCGCGGACACGCCGAAGGCGAGCGCCAGCGACCACCAGGTGATCGCTGCGGGGATCGGCGACAGCGCGTCGATCAGCAGGGCGGAGCCCACACCCAGCGCCATCCCGGCCAGCCCACCGATGGTGGTGAGCAGCACCGCCTCCAGCAGGAACTGCACGCCGATGTCGCGCGGGCGGGCCCCGACGGCCTTGCGCAGCCCGATCTCCCGGGTTCTCTCCCGAACGCTGACCAGCATGATGTTGGAGACACCGACCCCGCCGACGAGCAGGGAGATGCCGGCGATGGCCGCCAGCACACCGGTGAGGATGCCGAGGATGTCGCCGAGCACGCCGAGGATCTGCTGCTGGGTGACCGCGCTGAACTCGGTGTCCGGGTGCCGGCGGTTCAGCTCGGCGACGATCCGCTCGCCCAGCTCGTCGATCCGTTCCCGGTCCGGAGCCTTCACGGCGATGCCGTCCACCCGCTGGGTGCCCCAGAGCCGCTGCGCGGCGGTCACCGGCACGTGCACCTCGTCGTCCCGGTCGACGCCGAGGCTCTGCCCGAGGGGCGCGAAGATGCCGATCACCCGGAACCGCACCCCGGCCAGCGTCACCTGCTGGCCGAGCGGGTCCCGGTCGGGAAAGAGCGTGCGGGCCACCGAGTCGCCGAGCACCGCCACCCGCCGGCTGGTGTCCACGTCGGTGCCGGTGAGGTAGCGGCCCCGGGCCAGCGACCGCGTGAACACCGTCGGGGTGGTCTCCAGCACCCCCTGGACGGTGGTGAAGTCGGAACGGGCACCGGCTCGCGCGGTCGCTCCGGAGGCGACGGTGACCGCCACCAGGTCGGGGTCGCCGACCACCCGGCTGACGGCGTCGACGTCCTTGAGGGTCAGCGGTGAGACCACCGGCGCGTTGCCCACCTCGATCCGGCCGGGGACGACAAGCAACAGGTTGGAGCCGAGGCCCTCGACCTGCTGTTCGACCTTCTGTTTGGTGCCGGTGCCGATGGCTACCAGCAGGACCACCGAGGCGACCCCGATGATCACCCCGAGCATGGTCAGCGCGCTGCGCAGCCGGTTGGCCCGCAGGGCGTCCAGCGCGACCCGCCACGCCTCGGCGACCCTCACGCCGCGCCTCCCGGCCGCTCGACCTCGACCGCACCCGAAGCGGCGTCGCGCGGAACGGCGTCGCGCGGAACGGCGTCGCGCGGAAGGCGCCCGGTGGCTCCGGCGGCGCCACCGGAGCCACCGGACGGGTGCCCCGGGCCGCTTCCGGACGCGGACCGAGGCTCCGCGCTGGGAGCGGAGACCAGTGTCGCAGGTCGACCGAGATCGACGGACGGCGGTCGATCATGAGGGGTGTCGCTGTCCGCGACGACCACCCCGTCGCGCATCGTGATCCGGCGCTGAGCTCGGGCCGCCACCTCCTGGTCGTGGGTGACCATCACCAGCGCCACCCCGGACTCCGCGTTCAACTGCTCCAACAGCTCCAACACCGCCGCGCCGGTGACGCTGTCCAGGTTGCCGGTCGGTTCGTCGGCCAGCAGCACCGTCGGCTCGGTGACAAGCGCGCGGGCGATCGCCACCCGTTGCTGCTCACCGCCGGACATCTGGTTGGGCCGGTGGTCCAGGCGGTGCCCGAGGCCGACGCGGCCGAGCATCGCCGCCGCCCGCGCCCGACGCTGCCGCGCCGGCACACCCCGGTAAACCAGCGGCAGGGCCACGTTCTCCACGGCCGAGGTACGCGGCAGCAGGTGGAACGCCTGGAAGACGAAGCCGATCGTCTCGTTGCGCAGGGCGGCCATGTCCGGCGGGGCGAGGGTGTTGACGTCCCGTCCGCCGATCACCAACCGGCCACCGGTCGGCCGGTCCAACCCACCGAGGAGGTGCATGAGAGTCGACTTGCCCGAGCCGGACGGGCCGACCAGTGCCACGTAGTCCCCCGGTTGCACGACCAGCGACACCCCGCGCAACGCCTCGACGGACACCCCGTCGAGGTGGTACGTCCGGGACACCTCCACCGCCTCGATCGCCGGCGGGGTGCCGGTCACCGCACCTCCTGGCCGTCGCGCACCTGGTCGGTGCCGCGCACCACGATCCGGTCGCCGGGCTGCACGCCGTTGAGGATCTGCACCAGATCCGACCCCTGGACGCCCACGGTGACCGCCGCCCGGTCGGCCCTGCCGTCGCGGACCACCCAGACCGCGTCCCGGCCGTCGGCGGAGAACACCGCCGAGGCGGGTACGGTCACCGCGTCGGCGGCCTCGCGTACCCGTAGGTGCACGATCGCGTTCATGCCCGGCCGGGGGCTCGGTGCCGGCTCGCCCTCGGCCAGCTTCCCGGCACCCAGCGCGAGGCGCACCCGGTAGCTCACCCCACCCTGGGCGGAGTTGGTGGGCAGCACGTCCACCGAGCGGACCGTCGCGTCGTAGCTGGCGCCGCTGACGGCGTCCAACTCGACGGTGGCGGTCACGCCGGCCCGCACCAGCAGCACATCGGTCTCGTCCACCTCGGCGAGCAGCCCCAACTGCCCGATGTCCACCACGGTCAGCACCGGTGTGCCGGCGGTGACCTGGGCGCCGACCGTGACCGCGTCGTCCACCCCGGCGGGCGGGCCGCCCTGGCCGGGCGTCAGCACGGACGGGTCGATGCCAGCCGCCTGGGCGCCACCGGCCTGCTCCAACAGCCCGGCGAGGCCGCCGGTCGAGCCACCGCCGGCCCGGGTGCCACCCGGCTGCACGACACCGGCGATCGGGGTGCGCAGGGTCAGCGCGTCGACTGTCGCCTTCGCCAGGTCGTACGCCTGCTGGGCCTGGAGCCGTTGCGCGGCGGACAGCGCGCCGACGGCGGAGCTCAGCCCGTTGATCCCCCGCTGCACCGCGCGGACGGCCTGGTCGGCGCTGCGCGCGGCGGCGGAGTACTGCCGCTGCGCGGACGTCACCTGGGTCCGCAGAGCGTCCCGCACCTGCGGGTCGGCGATCTTCTCGGCGGCCTTGCGGGCGGCGTCGAACGCCTCGTCGGCCGCCTTGTCGGTGCCGCGTCGACTGCTGGTCAGGTCACCCGTGGAGGCACCCCGACCGGCGCGCTTCGCGGCGGTCAGCGCCTCCTTCGCCTGCCGCAGCCGTTGCTGGGCCGAGGGCGAGTCGACCACGGCGAGGACCTGGCCACGCCTGACCCGCTGCCCGGGCTGGACGCGCAGGCTGGCCAGCGTGCCGTCGGCGGGAGCGGTGAGCGTGGCGGCGGCCCGGGCGGTCACCGTCGCCGGGGCGTCGATCACCTCGCTGACCTGGTTGCGGGCGGCCGAGGCGAGCGCCAGGTCGGGGTCTTCGTCGCCACAGGACGCGGCGGTGGTGGTGATCAGGACGGCGACGGCGGTCAGGGCGACGAGCAGGCGAGGCCGGATGGTGCGGCCCGGCCGAGGTGACTGAGGGCGGTGCACCCATCGATGGTACGGCGGACCGGCACACCACCCGCGGACCCGTCAGGCGGCGGCGGCGCGCACGTACGCGACGCACTCGTCGTGCAGCGTCGACCACTGCTCGCCGAACGCCTCCTCGGCGGCCACCTCCAGGGTCTTGCGCTCGTGCACCACGGCCTTGAAGAAGGTGAGCAACCGCTGCGGCCCGTACCTGTCGACGAGGTGCCGGACGGCCAGGTAGCCGACGCCGTAGCTGCCGCTGACCTGCTCGGCGGACGCGTCGTCGGCCGGGTTGACGCCGGACAACTGACCGTCCCATTTGGCCTTGACCAGTTTGCGCACCTCGGCGAGCCCCTCGTACCTGTCGACCGCCTGGCCGCCGGTGCCGGCGAACTCGGCCAGCCCTTCCACCAACCACCAGGTGGTCTTGCCCGGGTAGCCGCGCTCCGGCAGTGAGGCCGCGTGGGTCAGCTCGTGCCGGAGCAGGTCGTCGGTGCCGCTGCTGGGCAGCCCGTCGGCGTTGAGCACCACCTCGTGGTGGCCGCCGCCCACGGTCACCGCGTAACCGCCGGTCCACTGTGGTCGGTCACCGCCGTACCAGCGCTTCCACTCGGCACGGCCGGCGTAGAAGATCCGGTAGCGGTCCGGCGGCGACGCCCCGGCGACCACGTACCCGTCGGCGATCCTGGCGGCCGCCTCGGCCTGGGCCAGCAGCCCGGGCAGCTTGCCCCGCAGCGCAGGTGTGGTGGCGACGATGGTCCGCGCGCCGATCGCCACGACCAGGTCACTGACCTCCCACGGTCGGGTGCCGGTCTCCACCGACTTGGACTCCTCCAGGGCGATCAACCGGGGCTGGTCGCCGTACTCCCGCCAGCGGGTGCCGATCAGCACCGGGCTGGGTCGGCAGTTCGGTGCGACGAAGCAGTACTGGAAGCGCACCAGGAGCCGCCACTCCCCCGGCTTGCCGACGATCGGCGCGGGCAGGCCACTCGGCTCGGCCCGCCAGACGGTCACCTTGAGCTCGCGCAGCGCGGCGAAGCGTCGGCGCAGATCGGCGTGCGCGGCGGGGTCGGCGATGGCGAGAAAAGCAGCGCGGTCGCCGCCGAGCAGCGCCGTGGACTGCCGGTCGAGCTGGGCGGTCATCCGGTCGGCCAACCCTCGGGCCAGCGCGGTGGCCGGGTCGTCAGCCGTCGAGGCACCGGCCCGACTGATCGTGGACCGGGCGCCGTTCTCCCGGACCACGCCGGCGACGAGCAACGCCGGCAGGCCGCAGCCCAGCAGCAGGACGACCACCACGAGCACCGTCCACAGCGGCCAGAGCCGCCGTGGTGCTGGCTGCTGCACCCCGTCAGTCACCCGCCGAAGGGTACGACCACCCGGTGGATGGGGCGAGGCCGCCCCCGGGCCGGCGGTGACCCCGGAAGATCACCGCCGGCCCGTCGGCCGAACCGGAGCTGTTACTTCTTGGAGATCAGGGCACGGCCGAAGAAGACCAGGTTGGCCGGGCGCTCGGCGAGCCGGCGCATCAGGTAGCCGTACCACTCGTCGCCGTACGGGACGTAGGTGCGCACGGTGTAACCCTCGGCGGCCAGGCGGGCCTGCTCCTCCGGGCGGATGCCGTAGAGCATCTGGAACTCGAAGCGCTCCGGCCCCCGGTCGAACCAGCGGGCCCGGTCCTCGCCGATCGCGATCATCCGTGGGTCGTGGGTGGCCAGCATCGGGTAGCCGTCGCCGGACATCAGGATGTTCAGGCAGCGCACGTACGACTTGTCGACCTCACGAGCCGACTGGTACGCCACCGACTCCGGCTCCTTGTACGCACCCTTGCACAGCCGCACCCGCGACCCGGCCGAGGACAGCTCCCGGCAGTCCGACTCGGTCCGGCGCAGGTACGCCTGGAGCACCGCACCTGTCGACGGGAAGTCCTTGCGCAGCTTGCCCAGCACCTCCAGCGTCGAGTCGGTGGTGGTGTGGTCCTCCATGTCCAGGGTGACAGTGGCGCCCGCCGCGTCGGCCGCCGTGCAGATCGCCCGGGCGTTGTCGTACGCCAACTGCTCGTCGAACATCTGGCCGAGGGCGGAGAGCTTCACGCTCACCTCGGCGGCCGGGGTGAGCCCGGCGGCACCGAGCAGCTTCAGCAACTTCAGGTATTCGTCGCGGGTGGCGACGGCCTGTTCGGGGGTGACGGTGTCCTCACCGAGGTGGTCGAGGGTGACCGCGAGACCGTCGTCGACGAGCCCGCGGGTCGCGCGCAACGCGTCGTCGGTGGTGGCGCCGGCGACGAACCGGCGAACGACGTCCCGGGTGTACGGGGCGGTCGCGACGAGCCGCTCGACCTGGGTTGACCGGGAGGCGGCGAGGATGACGGAACGGAGCATGAGCCGAGCGTATCGCCCCTGCCAGGGGCCCCGCCGAGGGGCGGGGAGGACCGCCTCTCGGTGGGGGCGGGGCGGCGGTGGTGGCGCCGATCGGCTACAACGATGCCGTGGACCCACGCCCCCGCCGCCGGCTACGGTCGGCCTCCGTGCAGCTCGGCGCGCTCACCGCTCTCGCGCTCGCCCTCTCCGGCTGCAACATGACCTCGGACGACGACGATGACGACGACTGTGCCCTCGGGCCGGTCGGCGGCGGCGACACTGTCGCGCTGGCGATGCGGGTCCCCGACCCGGCCGCCGGCCGTGCCGCCCCCGAGCCGACCACTGCCGCCCTGCCCGATCGTGGCGGGTTCGGCACCCACCTCGCCTCCTGCGGCGGCTGAGGTGCGCCGCGAGACGGTCACGCCCCGACCCGACTGGGACACCACCATCCGGGAGCAGGGGCTCGTCTACGTCGACACCGAGCTGCCCGACGGCGAGATCATGTCGTACTGGGACGAGACCGGCGCGTACGCCTTCGACCTCGACGAGGTGCTGCGGCTGGAGGAGGCCACCGAGGAGCTGCACCGGATGTCGGTGGCCGCCGCCGAACACGTGGTGGCACAGCGCCGCTACGCCGAGTTCGGCATCCCGGACTGGGCGGCCGAGGCGGTGGCCCGGTCGCTGCGGGAGACGCCACCCACCCTCTACGGGCGCTTCGACCTGGCGTACGACGGCACCTGGCCGCCGAAGATGCTGGAGTACAACGCGGACACCCCGACCGCCCTGGTCGAGGCGAGCATCATCCAGTGGTACTGGCTGGAGCAGACCCGGCCGGAGCTGGACCAGTGGAACAGCCTGCACGAGCGGCTGGTTGGCGCCTGGGCCAAGATCGCGGCCGGGCTGCACGACCCCCGGGTGCACGTGCTCTGGTCGAACGAGGAGGAGTCCGGCGAGGATCACATGACCGCCGGCTACCTGGCCGAGACCGCCCGACAGGCCGGCCTGGACATCGCGTTGCAGCCCATCCAGAAGATCGGCTGGGACGGCCGGCGCTTCCTCGACGCCGCCGACCGACCGGTGACCACCTGCTTCAAGCTCTACCCGTGGGAGTGGATGCTGGCCGAGCCGTACGGGCCGGCGGCCCTGGCCCCGGGCACCCCGACCACCTGGATCGAGCCGGCCTGGAAGCTGCTGCTGTCCAACAAGGCGCTGCTCGCCGTCCTGTGGGAGCTCTACCCCGACCACGAGTACCTGCTCCCGGCGTACCTCGACTCGCCGCGCGGCATGACGGAGTACGTGGCCAAGCCGCTGCTCGGCCGGGAGGGCGGTTCGGTACGCATCGTCACCGCCGAGCAGGAGATCACCAACCCGGGGATCTACGGCGACGAGGGCTGGTGCTACCAGGAGTTCCGGGCGTTGCCGCAGTTCGCCGGCAACCACGTGGTGCTGGGGAGCTGGATCGTCGACGGCGAGTCGGCCGGCGTGGGTGTGCGGGAGAGCGCAAGTCTGATCACCGACGGCTACGCGCGCTTCCTGCCGCACTACATCGACGCGCCGCGCACCCCGTGAGTCGTCTACCGTTGGGGGCGTGAACTTCGACGCGTACGCCCGGACCGGCGTTGACCTGGTCAACGCCCGCCTGGACGACCTCGACGACCTGCGGGCCCTCTTCCCCGACGACAACGCCTGGATGCGCGACGAGGTCGCGGACCGGGACGTCGCGATCTTCCGGCGGGCCCAGAAACGGTTGCGCGACGTCTTCGAGTACGGCACCTCGGGGCGCGACGGGCAGGCGGTGACCGAGCTGAACGCGCTGCTCGAGGCGTTTCCGGTGCAGCCGCGCATCTCTGGGCACGACTCCAGCGACTGGCACATGCACGTGACCAGCCGGGGCGCCTCGGTGAGCGCGGAATACCTGGCCGGCGCGGTCTGGGGGCTGTCGGTCTGGCTCTGCGAGTACGGCAGTGCCCGGTTCGGGGTGTGCGCCGACGAGCGGTGCGGCAACGTCTACCTGGACACGTCGTCCAACTGCTGCCGGCGGTTCTGCTCGGAACGCTGTGCCACCCGCTCGCACGTGGCGGCACACCGGGCCCGCAAGCGGGCGGCCGTCGGTGAGCAGGTGACGGTCGCCGCACAGCCGACCGTGGGCGCCGACTCGCTCTCGCCGGTGAGCTGACCCCGCCACCGCCCGGTCGCGGGCGGACGGGTCAGGCGTCGACCGGGGACGGCGCGGTCAGGTGCTGACGGGCAAACTCCAACGCGGCGCGCAGGTCGGCCTCGCGCACCGCGCGGCTCTTCGCGCCCCGGGTGGCGACCTCCACCGCCACCGCCCCGGTGAAGCCGCGCCCGGCCAGCGAGGAGAGCAGCTCCCCGCAGGGCTGGGTGCCGCGCCCGGGCACCAGGTGCTCGTCGCGGCCCTCGCCGGTGCCGTCACCGAGGTGCACGTGCGCCAGCCCGGCGCCCATCCGGTCGGCCATCTCCAGCGGGTCGCTGTGCGAGGCCGCGCAGTGCGACAGATCCAGGGTGTACGACGGGTAGCCGGTCTCGGTGGGATCCCACCCCGGCACGTACGGGACGAACTGTCGACCCGCCATCCGCACCGGGTACATGTTCTCCACGGCGAACCGCAGCCCGCTGAACCGGTCGGCGACGGTGGCCAGCCCCTCGGTGAAGTTGCGCGCATAGTCGCGCTGCCAGGTGAACGGCGGGTGCACCACGACCGTCGGCGCCTCCAGCGTCTCGGCCAGCTCGGCGGCCCGGCGCAGCCGCTCCCACGGGTCCGGGCTCCACACCCGCTGGGTCACCAGCAGGCAGGGCGCGTGCACCGAGAGCACCGGCACCCCATAGTGCGCCGACAGGCCGCGCAGCGCGCCCGCGTCCTGGCTGACCACGTCGGTCCAGACCATCACCTCGACCCCGTCGTAGCCGAGCGCCGCGGCCAGTTGGAACGCCGCCGCGGTCGGCTCGGGAAAGACCGACGAGCTGGACAGGAGCACGGGAACGCGGGAAGTCACGTCAGCCAGCGTAGCCCGGCAGCGCCGGTGCCATCGTGACGAGTGCCAGCAAACGGGCCGAAACCGGCCGCCCGGTCAGATCGGTTCAAGTTGATCGAGTCGACGGAGGATGACGCCCTCGCGCAGCGCCCACGGGCAGATGTCCAGTGAGCCCAGATCCAGGCGGCGCATCGCCGCCTCGGCGACCACGGCGCCGGCCAGCAACTGGTGCGCCCGGCCGGCGCTGACCCCCTCCAGCTCCATCAGCTGGGCCGGTGGGATGTGCCGGATGAACCCGATGACCTGCCGCAGACCCGCCCGGGTCAGGCTGCGCCGTGCCCAGAGCCCGGCACCGGAGGGCGCGGCCCCGGCCAGCCGGGCCAGGGTGCGGAACGTCTTCGAGGTCGCGACCGCCCGCTCCCAGCCCACCTGGGTCATCTGGTCGATGATCTTGTCCAGCCGCCCGTCCACGTACTCCCGGAGCTTCTCGATGGTCTCCGCCGACGGCGGGGCCGCGCTGCCCGGATCGACCCGCAGCCGCTCCCGGGTCAGCCGACCGGCCCCGAGCGGCAGTGAGACCGCGACGTCCGGGTCCTCGTCGATGCCGGCGGCGATCTCCAGCGAGCCACCGCCGATGTCCAGCACCAGCAACCGCCCCGCCGACCAGCCGAACCACCGCCGCACGGCCAGGAACGTCGACCGCGCCTCGTCCGCACCGGAGAGCACCACCAGCTGTACGCCGGTCTCGTCCCGGACCCGGGCCAGCACCTCGGCCGCGTTGGTGGCGTCGCGCACCGCGGACGTGGCGAACGCGATCAGGTCGTCCGCCGCCAGGCCGGTGGCCGCCGCCTTGGCCATGCCGACGGCCTTGACCAGGCCGTCCGCACCCGCCTCGGTCAGCGCGCCGTCGGGGCCGATCTGCTCGGCCAGCCGGAGCACCACCTTCTCGGAGTGCGCCGGCCACGGGTGCGCGCCGTGGTGCGCGTCCACCACGAGGAGGTGCACCGTGTTGGATCCGACGTCGAGGACACCCAGTCGCATGATGAAGACCATAGGTGCAACGCGTTTGCGCGGCTCGCCGGCCTGCGGACGTCACCGCGCGTACGCTGGGCCGGGTGACGATGGAGCTCCGTGTGCTGGTGGACGACCCGGGTGATCCGCGCAGTCGCGAGGTGCCACTGGACTTTCCCCGGGAGTGGATCGAGTTCACCGATCCGGCCGACGAGACGCACCTGATCCGCGCCGACCTGACCTGGCTGCTGTCCCGCTGGACCTGCATCTTCGGCAAGGGCTGCCATGGCATCATCGCCGGCCGGGCCGCCGACGGTTGCTGCTCGCACGGGGCGTTCTTCACCGACTCCGACGACGAGAAGCGGGTCCGCAACGCCGTCAAGCGGCTCACCCCGTCGACCTGGCAGCACTTCCAGCGCGGCTTCAAGAACTGGACCGCCGAGGACACCATCGACGGCAAGAACCCGGCCCGCCGCACCGCCACCCAGGGCCCCGACGGTCCGTGCGTGTTCCTCAACGACGCCGACTTCGCCGGCGGGGGTGGCTGCGCCCTGCACGGCCAGGCGCTGCGCGACGGGGTGCACCCGCTGGAATACAAGCCGGACGTCTGCTGGCAGTTGCCGATCCGCCGCGATCAGGACTGGGTGAAGCGGCCGGACAACTCCAAGGTGTTGGTCTCCACCCTGTCCGAGTTCGATCGGCGCGGTTGGGGTGCCGGCGGGCACGACCTGGACTGGTGGTGCACCTCCTCGACGGACGCGCACGTCGGCACCGAGCCGATGTACCTGTCGTACGGGCCGGAGTTGACCGCGCTGATCGGCGCTGCCGCCTACGAGCGGCTGGCCGAGCTGTGCGCGGCGCGGGTCAAGCAGGGCATGGTCGCCCCGCACCCCGCCGACGAAATCTAACCGATCTTGGTAGCAATCTTGCTACAACCTCAAGGTCGTCCGCTGACCGAGCGCGAACAGGCCGAAGGGGGCCTACGCCGAGCGCAGACCCCATTCGGGTACGCCGATCACGGCTCGAACTTGTAGCCCAGGCCCCGGACGGTGACGATGAAGCGCGGCGCCGACGGCTCCGGTTCGATCTTGGAACGCAGCCGCTTGACGTGCACGTCCAATGTCTTGGTGTCACCGACGTAGTCGGCGCCCCAGACCCGGTCGATGAGCTGGCCGCGGGTGAGCACCCGGCCCGCGTTGCGCAGCAGCAGCTCCAGCAGCTCGAACTCCTTCAACGGCAGCTGCACGGCCCCGCCCTCGACGGTCACCACGTGCCGTTCGATGTCCATCCGCACCGGGCCGGCGGCCAGCGTCGGAGCGCCCGCCTCGGCCACCTCCGGGCTCTGCCGGCGCAGCACCGCCCGGATCCGGGCGACCAGCTCCCGTGGCGAGTACGGCTTGGTGACGTAGTCGTCGGCACCGATCTCCAGCCCGACCACCTTGTCGATCTCGCTGTCCCGGGCGGTGACCATGATGATCGGTACGGCCGACCGCTGCCGCAGTTGCCGGCAGACCTCGGTCCCCGACATCTCGGGCAACATCAGGTCGAGCAGCACGATGTCGGCGCCGGTTCGGTCGAACTCGGTGAGGGCATCGGTGCCGGTCGCCGCGACCGAAACCTCGAAGCCCTCCTTACGGAGCATGTACGACAAGGCGTCGGAGAACGACTCCTCGTCCTCGACCACCAGAACGCGGCTCAACGGGGATTTCCTTTCCATTGCTGTCAGACCTGCCGTAGCCCAGCCGGACCGGACTCGATCCCAACCGGCGGCAGTGTCGCCAGCAGGTCGTCCGGTGGGCTGGCGGGCAGCCGGAGGGTGAACGTCGATCCACCACCAAGAGTGCTCGACACCTCGACCCGTCCGCCATGGTTGCTCGCGATGTGTTTCACGATTGCCAGGCCGAGCCCGGTGCCGCCGGTGGCCCGCGAACGGGCCTGGTCGGCCCGGTAGAACCGCTCGAAGATCCGGTCCACGTCGGTGGGGGCGATGCCGATGCCCTGGTCAGCGACGGCGACCTCGACGTGCTCGTCGTCACCGCGCAGGGTCACCCGCACGGTGGTGTCCTCGCCCGAGTAGTTGATGGCGTTCTCGACCAGGTTCGCCACCGCCGTGGCGAGTTGGGAGTCGCTGCCGTAGGCGGTGAGGCCCCGTTGACCGTCCACGGTCACCTCGACACCCCGGGCGGAGGCCGTGGTGCGGGTCCGGTCGACCACCTCGGCGATCACCCAGTCCAGCGCTACCGGCTCGGGTGGCGGCTGTGGTTCGGCGCCCTGCAACCGGGTCAACTCCAGCAACTCCTGCACCAGCCGACCCAGTCGGGTCGACTCGTGCTGGATCCGCTCGGCGAACCGGCGGGCGGCCACCAGGTCCTCGGAGAGATCGGGCGCCGCCGCGTCGGCCGGCTCGGTCGCGTCCAGCAACGCCTCGGCGAGCAGCTGCAGCGCCCCGATCGGGGTCTTCAGCTCGTGGCTCACGTTGGCCACGAAGTCGCGTCGCACCCGGGTCAATCGGTGCGACTCGGTCACGTCGACCGCCTCCACCGCGATGAACCCGTTGCCCAGACCCATCGCCCGCAGGTGCACGCCGAGCGGGTTCTCCCCGGCGCTGTCGCGACCCCGGGGCAGGTCCAGCTCGATCTCGCGCCGCACCCCGGTGCGTCGCACCTGGCCGGCAAGGGTACGGATCAGCGGGTGCGCGGCGATCGAGCCGGGGGTGCTGCCGGTACGCAGAAGCCCCATCGCGCGGGCGGCCGGGTTGATCAGCACCGGCACGTCGTCGTTGTCCAGGACCACGACACCGGCCCGGAGCGAGTCGATCGTCCGGCGGCCGAGCCCAGCCTGCTGCTCGTCGGCTATCGCGGGCCTCCCCCTGCTCCAGCGGGGGCTCGCGCCGCCCGTCGACGTGGAGCGACCGTCCCGCGCGGGCAGGAACCGGGGCAGCAGGAGGCCGGCGGCCAACCCGGCCACCAACGCCACGGCCACCACGACCGCCACCGCCCACTCCACCCGGCGATCGTAGGGTCATTGTTAACCTGGCTACCACACAGAACGGGACGAACCACCCGCACTTCGAGAAGTGTTCACCCCCACGTCTGGCGTCGTTCACCGTGGTTCATCCGCGGTCCGCCCGCACCCCATACCGTTGGCGTCGCACCTGCTCAACCCCCCTGCGCCGGCACCCGTCGGCGGCGACCGAACCACAGGACGTGATGATGCGCGACGAGTTCCGGGCCGACCTCCAGATCGTCAGCCAACTGCTGGTGGACATGGCGGAGGGCGTCCGCGCCGCCATGCGCCAGGCCACCCGGGCCCTGCTCACCGCCGACCGGCAGGCCGCCGAGACGGTCATCGAGCGGGACGCCGAGATCGACGACCTCTACCGACACGTCGAGGAGCGCGTCTGTGACCTGCTCGCCCGACAGGCGCCGGTCGCCTCCGACCTCCGGGCGATGATCACCGCGCTGCACGTGGCCGCCGATCTGGAGCGGATGGGTGACCTCGCCGAGCACGTGGCGAAGACCGCGTTGCGCCGACACCCCTCCCCCGCCGTTCCGGCCGAGTTGCGGACGGTGTTCACCGAGATGTCCGAAATCGCCGACCGGATGGCCGTGAAGATCGGCTCGGTGCTGGCGAAGCCCGACGCCGACCTGGCCGGCGAGCTGGACCGCGACGACGACGCCATGGACGAGCTGCACAAGAACCTGTTCGCGGTGCTGCTCGGCGACGACTGGCCGTACGGGGTGGAGACGGCGATCGACGCCACTCTGCTGGGCCGCTTCTACGAGCGCTTCGCCGACCACGCGGTCAACGCCGGCGAGCACGTGATCTACCTGATCACCGGGCAGAGCACGCCCTCGGCGAGCTGATCCCCGGCACGACGAAGGCCCCCGGGAATCCCGGGGGCCTTCGTCGTCGGCTCAGCGGCCCTGGTTGGCGACCGCGGCGGCAGCTTCCTTCGCCGCCGTCGGGTCGAGGTAGGTGCCGCCCAGGGTGAGCGGGCGCAGCTGCGGGTCGAGGTCGTAGCGCAGCGGGATGCCGGTCGGGATGTTGAGCTTGGCGATCGCCTCGTCGGAGATCTGGTCGAGGTGCTTGACCAGGGCGCGCAGCGAGTTGCCGTGCGCGGCCACCAGCACCGTCCGGCCGGCCAGGATGTCCGGCACGATCGAGTCGTACCAGTAGGGCAGCATCCGCTCGACGACGTCCTTGAGGCATTCGGTACGCGGCATCAGCTCGGTCGGCAGCAGCGCGTAGCGGGGGTCGCCGACCTGCGACCACTCGTCGTTGTCGTCGATCGGCGGCGGCGGCGTGTCGTACGACCGGCGCCAGAGCATGAACTGCTCCTCGCCGTACTCGTCGAGGGTCTGCTTCTTGTTCTTGCCCTGCAGGGCGCCGTAGTGCCGCTCGTTGAGCCGCCACGACCGGCGCACGGCGATCCAGTGCCGGTCGGCGGCGTTGAGCGCCAGCTCGGCGGTGCGGATCGCACGGCGCATCACGCTGGTGTGCACGACGTCCGGCAGCAGGCTGTGCTCGCGCATCAACTCGCCGCCGCGCCGCGCCTCGCCCTCGCCCTTCTCGGTCAGGTCGACGTCCACCCAACCGGTGAAGAGGTTCTTGGCATTCCAGTCGCTCTCACCGTGTCGCAGCAGGACCAGCGTCCCGACGGTGGGCCCTTCGCTCGCAGTCATGCCGATCATCCTGCCTCAACCGCCGCGAGGACACGCGGGCAGCCGTCGTGACGACCACCACGTGAAAATGCGGATGACCAGCGGATCGCCCCGCCACTAGGGTTGTAAGGCACGACAGTCATAGCGGTCATTACTTGCAAGCGGGGCGCCAGATGCGGACGATGCGGAGTTGGTTCCGGGATACCACCGGCGGCCTGCCGGCCACCTTCTGGTACCTGTGGTCCGGCACCCTGATCAACCGGCTCGGCTCGTTCGTCCTCGTCTTCCTCGCCATCTACCTCACCCAGGAACGCGGCTTCTCGGCGTCCCAGGCCGGCCTGGTGATCGGCCTGTGGGGGGTCGGCGGCGCGTTCGGCACCACAGTGGGCGGCACCCTCGCGGACCGGTGGGGCCGCCGGCCGACGTTGCTCACCGCGCACGTCGGCGCGGCCGCCATGATGCTCGGCCTCGGGCTGGCCCGGGACCTCTGGGCGGTGGCGCTGGGCGCCCTGCTGCTCGGCATGTTCGCCGAGGCGGCCCGGCCCGCGTTCGGGGCCATGATGATCGACGTGGTGCCGGCGAAGGACCGACTGCGCGCCTTCTCGCTCAACTACTGGGCGATCAATCTGGGCTTCGCCTGCGCCGCGGTCCTCGCTGGCCTCGCCGCGCAGGCCGACTACCTGCTGCTCTTCGTGGTCGACGCCGGGACCATGCTGGTCACCGCGCTGATCATCTTCACCCGGGTGCCGGAGACACGGCAGGCCCGTTCGGCCGCCGCCACCGCCACTCCCCGCGGCGCCCTGCGCACGATCCTCACCGACCGCGTCTACCTCGGCTTCGTGGCACTCAACCTGTTCGCCGCGCTGGTCTTCCTCCAGCACATCTCGATGCTGCCAATCGCCATGGGCGACGACGGCCTGAGTCCGGCCACCTACGGCTCGGTGATCGCGCTCAACGGTGTCCTCATCGTGGTCGGCCAGCTCTTCGTGCCTCGACTGATCCGGGGTCGGAGCCGATCCCACGTGCTCGCGCTGGCATCCGTGGTGATGGGCGTCGGGTTCGGGCTCACCGCGTTCGCCGGCACCCCCTGGTTCTACGGGCTGACCGTGCTGATCTGGACGGTCGGCGAGATGCTCAACTCGCCGTCCAACTCCACACTGATCGCCGAACTCTCGCCGGCCGAGCTGCGCGGTCGCTACCAGGGCGTGTTCTCCCTGTCCTGGCAGATCGCCGGGGCCAGCGCACCGATCCTCGGCGGCCTGGTGCGCGAGCACGCCGGCAACGACACGCTCTGGTACGGCTGCGCCGCGCTCGGCGTACTGACCGCGGTGGCCCACCTGGTGTCCGGCCCGGCCCGGGAGCGGCGGGCCGCCGCGCTGCGCCGCTCCGGCGAGGCGCTGGCACCTGTCGACACCCGCCGGACGCCGCAACCCGCCGAGGCGGCCGCCTGACGACTGGCGCCGGGGCGGCCCGGGTTCCTACTCTGCACTCGAAACAGTTAAGAAAGCGAACTGTCGGGAGGACGAGTGCACGCCCTGCGGCGCCTGTGGCACGACACCGCAGGTGGGCTCCCCGCCACCTTCTGGTACCTCTGGGCCGGCCTGCTGATCAATCGGGCCGGCGCGTTCGCCATGCTGTTCCTGTCGCTCTACCTCACCGACGTACGCGGGGCGAGTCTCGGGCTGGCCGGCACGGTCGTCGGCGCGTACGGGGCCGGCGGCGCGGCCGGCGTGCTCCTCGGCGGTGTCCTCGCCGACCGGTGGGGCCGCCGGGCGACCCTGCTCGCCGCACACCTGACCACGGCCGGCCTGATGGTGGCCCTCGCCTTCAGCAAACCCCTGCTCCTGATCGCGGTGCTCTCCGCACTCGTCGGCGTGGTCCACTCGATGCCCAGCCCGGCGTTCGTCGCGGCGATCGTCGACGTGGTGCCCGCCGAACGCCGCTCACGCGCGTTCAACCTCCAGTTCTGGGCGTTCAACCTGGGCATGGCGGTCGCCTCGCTGCTCGCCGGAGTGCTGGCCGAGGCAAGCTTCACCGCGCTGTTCCTGGTCGACGCCGGTGCCACCCTGACCGCCGCCGCCGTGATCGGCTGGAAGGTGCCGGAGACCCTGCGGCTGGCCGCCCCACCCGCCGACAGCCCGACACCCACGGCGATCCGGCCCCGTCGACCGGGACTGCACACCGCGCTCACCGACCGCACCTTCCTGGTCTTCGTCGGGCTCACCTTCGCGCTGGCCGTGCTCACCATGCAGACGTCGACGATCATGCCGCTGGCCATGCGCGCGGACGGCCTGGGCCCGTCGGCGTACGGGCTGGTGGTGGCGCTCGGTGGCGCGCTGATCGTGATCGGGCAACTGTTCGTGCCCCGGCTGATCGACAGGCACCGCAAGGACGTCGTACTGGCCGCCTCCACCGCGCTGCTCGCGCTCGGTTTCGGGGTGCTCGCCGTCGCCGACGAACTGGCCGTCTACCTGATCGCCGCCGTGGTCTGGACGATCGGCTCGATGCTCGCCGCCCCGCCCAACGCGCAGATCAACGCCGACCTGGCACCGCCGCCGCTACGCGCGCGCTACCAGGCGGTCTTCTACCTGACGTTCCCGGCCGCGGCATTCGTCGCTCCCACCCTCGGCGGGGTGAGCCTGCAGCACCTCGGCGAGGGGCACTGGCTGCTGGTGGGTGGGCTGGGCCTGGCGGCCGCGGTCGGGCACCTGCTCGCCGGACCACCCCGGGAGCGGCACGTCGCCGCGCTGCGCCAGGAGCAGACGCCGGCCACGGACCGGGTGAGCGCATGATCGGCGGAACACGGCAAAGCGCCCACCACGGCCCTGAGGTCGTGGTGGGCGCCCGCCGGTGGGGCCGGCGGCGGCGGGCAACACTCACCCCCGTAAGCATCGCCCGCTCAGCCGCCGGTCCAAACAGGTGGGCACCGTCCCCCAACGGTAGGTCCACCCGTCCCCTCGCGCCTCGCCTGGTGCGCGGATCTGATCGATCCGCCGCTCCCCCGAACGTTTCCAAGCGTGGCGCGGTGCAATAAAGCTAGTTCGCCCAGATTCTGGATTCAACCCAGAACGGCTGTCTCGCCGGTCACAACTGACGAGTATCCGCTGCTCGGGACTCAGTCTCTGACAACAGCCGCGTACCCGTCAGCCATTCCCGCAAACACCTCAGCCGTCCTCCCGATCGGGCGACTCGGTCCGGAAAAAGCTGCTCTGCCGGCCGTCGCGCAACTGTTCCTGATAAATCAGGTTCAGCCGCCGAAGGTCAAAGGTATAGAACCACTCATCCCAGGTGATCTCGCGAATTCGGCTACTTTCCCGGTAACCGGGGATGTTGAAGGTCAGAACGCCCGCACGGCCGTCTCGCTCGGTCCCCGCGATGGTTGCCGGCCTGGCCCCACGCCCCCGGGCCCAACGCTGGATCACCTCGTGGTTCGTGGTGATCAGGCTCCGCCCCGGCCGCTCCGGCCGGTCCTGGACCGACGAGATCACCTGCGAGCTGCGGACCGACCGTCCGGTACCCCGTCCGGTCCGGATCCCACCGGTCGTCGTGCCACTGCTGGCCGACGGGGTCGCCGCGCGCTTGGCGGGTGCCGCCCGCTTCGCGGTGGTACGCGTGGCGGGCGCCGCCCGCTTCGCCGCCGGCCGCGCCGGGGCCTTCTTCGCCGGCGCCTTACCCGCGGGCGCGGTACGGGCCGTCGTCGTCTTACGGGCCGTCGTGGTCTTACGGGCCGTCGTGGTCTTACGGGCCGCCGTGGTCTTACGGGCCGCCGTGGTCTTACGGGCCGCCGTGGTCTTGCGGGCGGCTGCCGTCTTACGGGCGGCCGTCGACGTCGCCGCTGTCGTCCTCTTCGCAGCTGTCGCCTTCTTCGCCGGCGCCCTCTTCGCCGCCGCCGACTTCCGCGCGGCGGTCGCCTTCGTCGCGGCGGCCCGCTTCGCGGGCGCGCTCTTGTTCGCTGGCGCGGCCTTCGCGCGGCTCGACGCCGGCCTGGCCGCCGACTTCTTGGTGGCGGCGGCACGACCCGCCGACACCCGGGTGCCGGTGGCCCGGCCCGTCGGACCGGTGCTGCTCCGACCCGCGCCAGCCCGCATCGAGCGGACCAACTGTTTCACCAGGTCGGGCTTGCGCAGCGCGGAGATCCCAGAGACCCCGCGTTTACGCAGTTGCCCGCGGATGTCGTCCACCCGCATCCGGGAGATCTCCGACTCGGAGACTCCTGGGGTACCCGGCGTCTGGTTGCCGGCCTGTCGCTTCGTCCTGGTCGCAGTCGCGCCGCGACCTGAGCTGTTCCGCTGAGCCATGGGACGCTCCGCTCCTTGACACTCCGTCCTCGGCGCGCGGGGGTCCCTCGCCGCACCGCGCGGTGCGGCATACCCGTCAGGAGCAGTCCGAACCTCCGACGACTCACCATGATCGTGCTCGATCCAGGATCGAGTGGCATCGGCGCGTGGGGCGGCCACTACTTCCTGAGTCGAGCGCGACCGTGGCGGCGGTAGAAGCCCCAAACTCCGCTCCGGGGCGGTGTGAGTCGTCAAGATCCGCACAAGATCGGGGATGTTGCTGTCTCTCGGCGGTCGGAGGCAGCAACAACGGGGAAGTTGCGCAGATCTTGGCGCGGGAGCGCGGGGGCGGTCAGGCTGGGTCGGGGCCCGAGCCGGAGGGCTCGAAGAGGTGGGCGAACGCGGCCAGGTTGGCGGTCGACTCGCCACGCTTGACCCGCCACTCGTACTCGCGGCGGATCGAACTGCCGAAACCGATCTCCAGCATCGGGTCGAACGACTCGTCGGCGTACGTGAGCACGGAACCGAGCAGCCGGTCCAACTCGTCGGCGTCCACGCCGGCCGGGTTGACCCGACCGGTCAGGTAGACGTCGCCGACCGCGTCGGTGGAGAAGGAGACGCCGTACATCCGGGCGTTGCGCTGCAACAGCCAGGCCCACAGCTCCTCGCGGCGCTCGTCCGGCTGGCGCATCACGAACGCCTCGATCCGCAGCGCGTGCTCGCCGACGATCAGGTTGCAGACCGTCTTGAGTTTGTGTGTGCCCGGCAGGGTCACCGCGTACGAGCCGGGGCCGGTCGACTCCCAGGCCAACTCCCGCTCGGCACAGACCGACTCGATCAGGGTCGCAAGATCGCTCTTCGGGCTCACCGGACCCACTCTACGACCGACCCGGCCCGCGCACCGGTTGGCGGCAACGCCCCCGGTTCAGGCGACCCCCATCGGTCAGCCGACGCCCACGGGTCACCAGGAGCAGGAGAGTGCCGGGTCGCCTGCCAGGTCGGCCGCGAGCCGGTCCCGGTGTGCGGCGATCGCCTCGCCGTAGACGCCGAGCAGGCCGGCCACCGTACGGTCCCAGGAGAAGTGTCGGGCGTGCTGCTCGGCCCCGCGGCCCAGCACCGCCCGGAGGGCCGGGTTCGGCAGCAGGCGGCCCAGCGCGCGGGCCCAGTCGACCGGGTCGTGGCCGTCGATCAGTACGCCACTGACCTCATCCCGCACGGCGGTGACCAGCCCTCCGACGGCGGCGGCCAGCACCGGCGTACCGCAGGCCTGCGCCTCGAGGGCGACCAGCCCGAACGATTCGTTGTGCGACGGGACCGCGACGAGATCGGCCGCCCGGTACAGGGCCGGCAGGTCGTCCCCGGTGAGCGGTGGCAGGAACCGCACCCCGTCGGCGACACCGAGTGTGGCAGCCAGCTCGATCAGTGCGGTCGGACGGTCCAGTCCGCTGCCGCTGGGCCCGCCGCAGATCACCACTGTCACCTGGGCGGCCAGCGCCGGGTCGCGTTCGCGCAGGGCGGCAACCGCGCGGATCAGCACGTCGGGGGCCTTGAGCGGCTGGATCCGACCGACGAAGGCAACCACGTACCCATCGGCTGGAAGCCCCAGCCGGCGGCGGGCCGCGCGGGCGGCCGCGGACCGGTCGCCCGGCGCGGGCCGGAACCGGCCCAGGTCGACACCCGGCTGTACGACGGACACCCGGGCCGGATCGGCGTCGTACCTGTCGACGAGGTCACCGGCCTCGACCCGGGTGTTGGCGACCAGGCGGTCCGCCTCGGCGACCACCTGCTCCTCGCCGATCACCCGGGCCTTGGGCTCGGGCCGGTCGCCGGCCGCGAGCTGGGCGTTCTTGACCTTCGCCAGGGTGTGTGCGGTGTGCACCAGCGGCACCCCCCAACGCTCCTTGGCCAGCCAGCCGACCTGGCCGGAGAGCCAGTAGTGGGAGTGGATCAGGTCGTAGTGCCCGGGCGGGCGGGACGCTTCGGCGCGCAGCACCCCGGCGCTGAAGGCGCACAGCTGACCGGGCAGCTCTTCCTTGGTGAGGCCCTCCAGGGGGCCGGAGGTGATGTGGCGGACCTGCACCCCGGGTGCCATCTCGACGACCGGGGGCAGGTCGCCGGAGGTGGCCCGGGTGAAGATCTCCACCTCGACGTTGGCTTCGGCGAGTCGCCGGGCGACCTCGAGGATGTAGACGTTCATGCCGCCGGCGTCGCCCGTGCCGGGCTGGTGCAGGGGGGAGGTGTGCACCGAAAGGGTGGCGATACGGCGAGGCCGGGGCCACGGTTGGGCACCTCGCTGACGCCCGACACCGGTGTGCAGTTCCGCCACATCCGCTCCTTTGTCACGGTAGATGCCATCTCGCACGACCGGTGCTTCTCGGTCAACCTGTACGCCAGGTGTCATCTTCCCCATCGGGCTTCGGAAATTCCCCGGCGCGGGTCCCGGGGGTGACGGACCTCATCACCGCACGCCCATCGATGGCCGCCCCGCCCGGTCCGCTCGGGTCCCACGGGCGGGGGGACAATGTCGCAATGACCCCTGTCGCCATCGTCACCGGAGCGTCCAGCGGAATCGGCGCGGCCACCGCCCGCCGACTCGCCGCCGAGGGCTTCCACGTGCTCGCCGCCGCCCGTCGCGCCGAGCGGCTCGCCGACCTGGTCGCCGACATCACCGCCGCCGGCGGGCAGGCCACCGCCGTGACCTGCGACATCACGTCGGACGAGTCGGTGGCCGGGCTGGCCGAGGCCGCCGCCCAGGCCCCCGGGCCGGTCACCCTGCTTGTCAACAACGCCGGCGGGGCGCGCGGGCTGGACCCGGTGGAGTCCGGCTCGGTCGCCGACTGGCAGTGGATGTACGACGTGAACGTGCTCGGCACGCTGCGGGTCACCCAGGCGCTGCTGCCGGCGCTCGAGGCGTCCGGCTCCGGCACCATCGTGGTGGTCTCCTCGACCGCCGGCCTGACGGTGTACGAGGGCGGGGGTGGCTACGCCGCCGCGAAGCACGCGCAGACCGCCATCGCCGGCACGCTCCGCCTGGAGTTGTGCGGCCGACCGTTGCGGGTGATCGAGATCGACCCGGGCATGGTGCAGACCGAGGAGTTCGGGCTGGTCCGCTTCGAGGGTGACGTGCAACGGGCCGCCGCCGTCTACGCCGGGGTGCCGGGGCCGCTGGTGGCCGAGGACGTCGCCGACTGCATCGCCTGGTGCGCCACCCGCCCCGAGCACGTCAACATCGACCGGCTGGTGGTCCGGCCGCGGGCGCAGGCCGCACAGCACAAGGTCCACCGGGTCGGTCAGTGAAGCGCGAGGAGTGAGCCGGGTCTGCGAGCCCCGCAGTCGCGAACAGAGACGACGCCGTGAAGCGCGAGGAGTGAGCCGGGTCTGCGAGCCCCGCAGTCGCGAACGAGCGCCGACCGGGCAGGGTGCGGAGTGAGCGGCGGGGCACGGCGCCGGCCGTTCGGTGTGGTCACGCGTGGCACGACCAACCCGAACCGGCTCCGTCGGGTGGACAACTGGATCGTCGCCACCTGCGCCGACCGACTGTTGGCGGCGGAAGACCCCCTGGTGGTCGACCTCGGCTACGGCGCCAACCCGGTGACCGCTGTGGAGTTGCGCGCTCGGCTGGCGGCGGGGGTTCGTCCCGACGTACGGCTGGTGGGGTTGGAGATCGACCCGGCCCGGGTGGCCGCCGCGGCCCCGGCCGCCGATCCGCCCAGCCTGACGTTCGCCCGGGGTGGGTTCGAGTTGGCCGGGCTCCGGCCGGTGCTGGTCCGCGCGTTCAACGTGCTTCGACAGTACGACGAGAGCGAGGTCCCGGAGGCCTGGCGGACGATGACTGCCGCGCTCGCCCCGGGCGGGGTGCTCGTCGAGGGCACGTGCGACGAGTTGGGGCGGCTCGCCAGTTGGCTGCTGATCGACGCCGACGGCCCACGGACGCTGACCCTGGCCGCGAAGCTCACCACGCTGGTCAGCCCTGCCGAGTTGGCCGAGCGACTGCCCAAGGCGCTGATCCATCGCAACGTCCCCGGTGAGCGGGTGCACGATCTGATCCGCGCCCTGGACGACGCCTGGCAGGCCGCCGCCCCGTACGCCACGTTCGGCCCCCGCCAACGATGGCTGCGAGCGGTAACGCGTCTCCGCGAGTCAGGCTGGCCCATCCTCAACAACCCCACCCGCTGGCGCCAGGGCGAACTAACCCTCCCCTGGCCCCTCCCCACCCTCCCGTAACCCACCCGCCCCGCCCACCCCTCGCCCACCCGCGCCTCGCCAGCCCGACCGCGTTGATCATGGAGTTGTGGTGGCCGCTTTAACCCCGATCGGGGTAAACGTCCCCCACCACAACTCCTTGATCGACAAGAGCGGGGGGTGGGGGTGGGGTGGGGTGGGGTGGGGTGGGGTGGGGTGGGGTGGGGTGGGGTGGGGTGGGGTGGGGTGGGGTGGGGTGGGGTGGGTTTGGGGTGGGGTTAGAGGGTGCAGTTGATGAGGACTGGTTCGGGGTGGAGGGTTACGCCGAAGCGGGCCTGCACCGTGTCGCGGATGTCTCGGGCCAGGGTGAGCAGGTCGTCGGTGCTGGCCGTGCCGCTGTGGTTGGTCAGGGCGAGGGTGTGCTTGCTGGAGATCGAGACTCCGCCCTCGCCGGGGTGCCCCTTGGTGAAACCGGCCTTGTCGATCAGCCAGGCCGCGCTCACCTTGACCAGGCCGTCGGCTCCCGGCCAGGCGGGCGGGTCGCCCAACTCGGCGGAGCGCTCCAGGAGCAGCTCGTACGTCGCCTGGTCCAGCACCGGGTTGGTGAAGAAGGAACCGACCGAACGAGTGTCCGGGTCGGTGGCGTCGAGCACCATGCCCTTGCCCGCGCGCAGCCGCAGCACCGCCGCTCGGGCGTCCGCCAACGGCACCTGGTCGCCCACCTCGACACCGAGCGCACGCGCCAACTCGGCGTAGCGCACCGGGCCGGAGAGCGGGGACCGGGTGAGTCGGAAGTCGACGGACAGCACCACCCAGCGGTCCCGGTACTTGAAGATGCTGCCCCGGTAGGCGAACCCGCAGTCGGCGGCGGGGATGGTGTGGCGGGCGCCCTCGACCCGGTCGTACACCTCGACGCCGGTGATCGTCTCGGCGACCTCCTGGCCGTACGCGCCGACGTTCTGGATCGGGGTGGCGCCGGTCGAGCCGGGGATGCCGGAGAGGCATTCCAGCCCGGCCCAGCCGTTGGCCACCGTGGCGGCGACCAGGTCGTCCCACGGCTCACCGGCGTCGACCCGTACCGTGACGGATTCGGCGTCCTCGGCGACGACGCTCAGGCCACGGGAGCGCACCAGCACGACGGTGCCGGCGAAGCCCGGCTCGCCGACCACGACGTTGCTGCCACCGGCCAGGATCAGGACCGGCTCGTCCGCGGCCCGGACGGCCCGGACGATCTCGTCGGCACTGCCGGCGGTCACGATCCGCTCGGCCGGCCCACCCATCCGTAGAGTGGTGTAGTTGGCCAGTGGACCGGGGATGGCACGATCGGCTTCGGTTGTCGGCTGGGCGGAGGCGTCTGGCACGCCCTTCACCTTAGGCTGACTGATAGCCGTGGCACCCACTGGTCGCCCGGCACCCCCGGGAGGATGGCGATGAGCAGACTGCAGGGCAGCAAGGATTTCTGGATCGGTGCGCTCCGAGCGGAGGGCCCGGCGTTCGCGGCGGCGGTGGCCGAGGCACCGCCGGAGACACCGGTTCTGTCTTGTCCGGGCTGGACGGTCAACGACCTCACACTGCACCTCGCTGGCGTCTACCACTGGGTTTCGTCGTTCGCCGGGTCCGGCCAGACCGCTCAGCCGGCCCGCCGGGAACCGCTTGCGGCGGACCCGGGCGTGAGCCCGCTCCAGCTGTGGCAGCAGGGGTACGACAGGCTGATGACCGTCTTCGACGGGCTCGACCCGGAGGCACCGGCGTGGAACTGGGCCCCGCAGCCGAAGAAGGCCGGCTTCTGGCCGCGTCGGATGGCGCACGAGACGGCTGTGCACCGGTGGGATGCCCAGCTCGCCATCGCCGCCGGTGATCCGGTGGAGGCGAAGCTCGCGGCCGACGGGGTGAGCGAGGTGCTGGACACCTGGCTGCCGGCGGGTCGGCGGCGGACGCCGGGCGACTGGCGCGGGGTGGTGCAGCTCACCGCGACCGACGCGGCTCAGGAGTGGTATTTGCGGCTGCGCGGCGAGGGGGTGGCGCTGCTCGACACGGCGACCATCTTCGATCACGACGATCATCACGCTCGGGCGCAGGTCAGCGGCACGGCGAGCGACCTGTTGCTGGCGCTCTGGGGCCGGGTGAGCTTCGAGACGCTTGTCGTTGCCGGCGATCGTGCCCTGCTGGACGGCCTGCGGGCCAAGTGATCGATTCGGCATGATCGAGGGCGTCACCCCGCCGGGTGGCGCCCTCGATCGGGTCGGGAGTCGTGGACCCGAGAGAGCGCTCTCTTGACAGGGCGTGCCGCATCGGCCACCCTCGGCGGGGCGCTCTGCCGTGGCGGTCTTCTCGTATGGTCATTCCTGGACACCTCTACTGGGCCGAGGGTCACCGCGAACGGTTCGGGACGCGGCGCGTCGACCACCTGACCCAGCGGCGCGGGGTGTTTCCCGGAACGGGCTGTGACGAGCGGGGGGAAGGCACGATGACGACGGCGCAACGGCCGACGCTCGAAGCGGTGGCGGCGCGGGCCGGGGTGTCCCGGGCCACCGTGTCCCGAGTGGTCAACGGCTCCACCACCGTCGCCGAGCCGATCCGGGAGGCGGTCACCCGGGCCGTCGCCGAGTTGGGGTACGTGCCCAACCTCGCCGCCCGCAGCCTGGTCACCCAACGCACCGACTCGGTCGCCCTGGTCATGCCGGAGGCGGCCACCCGGGTCTTCTCCGACGACCAGGTCTTCCCTGGCATCATCCGCGGCGTCAGCCAGGAGCTGGAGGCGGCCGACAAGCAACTGGTGCTGATGCTCGCCGGCTCACCGGCCGGGCACCACCGGGTCGAGCGGTACACCACCGGCCGGCACGTCGACGGGGTGCTCTTCGCCTCGCTGCACGGTGCCGACCCGCTGCCCGGCACGCTCGCCCGGCTCGGCATCCCGGTGGTGGTCAGCGGCCGGCCGCTCGGCGACGTGCCCGTGCCGTACGTCGACGTCGACCACGTGGCCGGCGTGACCGCGGCCATCCGACACCTGATCAACAGCGGTCGTCGGCGGATCGCCACCATCGCCGGCCCGCAGGACATGGTCGCCGGCATCGAACGGCTCAGCGGTTACCGCAGCGCGGTAACCGACGCGGGGCTGCCCGAGCTGATCGCCGTCGGTGACTTCACCCGGGAGTCCGGGTCGGCGGCGATGCGTCAACTGCTCACCGAGCACCCCGACCTGGATGCCGTCTTCGCCGCCTCCGACCTGATGGCACACGCCGCACTGCGGACGCTGCGCGAAGCCGGCCGGCGGGTGCCGGAGGACGTCGCCGTGGTCGGCTTCGACGACATCGAGACCGCCGCGTACACCGAGCCACCGCTGACCACCGTCCGGCAGCCGATCGTGGAACTCGGCCGGCGGATGACCCGTCAACTACTCAGGCTGGCCGCCGGGGAGACGATCGAGCAGGCGGTCATGCTCCCGACCGAACTGATCCGCCGCGCCTCCGCCTGACCGGTCGCACCCGCCCGAACGCGGCCCCGCGTGCCGCGTGCCCGCGGCAAGATCCGCACAACTTCGGGGTTGTTGGCGCCTCACGGCGTCCGGAGGCACCAACAACCCTGAAGTTGCTGCCTCCTCGGCGTGCCGGGCGCGGGCTTAACTCCTCGCTGCGGCGGGCGATCATCGTTAGCCTCGCCACCATGCCTGATCATGTCGCGTTGCTGCGCGTCCCCGCACTATCCGACGTCGCCGAATACGCGTACGCGGCCACCGTCGAGCCAACCGCCCGACTGGTCTTCACCGCCGGCGCGTGCCCGCTGGACGCCGAGGGTCGCACCGTCGCGCCGGGCGATCACGCCGCACAGGCCCGGCAGGTGCTGGCGAATCTCCAGACCGCCCTCGCGGCGGCCGGTGCCACCCGCACCGACGTCGTCAAGACCACCGTGTACGTGGCGTCCTCCCGGCAGGCCGACCTGGTGACCGTCTGGGAGGTGGTGCGCGACTTCTTCGGCGACCACGACCCGCCCAGCACCCTGCTCGGCGTCACCGTGCTCGGCTACCCCGACCAACTCGTCGAGGTCGAGGCCGTCGCCGCCGTACGGGCGGGGGCCTGACATGCGGATCCGTGTGGCGCAGCCGGACGACGCCCCGGCGGTGGTGGCCCTGCGGGCGACGGTCTTCCCGTACCTCGTGCGCGGGGTCGAGTCGACCCGGAAGATGATCGCCGAGCCGCCGCCCGAGGAGGACTGGACCGCGTTCGTCGCCGAAGCCGACGATCGCGTGGTCGGTTGGGTGTCCGCCGAACGCATCGGGACGACCGCAGCGGCGGACGTCGGTGGCATCAACCTGCTGCACGTGCACCCGGAGCACCGGCGGCGGGGCATCGGGACGGCGTTGCTGACCGCCGCGACCGACTACCTCCGCCCGTTGGGAATCCGCCGGGTACGTGCGATGGCACTGCCGGATGCGCTGCCGTTCGCCCGTCGACACGGCTACGAGCCCAGCCGAGAGGTTCGCTACTCGGCGCTCGACCTGAATCCGGCACCCGCGCTGCCCGAGCCTCCCCCCGGCGTACGGCTGCGTCCGATCGCCGATGTGGACCCGCACCTGCTGTACGTGGCGGACGTGGCCTCGGCCGTCGACGAACCGAGCGACGTGCCGGTCGACGCGAAGAGCTACGAGAGCTGGCAGTACGACGTGTGGGACAACCTCGGGCTGGACAAGACGGCCAGCGTCGCCGCCGAGGTCGACGGCGTGGTGGCCGCCTTCAGCCTCGTGAAGCGGGACGGGGACCGGATGTGGTCGGACTACACGGGCAGCGTTCCGGCGTACCGGGGACGTGGACTGGCCCGGCTGGCCAAGACGGCGGCGCTGCACCGAGCGGCCGCCAACGGCGTGCGCGTCGCGTACACCTCGAACGACGAGGCCAACGCGCCCATGCTGGCGATCAACGCCCGCCTGGGCTACCGACCGGTGACGTCCCAGTGGTCCTGCCTGGCCGACCTGACCTGATCGAGGCGGGAGCGGGCGCGGGAGCAGCGGGCGCGGCGGCGGGGGCCGCCGTCAGGCAGCGTCGAAGAGCTGGCGGGCTGTCGCGTGGGTGTCGGCGCCGAACAGCACCAGGCGTGCCCCGGTGACGGCGACCGGCGTGGCCGAGCGCAGCACCGACAGCGCCTGCCGGACCGCGTCGTCGAGCGGCCAGCCGTAGATGCCGGCGGAGATCAGCGGGAACGCCACAGTGGACGCGCCCAGGTCGTCGGCCACCCGCAGGCTGTTGGCGTAGCAGTCGCGCAGCAACGCCGACCGGTCCTCGCTGGCCGACCAGACCGGCCCGACGGTGTGGATCACCCAGCGGGCCGGCAGCTCCCCGGCAGTGGTCGCCACCGCCTGACCCGTGGGCAGGCCCCTGCCGTAGTGGGACGCCCGCAGCGCCCGGCACTCGGCCAGGATGGCCGGCCCGCCGCGCCGGTGGATCGCGCCGTCGACGCCACCGCCGCCGAGCAGGGAGGAGTTCGCGGCGTTCACGACGGCGTCCACCCGCTGGGTGGTGATGTCCCCCTCGACCAGGGTGATCTCCATGTCAGTCCCTCTCGATCGATTGGCCCAACGATCGACGGGCCAGCAGGGTGGCACCGGCGACCGCCGCCGGCATGATCAGCACCGCGCCGAGCGGGATGAGGAAGCAGAGGAAGACCGCCACCCCGAAACCGAGCGAGGTGGCTCGGTCGGTCTTCAGGATCGTCCGGCGCTGCGGCAGCCGCATCCCCCGCCGGTAGAACGGTGCACCGACCAGCTCCACGGCGAGGAACCACCCGCCTACCGCCGCCCCGATGACCGGAACGACAGTCTGCCCGACCACCGGGATGAAGCCGGCGAGGAACAGCGGAATCCCGACCAGCGCCGTGAGCGCCACCAGCCGTACCGAGTCGGCGAGGCTGCGACGCAGCGACGACCAGAAGGGCACGTCCACCGCGCCGGGCGTGCCGCCGTACCGCTGCTCGACCTGCTCGGAGATCTTTTCGTAGAACGGGTCGCCGATGACCAGGGTCACCGCGGTGAAGGTGAGCACTCCGAGCAGGCCGCCAACCCCCAGGAAGGCCAGCCCGGCAATCACCCGGACCAGGCTGCGGGAGGTGCTCGACCAGCCGTCGGCGAACGGGGTGACGAGCGCGGCGAGGTCGTCCACGAAGTACACGAGCGTGGCGAGCGCGGCCAGGAACAGCGCACCGGAGATCAGCGCCGGCACGATGCCGAGCAGCATCAACCCCGGGCTGCGGACGTAGAGGCCCAGCCCACGCAGGAGCAGCCCCGCCCCGGCGAGGAAGCGTCCGACGACCCCGGTCACCGGGCTGGCGATTCTGCTGGCATCCACGATCGAGCAGCCTAGCGAGCGGTGATCGGATCCGCCCGACGGTGAGCGGGGCAGGATGGGCGGGTGCGTGCCTCCCGACTGATCTCGTTGCTGTTGCTGTTGCAGTCGCGCGGATCGATGACCGCGAGCGAGCTGGCGCGGGAGTTGGAGGTCTCCGAGCGGACCGTCTACCGGGACGTGCTGGCCCTCTCCGCCGCCGGGGTGCCGGTGTACGCGGACCGGGGTCGGGCCGGCGGTTACCGGCTGCTCGGCGGCTACCGCACCCGACTGACCGGGCTGACCCGGGACGAGGCGGAGGCGCTCTTCCTCAGCGGCCTACCCGGGCCGGCCGGCGAGATGGGCCTCGCCGACGCGGTCGCGTCCGCCGAGCTGAAGGTGCTCGCCGCACTGCCACCCGCCCTGCGCGACGCCCCGGCCCGTACCGGGCAGCGGTTCCACCTGGACGTACCGGGCTGGTTCCGGGAGACCGCGCCACCGCTCTGGCTTCCCGAGCTGGCCCGGGCGGTCTGGGCGGACCGGGTGGTGGAGTTGCGCTACCGGCGCGGCGACCGGGAGGTGAGCCGCCGGGTCGAGCCGTACGGACTGGTCCTGAAGAGTGGGGTCTGGTATCTGGTCGGCCGGGTCGGCGACGGTGTGCGCACCTACCGGGTGGACCGGGTCACCGGGGTCGAGGTGGGCGAGGAGCACTTCGACCGCGACGGGGGCTTCGACCTGGCCGGGCACTGGCGCGAGCAGGCCGGGTCGTTCCTGCGGACCATGCTGCGGGCCGAGGTCGCCGTCCGGCTCAGCCCCGCCGGCCTGCGCCAGCTCCGGCACCTGGTCGATGCCCCCTTCGTGTACGACGAACTGGTCGCCGCCGCCAGTCCGCCCGACGGGCAGGGCTGGGTGGTGGCCCGGCTGCCCGTCGAGTCGGTCCAGGTGGCGTACCACCAACTGCTGGGGCTCGGCCCCGAGGTGGAGGTGCTCGATCCACCCGAGCTGCGGAAGCTGTTCGCCGAGGCGGCCGACCGCCTCGGCGCGCTCTACCGGTAGCCGGTGACGTCCGCCGGCTTACCCGCGTCGACCACCTCGGTGATGTAGCGGAAGCCCTCTGGTTGGCTGCCGTCGAGGTCGGTGAACCCGTACACCTTGGACAGCGTGCCGGCGTCGACGGACCTGCCGCTCCAGCGGTCCTTCTCCTCGTCGGCGGCGAGCGCGGCCACCGCCCGGCCGACGAAGGCCGGGGTCTCCGAGATGAGGAAGTTCGGGTCGGTGGCGGCACCGTCGCGCCAGTTGTCCTCGGTGACGCCGAAGTGCTCCAGCATCGCCTCGGAGCGGATCCACCCGGGGGTGAGCGCCACCGCCGTGCAGCCGTGCGGCTTCAGCTCGTGCGCCTGGCTGAAGGCGAGCCGGTTGACCGAGACCTTGGCCAGGTCGTAGAAGACCGACAGCCGGTAGTTCTCGTCGTTGTACGCCTTGGTCCCGTCGCCCATCTCCACCACCAGACCGCCGGGCTTACGGATCAGCAGGGGCAGGGCGAAGTGGCTGGTGATGATGTGCGTGTCGATGGCCAGTCGCAGGGTGCGGAAACCCGCCTCCAGCGGCTGCTCCCAGACCGGCTTTTCCCAGGTCACCAGGGGGTCGCCGCCCCAGATGTCGTTGACCAGCACGTCGAGTCGGCCCTGCTCGGCGTCGATCCGGGCGACCAGGTCGCGGACCTGTTCGGGCACCAGGTGGTCGACCCGCACGGCGATGCCGGTGCCGCCGGCCGCGGTGACCAGCTCGGCGGTCTCCTCGATGGTCTCCGGCCGGTCCATCTCCGAACGGCCGGCGCGGCTGCTGCGACCGGTGGCGTAGACGGTGGCACCAGCGGCGCCGAGCTGGACGGCGATCTGCCGGCCCGCACCCCGGGTGGCACCGGCGACGAGCGCGATCTTTCCTACGAGCGGCTGTGTCATACCTGCGAGATTGTCAGCGATACCTGACAACCGCCGTCCGAATTTGTCAATCGACAAGTCGGACGCGTACCCGGCGGTTGGCCCGGCCCTTGCTCTCCACCTTGACCACCTGCACCTTGCCGATCTGCGCGGTGGACGCGACGTGGGTGCCGCCGTCGGCCTGCACGTCCAGCCCGACGATGTCGACGATCCGGACCTCCTGCTCGTCCGGCGGAATGAGGTTGGACTGGGTACGGATGATGTCCGGCAGGGCCAGCGCCTCGGTACGCGGCAGCACCCGGGTGGCGACCGCCCGGTCGGCGGCCACCTCGGCGTTGACCAACTCCTCGATGCGGCTCTTGAAGTCCGGGGGCACCTCGGGGAGGTTGAAGTCCATCCGGGCCTCGCCCGGCTCCATCGAGTTTCCGGTCACCAGCGCGCCGAAGTCGCGGAACACCACACCGCAGAGCACGTGCAGGCCCGAGTGGGTACGCATCAGCCGGCTGCGGCGCTCGTCCTCCAGCGCGCCGACGACCTCGGTGCCGGCCGGCGGCAGCGGGTCACCCTCGGCGGGGATCAGGTAGAGGTCGTCGCCCTTGCGGGTGCCGACGATCCGGGTCTGCACGCCCTGCCACAGCAGCACGCCGTGGTCCGGTGGTTGGCCGCCGCCGCCCGGGTAGAACGCCGATCGGTCCAGCACGATGCCCTGCTCCGGGTCGGCGTGCAGGACCGTACAGGTCCACTCGCGCAGGGTCGGGTCGGCGAGGTCGAGTCGGTGTGTGCGGCCGTGTTGTGTGACACCCATGACAGGGCACGTTACTCGTTGAGGAAGCCGGCGATGCGCTCCCGCAGGTCGGCGCGCTCCGTCCAGAGGACGCCCGGCCTGTCGTACACGTGCAGGGTGGCCTGCGGCAGCGCGGCGGCGAGTCGCTCGGCGACCTCGACCGGATGCAGGTCGTCGCCCACGCAGCCGATGACCAGCGCCGGCGCGGTGACCGCCGCCAGGTCACCGATCTGGCGCAGCGACGTCTGCGCCGCGAGCGTGGCCAGCCCTCCGGCCAAACCGTCGCGCAGCAGTTGGTCGAGCCGCTGCCGCAGGTACGCCCAGCCGGCCGGAGTGTTGCGCACCGCCGGGGGCATCTCCAGGGAGACGACGTCGGCGACCGCCGACGCGTCCCCGCTCTCCACCGCCTCCAACAGACCCATGATCCGTTCGTGGGCGACCGGCCCGCGCGGCTCGTCGAGCGCCGCCGGCAGGAAGAAGACAAGCTTCTCGAAACGCTCCGGGCTCTCCGCGAGCAGGCGACAGAGGGCACCCGCACCGAGGCTCGCGCCGAACGCCCGGCTGGCCCCGCCGAGGTCCGCGATCGCGCGCAGATCCCGGGCCAGGTCCAGGTAGTCCCACGACCCGTCCGGGGCATCGGAACGGCCGTGCCCCCGGAACTGGAAGAACACCTTGCGGCCGGTCACCCCGCTGCCGAACGGGCGGGTGGTGGCGATGCCGTTGCCCAGCCCGTGCGCGAAGACGGTGACCGGGTTACCGGTGCCGGTGACCAACCGCTCCAGCCGTACGTCGTGCGGGGTGGTGACCAGCTCGGTCTCCGGCTCCGGCAGCGCCGGTCGGCCGGTCCGCGGCCCACCGGGGCCGGGGCCCCAGGTGCGGGGCCCGCTGTCCGGTGGGGGTGGCCAGCGGAAACCTCTCACCAGGACCCTTTGCCGTCACCGAGTTCGCGGAGGCCGACTCGGACATCGAGGAGGTAGATCAGACCGGCGGCGATGCCGACAAGTCCGAAGAGGCTGATCGGGCCGAAGCCGAGCAGGGTGAGCACGAGGCAGACCGCCAGGATGGCGATCCAGCCGCCCTTGGGTAGCGTGCCGATGGCCGGGAAGGCGTCGGAGCGCTGCGTGATCGCGTGCACCAGGGCGACACCCTGGACGATGAGCGCGAAGACGAGCAGGATCAGCTGGATCACTTCACGGACGGCGAAGGCGAAGATCGGCGCGGCGTTGGCCATGCCGGCAAGTTTATGTCCACGACCCCGGCTACGTCCGACAAGGACGCCGCCGGGGTCGTCGACCGGTCGAACTACTCGGCCGCCGGGCGGGTCCGCTTGGTGGCCCCGGGCAGCTTCGCCGACGGGGTCGCGGCCGGCTTGGGGGCCTTCGGGGCACGGGCTGCCTTCTTGACGGCGGCCGGCTTGGCCTCGGCGATCTCCGCCACGTCGGCCGGGGTCGGCACGTCGGCCGGGGTCGGCACCTCGGTCGGGGTCGGCACCTCGGTCGGGGTCGGCACCTCGGTCGGCGCGGTGGCCGTGGCGGCGGGGGCCGTGGTGACGGGCGTCACCGCCTGGGTGGCCTCGATGTCGGCGTTGACCGTCTCGGCGGCCTCCAGCACACCGGCGCCGACGACCCGCTCACCACGGGCGACAAGCGCACCGTACGCGGCGAAGGCCCGCTCCTGGGCGGCCTGCGCTCCCGCGAACACCATGATGGCGTTGCGGGTCGCGGCGGCACGCAGCTTGTCCAGGTCGGTGACCTCGCGCAGCTTGGCCAGGTCGGCAACCTCGCGGAGCTTGGCCAGGTCGGCCGACTCGCGGAGCTTGGTCAGGTCCAGCTCGGCCTGCGCCCGGTCGCGCAGCGTCCCGGCCGTCTCATTGGCGGTACGCAGCGTCTCGGTGGCCTTCTGACGCAACTCGAAGCCGGTCAGCACGGCCCGACCACCCAGGTCGGCGACGACCCGGGTGCCGAGGACGCCGACCACGGCGGGCAGCTTGCGCAGCTGCTCGATGGCCAACTCACCGGCTCCGGCGGCGGCGTAGATCGGGGCGGGGATGCGGTTGGTCTTCGGCTCGCTCATGACGTCTCCTCTTCGGCCGCCGCGGCGGCCTTCTTCTCGGGGGTGCTGGTGCTGCGCGGGGCGGGGGCGGCGCCCGCCTCGGTGACGGCAACCGACTCGAGCACGGCCTCGGTCGGGGTGCCGCCTGCGGTGGTGGGGCCGGTGGCGGCCAGGTTGGCCACGTCGGCGGGCTGGTCGGCGACGTCGGTCGGGGTGGTCGAGCCGGTCGGGGCGGTCGGGGCGGTCGGGGCGGTCGCGCCGGTGCCCTCGCCCTCGGTGTCGGCCCGGGCCTCGGCCAGCCGGGCGTTCTCCCGACGGAACGTCTCGTAGATCTGGCTGAGCGACTGCTTCTGGGCCATCGTCAGGTCGGCGTCCACGGCGATGGCGGCGAGCACGCCGTGGCCTTCCTTGTCGTCGAGCAGACCGGCGCGCAGGTACATCGCGGGGGTGGACACCCGCAGCGCGCTCGCCAGTTGCTGAAGCACCTCGGCGCTCGGCTTGCGCAGGCCGCGCTCGATCTGGCTGAGGTACGGATTGCTGACCCCCGCCTGCTCGGCGAGCTGCCTCAGCGAGATCTTGGCGTTGCGCCGCAGATCGCGGATGAACCCGCCGACGTCGGGAAGGTCCTTCGGTGTGGCCATGACAGCGACGCTAACCGGCCGCGCTAGCTCTTGCAAGCAAAACGCTAGCCATAGTTAGCGACGTCTCAGCACCCGTTTGCGCACCGCTTCGCCGATCCGTACGGTCCGTTCGTGCACAAGATCACAGTCAATGGAGCAAGCATCGCGTACGACGAGGCCGGCACGGGTTCGCCCGTCGTGCTGCTGCACGCCGGCATCGCCGACCGGCGGATGTGGCGGGGGCAGCTGCCCGCGCTCGCCACCCGGCACCGGGTGATCGTTCCGGACCTGCGCGGCTACGGAGATTCTGAGCTGCCCCCGACCCCGTTCGCACACCACGACGACGTGGCCGGGCTGCTGGACGCGCTCGACCTGCCCCGGGCCGCCCTGGTCGGCTGCTCCTTCGGCGGGTCGGTCGCCATCGACACCGCGCTGGCCCACCCCGACCGGGTGAGCGCGCTCGCGCTGTTCGACACCGCGGTCTCCGGCAACGAGTGGTCCGAGGAGGCCAACGACCTCTGGGACAGCCTGGTCGGGGAGGTCGATCCCGACGACTTCGTCGCCGGGGCGGCCGGCGAGGTGCGGTTCTGGGTGGTGGGCCCGGCCCGCCGACCGGAGGACGTCGACCCGGAACTGCTCGCGTTCGCGCAGGAGATGGACCAGCGCGCCCTCGCCGCCGAGTTGGCGCTCGGCGCGGTCGAGGTGGGCGAGCTGACGCCACCGGCGATCGGCCGCCTCGGCGAGCTGAGGATCCCCGTCCTGGTCACCGCCGGTGCCGCGGACGTGCCGGACATCAGTCGACTCGCCGACCGGATCGCCGCCGAGGTCCCCGGCGCGGTACGACTGCCCGACGTGCCGGACGCCGCGCACCTGCTGCCGCTGGAGCGTCCGGAGCCGGTCAACGCCGCACTGCTCGACTTCCTGAGCTAAGGCCCGCAGCAGGCCCGGCCGCGGCGACGTCAGGCGGCCGAGAGCACCACCCGCCGGCGGACCTACCGCGACGAGCGCTACACCCGTGCGGTGTAGCGTTCGTTCCGGGCGTTGGCCGCCGAGCCGGGCCGCCGGACCGGTGGTGTCACCAGAGCGGGCGGACCGCGCCGACCGGGACCCCGCCGCCGAAGAGCGGCACCTCCGCGTACTCGGTCAGCACCGGCGCGTCCACGCCGAGCCGGCGCAGCGCGGAGACCAACACCGGCATCCGGGCGCGGTCGGCACCGTCGTCGATCTTCAGCGCGACGGCGCCGACGCCCGGTAGCGCCACCGCGAACACGCCCTCGGCACCGACCTTGGCCAGCAGGCCCGGGACGCCGCGCATCAGCCGGGTGTCGTCGGCCTGGGTGCCACCCACGATCTCCGGGTGCGCGCGCATGGCATCGGCCACCGCGCGCGGCGCCGAGCCAGGCTCGGCGTCGACAAGCCGGAGGTACGCCCCGGCCAGGCCGGTCAGCGACACGGCGAGCACCGGGGCGCCGCAACCGTCCACGCCCACCGCCGCCGCCCGCTCGCCGGTGAACTCCTCGATGGCCGCCCGCAACCGCTGCTGCAACGGGTGCTCCGGCCGCCAGTAGCCCTCCTGCGGCCAACCGGCGGCCGCGCAGGTCAGCAGCATCCCGCTGTGCTTACCGGAGCAGTTCATCTGCACCCTGCTCGGGCCGCCACCGGCGCGCAGCACCGCCTCCCGGGCGGCCGTGCCCACCGGCAGGTCGGGCGGGCAGTGCAACGCTTCCGCGTCCAGCCCGGCGCGCTCCAGCAGCGCACCGACCCGGGCCAGGTGGAAGTCCTCACCCGCATGGCTCGCCGACACCAGGGCCAGGTCGGCCGGGTCGGTCAGAACCAGACCGGCCCGAAGCATCCCGATCGCCTGCATCGGCTTGCTGGCCGACCGGGGAAAGACCGGCGAATGCACGTCCCCGGCGGTGGCCACCGGCACACCGGCGGCGTCCAGCACCACCACCGAGCCGCGGTGCGCACCCTCCACGAACCCGGACCGGACCACCTCGGCGAGCGGCGCGCCGCCCTCGTACGTCTTCGTCACGCGCTGGACGGTACCGACGGTCCCGGGGTGCCCGTCGGCGGGGTGACCAGGTCGTCCACCGCCCGGGTGACAGGGGCGTGGGACGCACCCGTCCTTACAGGCCGAGCAGCTCGCGGGCCTCGGTGGTGGTCAGCGGCGGGCGCTGGGCGAGCTGGGCGAAACCCACCGCGCGGGCGACCAACTGCATGTTGGACTCCACCGGGCGGCCCTTCGCGTACGTCACCGTGTCCTCCATACCGACGCGCAGGTGCCCGCCCGTCGACAGCGCGGCCAACAGCACTGGGAGGGTGCTGCGGCCGACGCCGGTGGCCGAGAAGGTGGTGCCCTCGGGCAGGTCGCGCAGCATCCGATGGGCGGCGACAAGCGTCTCGGTGGTGCCCGGCATGCCGCCCGGCACCCCCATCACGAAGTCGACGTGCACGTGCCCGCCGGCCGGCAGCCCGTACTTGCCGAGCAGTCGCTGCAACGCGGACAGGTGGCCGAGGTCGAAGATCTCGTACTCCGGAACGATCCCGCGCTCCTGCATCCGGGTGTGCAGGTCGACGATGAACTCCCAGCGGTTGAGGAAGACGTCGTCGCCGAAGTTGACGGTGCCCATGGTGCAGGAGGCCATGTCCGGCCGGGCGTCGAGCACGGCCAGCCGGGCGGCCTCCGGGTCGGTCACCGCCCCGCCGGAGGAGAGCTGCACGATCAGGTCGGTGCTGGCCCGCAGCGCCGCCACCGTGTCGGCCAGCCGCACCGGGTCCAGCGTCGGCCGGGCCTCGTCGTCGCGGATGTGGACGTGGATCACTGCGGCGCCGAGCGCCTCGCACTCCTTCGCGGTGAGCAGCAGCTCGTCGAGGGTCACCGGCAGGGCCGGCACCTCCGCCTTGGCCGACTCCGCGCCGGTCGGAGCCACCGTGATCAACGTCCCTGTCGTCATGCCGGCGATCCTAGACGGCCCGCTCAGGAGGGGTCGATCGCCGCCGCGGTCTCCCCGATCATCAGCGCGGCGTCGTCCGGGACGTTCCGCTTCAGCACCGCGAGGGCGACCTGGCCCAGCTCGTGGTGCAGCACGGCGGTGCCGACGAAGCCGACCGCCCGACCGTCGAGGGTCACCGGCGTACCGGCGGTCGGCGGCTGATCGGTGGTCACCCCGTCCAGGTGCAGCAGGACGAGGCGACGCGGCGGCCGGCCCATGTTGTGCACCCGGGCCACCGTCTCCTGCCCCCGGTAACAACCCTTGTCCAGGTGCACCGCCGGGCCGATCAGATCCACCTCGGCGGGAATGGTCCGGTGGTCGGTGTCCACCCCGACCCGGGGCTGCCGGGCGGCCACCCGGATCGCCTCGTACGCCCACAGGCCGGCGACCGGCACGCCCGCGCCACGCAGCTCGGCCACCACCTGATCCATTGCCGGGCGGGGCACCAGCAGGTCCACCCCGAGCAGGCCCCGTCGTGCCCAGCCGCCGATCGGCAGCGGTTTGACGTCGTACCGGACGCTCGCCCGTGGTGGGACGGCGCCGGCGGCGAACTTCGGGCCGGGCACCGCGACCAGGTCCGGTTCGGCCAGCCCGGTCACGCCGAGCGTGGCCAGCGCCTCCGTCGCCGCCGGCCCGACAAGCGACAGCAACGCCCGTTCGGCGGTCGCGTCGCGCGGGTCGACCCGGCTGAAGAACCGCATCTTCTCCAGGTAGGTCAGCAGGCCCTCGGTCGCACCCGGCTCGGTGTCCAGCCACGCCGTCTCGCCGTCCTCGGCGACGAGCGCGTGCTGCTCGACGTGGCCGTGCGGGGAGAGCACCAGCAGCTCGGTGCCCTCACCGGCGGCCAGCGTCGTCAGGTACTGCGAGGTGATCGTGTGCAACCACCCGGCGCGCTCCTCCCCGGGCACCGCGATGACCCCCCGGTGCGACCGGTCGACCAGGCCGACCTCGGTGTCGAGGGTGCGCTGCTCACGCAGCGGGTCGCCGTAGTGCGCGGCCACCCCCCGCACCCCGGCCGCGACGTGCGCCGGATCCGGCTGGTCGCGGCTGGCCTCGTCGATGCTCTCGACGGCCACCGCACCCGCGATGTCGATCATTTGTTGTCCCCGTTCTCGCAGCGTGCGCAGACGCCGAAGAGTGACACGTGCCCGATATCCACCCGGAACCCGCGCTGCGCGACCAACTCGTCGGCGAGTGGGCGGAGCAGCAGCGGATCGATCTCGTCGATCGCCCCACACTCCCGGCAGACCAGGTGGACGTGCTGGTGCTCACCCGCGGCGTGATAGGTCGGTGAGCCGTGCGACAGGTGGGTGTGGGTGACCAGGCCGAGCCGTTCCAGCAGCTCCAGCGTGCGGTAGATGGTGGTGATGTTGACGCCGGCGGCGACCTCCCGGACCGCGGTGTGCACCTGCTCCGGTGTGGCGTGGCCCAGATCGAGCACCGCCTGGAGGACGAGCTGCCGCTGGGCCGTCAGCCGCAGCCCACGGGCCCGCAGCATTTCCGCGAGGGAGGATTCGGACACCCTCCGATCATAGTTCGGCCACCATGCCGGTCCGCGCACCGCGATCGACCGCCGCTACGCTCGACGGTCATGGTGACGACGCCCACCGGTACGACCGCGACCCAGCCGACCACGCGAATCGCCGTCCTCGGGCGCGGCCCGGTGGCGGCCGGCGATCCGGTGCTCCGCGGTGACGACCTCGGCGTCCTCCGTGGCGACGGCCTCTTCGAGACCATGCACCTCCGTCAGGGCCGGCCGTGGCTGCGCGACGAACACCTGGCCCGCCTGGTCGCGGCCGCCGACGCCGTCGAACTGGCCGTGCCGCCCACCGCGGCGCTGATCGACCTGCTCGACGAGGTACGCGCAGGCTGGCCAGCGGCTGTGGAAGGGACACTTCGGCTGGTCTGCACGCGAGGCCCGGAGAGCGGCGGACCGCCGACGGTCTACGCCACGCTGGCCGAGGTGCCGGCGGCCTCCCGGGCAGCCCGCCGGGACGGGATCGGGGTGGCCACCCTGCCGCTCGGGGTGCCCGCCGACGCCCGCAACGGGCTGAGCTGGCTGCCCGCCGGGATCAAATCCACGTCGTACGCGGTCAACAGCGCCGCCCGCCGCTGGGCCAACCGGGCCGGGGTGGACGACGTGCTGTGGGTCTCCTCCGACGGGTACGCCCTGGAGGGCCCCTGGGCCAACGTGGTGTGGCTCACCGACGACACGCTCTGCACGGTGCCGGCCGCCACCACCGGCATCCTCGCCGGCACGACAGTCGCCTGGCTGCTCGCC
The DNA here is from genome assembly GCF_040648675.1 of Micromonospora sp. NPDC049101. Lineage (NCBI taxonomy): Bacteria > Bacillati > Actinomycetota > Actinomycetes > Micromonosporales > Micromonosporaceae > Micromonospora > Micromonospora sp. NPDC049101. The sequence goes on along the minus strand of NZ_JBEZED010000007.1, from coordinate 199,548 downwards.
CACGCCGGCGAGCTGGGCCTGAACGCCGCCGAGCGGATGGTGACCACCGCCGAGCTGCACGCGGCGGACGGCGTGTGGTTCACCTCGTCCGTGCGCGGGGCCGTCGAGGTCCACACGCTGGACGGGGTGCGTCGGGACCGCTGCCCGCGCACCCCCGCCCTACAGTCCCTGCTGGGTTACCCCGTCTAGCGCCTGTGCCAAAAGCCCCTGGCCGGCCTGCGGCGGGCCCAGGGCGTTGACACCAACCCTGGTCAGCCGCCGACCCGGACGAGCCGGGCGGAGAGGTGCGGGCTGAGCCCGTGCCCCATCGCGGCCATCTCCTGGGCGTAGAGCAGCGCGCCCTCGACGATGCCGAAGAGCCGCTTCCCGCCGGTGACCTCCTTGGCGGTCGGAGTGCGTACCACCGCGTCGGTGGCCAACTCCACCTGCGTGCCGGTGCGCTTGCCCAGGTGCAGCTCCATCACCCCCGTGGGCGTGGTCAGCAGCACCTCCAGCTCATCTGTCGCGCGTCCGTCCACCAGCACCGGTCGCCACCAGCCGATCTCACGGCCGGCCGGCCGGACCGGCCTGCTCTGCTCGTCCAGGATCCAGGCACGGGACTCGTAGTGCAGGAACGGTCGGCCGTCGTGGCTGATCCGGATCTCCTGCGCGTAGTCGAAATCCTCGATGGTGGGGAAACCACCCTTGCCCCGGCCGCGCCACAGACCGACGTAGGGCAGCAGGCCGTCCAGCGCGGGATGCAGCTTCGGCCCGACCCGCAGGTCGTGACTCTCCTCGAACGGGTACTCCTCGACCGGCGGCGCGTTCAGCCACGGCGGCTGCAGCGGATTCTCGTCGCTCACCAGCGTCACCAGCGTCCTCTCGAAATGCGTACGGCAAGGTAGACCAGGCCACCGGCGAGCCCGCCCAGGCCAGCGACCAACAGGCTGACAAACCCGATCTCGGTAACCATCCCGGCCATCCTATGCTGGGCCACATGGCCCGCACTCTCGTCGTCAAGGTCACCGCGGGGGCGGACGCCCCGGAGCGGTGCGCACAGGCATTCACGGTCGCCGCGACGGCCGTCGCGGCCGGAGTGGACGTGTCGCTCTGGTTGACCGGTGAGTCGACCTGGTTCGCCCTGCCCGGTCGTGCGCAACAGTTCGAGCTGCCGCACTCCGCGCCGCTGGCCGAGCTGTTGCACGTCATCCTGACCAGCGGCCGGGTGACGGCCTGCACCCAGTGCGCGGCCCGCCGGGAGATCGGCCCGGACGACGTCCTGCCCGGGGTCCGGATCGCGGGTGCGGCGGTCTTCGTCGAGGAGGCGATGGCCGAGGGCGCGCAGGCGCTCGTCTACTGACCGGCCCGACGCGGGCTGTCGATTCGAGCGGAGTGCCGATACCGACCCGACAACTCGGGCGGCTGCCTACGATTCGGATGTGACCGAGGCGACGGAGAGGTTCTTCGAAGCACTGCCGTCGCGCGCCCCCGACGTCCTGGGCGGCCTGGCCGACGGAACCCTGCAGATCGACCTCGGCGACGACCACCGGACCGAGCACTGGCTGGTCCGGATGCGGCCCGGGTCGGTGCAGGTCAGCCGCGGGCGCGGGCCGGCCGACGCGATCTGGTACAGCAGCGCCGCGCTCTTCGACCGGCTGATCACCGGTGAGGCCCAGGGTGTCGCCGCGGTGCTGCGCAACGAGAGCACGTTCAGCGGCAACGTGGTGCTCTTCCTCGCCTTCCGGCGGTTCTTCCCGAACCCGCCCGGCACCCGCGACCCCCGCGAAACGGCGCGCCGCGCAGCCGGACGGCCGGCGTGAAGGAACTCGTCAGCATCCTGGACGGCAACACCTTCCTGGTCAGCGACCGGCGGGGAGACATCGAACCGTCCTACGACTTCCCCACCGGGCTGTTCTCCTTCGACACCCGATTCCTGTCCACCTGGGTGCTCACCCTGGACGGCGAACGGCTGCACGCCCTCTCCGTCGACGCCACCGAGTCGTACCGCACCAAGTTCTTCCTCGCCCCCGGGGAACCCACGCACTATCTGGACGCGAAGGCGTCGGTGATCCGCAGCCGGGCGATCGTGGGCAGCTTCGAGGAGGAGCTGACCGTGCTCAACCACCTCGGCGCGGAGTCCGAGTGCACCATCCGCATCGAGGTCGGGGCCGACTTCGCCGACCTGTTCGAGATCAAGAACTCTCGGCAGAAGCGGGGCCGGACCACCGTCTCGGTCGCCGAGAACGAGCTGCGGCTGACCTACCGGCGGGAGGCGTTCCACCGGGAGATGGTGGTCACCACAAGTGCGCCCGCGCAGGTCGACGCCACCGGGATGACCTTTCAGGTCCGGATCGCCCGCAACAGCACGTGGACCACCCGGCTGCACGTGTCAAGCGTCGTCTACGGGGCGCGTGGCGAGGACATCCGGGCCACCCTGCCGTACGGGGGCAGCCGCAACGCGGACGCCATCCGGGCCGAGCAGCAGGAGCTGATCGACCGGGCGCCGAAACTCGGGTGCGACTGCGAGCCGTTGGCCGGGGCGTACCGGCGCAGCCTCAACGACCTGGCCGCCCTGCGCTACGAGTCGATCGCCCTGGGCGTGCGGCTGATCGCCGCGGGACTGCCCTGGTTCATGACCCTGTTCGGCCGGGACAGCATCATCACCTCACTGCAGGTGCTGCCGTTCCTGCCGGAGCTGGTCCCGCCGACAATCCTGATGCTGGCCGGACTACAGGGGCACCGGGTGGACGACTTCCGGGACGAGGAGCCCGGCAAGATCCTGCACGAGCTGCGGTACGGGGAGACCGCCGGCTTCGAGGAGCAGCCACACTCGCCGTACTACGGGTCGGCCGACTCGACACCACTGTTCGTCATCCTGCTCGACGAGTACGAGCGTTGGACGGGTGACTCCACGCTTGTGCGACGGCTGGAGCCGCAGGTCCGCGCGGCGTTGCAGTGGATCGACACCTACGGCGACCTGCTCGGCACCGGCTACCTGTGGTATCAGACCCGCAACCCGGAGACCGGCCTACAGAACCAGTGCTGGAAGGACTCCTGGGACGCCATCTCGTACGCCGACGGCCAACTGCCCGGCTTCCCCCGGGCCACCTGCGAGTTGCAGGGGTACGCGTACGACGCGAAGATCCGGGCGGCCCGGCTGGCCCGGACCTTCTGGAACGACCCGGAGTACGCCGACGAGCTGGAGCGGCAGGCCGCCGATCTCAAACGGCGGTTCGACCGTGACTTCTGGATCGCCGACCGCGAGTACTACGCGCTCGCGCTGGACGCCGACGGCCGGCAGGTGGACGCGCTGACCTCGAACATCGGGCACCTGCTGTGGAGCGGCATCGTGGACGAGTCGCGTGCCGGCAAGGTGGTCGAGCACCTGCTCGGGCCACGCCTGTTCTCCGGCTGGGGGGTGCGGACGCTCGCCGCGGACCAGGGGCGCTACAACCCGATCGGCTACCACGTGGGCACGGTGTGGCCGTTCGACAACTCGATCATTGCCTGGGGGTTGTGGCGGTACGGCTTCCGGGAGGAGGCCGGCAAGCTCTGCGACACGATGCTCGCCGCGTCCCGGTACTTCGAGGGGCGGCTGCCGGAGGCGTTCGCCGGCTACGCCCGGGACCTCACCGACTACCCGGTGGAGTACCCGACCGCGTGCAGCCCTCAGGCCTGGTCGACAGGCACTCCGCTGCTGCTGCTGCGGGTGATGCTGGGGTTGGAGCCGCAGGGCGAGCACCTGATCATCGACCCGGCCGTGCCGCCGGGGATGGGTCGGGTCGAGCTGCTGGACATCCCCGGCCGCTGGGGCATGGTCGACGCGTTGGGGCGCAGCCGCGACCCGGAGGACCAGCCGGGCGGCGGCTGACCCGGGCGGGTTGCCCCGCTCAGTTCGGGCAGCCGACGGTGGCGGCCAGTCGGGTGGCGTCCGGCGCGAGGTCGGCGAACACCGTGACCGGGCCGGCGCGGTACGCGTACACCGGGGGTTGGTCCAGCAGTGGGGTGTTGCCGGCCAGCGGGGCGAGGGCGTCCTTCGACGCGGCCGGGCCGGGACCGGCCGCGGACCGCGCGGTGCGGGCCAACCCGCCGCCCGGGCAGGGCGCCACGACCAACTCCGGCGGGGCGTCACCGGGCCGGCCGAGCGCCGTCAGCGCGGCGGTCAGGGCCGCGGCTTCCGGGCCGGCAGCAGGCGACAGGCCTGGCCAGTAGCCGGAGCCGACCGGCCGGCAACCGGTGTCGACGAGCAACAGCACCCGGCCGTCCACGGTCGGGCGCCCCACGACGGCCACGAACTCGCCGGCGTCGGCGTGCAGCTCGGGGCCGTCCAGGCCGGGGCCGACCCCGGCCCGCCAACTCGCCGGCAGCCGATCGGCGATGCCGGTCAGGACGGCCTGCTCGCTGCCGGTGGGCGCGAGCACGCCGACCTCGCGTCGCAGCCTCGCCCCGTCGGCGAACGGGGTGACCCGGCAGCCCGACACGACCCGCGGCGGGCTCAGCTCCAGCAGCCCGCCCACACCGGCCGCCCGGGCAAGCTCGCCGACCGCCCGGTCGACCACCAGACCGGCTTGGTCCAGGGAACGCTGCTCGCGCACGGTCGGCGGATCCTGGCGGACCGACATCCAGGTGAGCAGGGCCAACAGCAGGGCCCAGGCCACGGTCGCGGCCAGCAGCCAACGCCGCCACGACCGGGCGGGTGCCGGCGCGGCGGGACCGGCCGAAGAGGCCCAACCCGTCTGGACAGCACCGCTCACCCGGTCATGGTGTCACGCCTGCGCCGCCGCCCCGGCAGCGGAGGCGGTGGTTCCACATCCCGCTCGGTGGTTGCGCCGGACTCGGCCCCCGCCGACAACCAGAGCAGGATGCGCGCCTACTGACGTGGCGGGAAACGACCGGGGCCGGTCACCCGTGTGGGTGACCGGCCCCGGTCGATCAGAGCGGTGGGTCAGACGACGGTGACGGCAACCTCGTTGACGCCCCGACCGGCGGTGATGGCGGTGTCGCCGTTGCCGTGCCGGGACAGTGCGCGCAGGGTCCAGGAACCAGGCGCGGCGAAGAACCGGAACTGACCGGCGGCCGAGGTCACCACCTCGGCGGTGAACTCGCCGGTCGAGTCGAGCAGCCGGACGTACGCGCCCGGCACCGGCTCGTCCTCGGCAGAGCGGACGATGCCGGTGATGACGGTTTCCTTCTCCAGGTCCAGGCTGGCCGGCAGCGGTGCGGCCTGGTCAGGTGCGGCGCAACCAGCGGCGGTGGGGAGAGTCATGATCAGGCCTCCCCGGGTTCGTCGCCGAGCGCGACCGGCACGCCGACCAGCGAGCCGTACTCGGTCCAGGAGCCGTCGTAGTTCTTGACGTTGCGGTGACCCAGCAGCTCCTGGAGCACGAACCAGGTGTGCGAGGAGCGCTCGCCGATGCGGCAGTAGGCGATGGTCTCCTTGCCGTCGTCGAGGCCCGCGTCGCCGTAGATCCGGCGCAGCTCGTCGTCGGACCGGAAGGTGCCGTCCTCGTTGGCCGCCTTGGACCACGGGACGCTGATCGCGGTGGGGATGTGGCCGGCCCGCTGCGCCTGTTCCTGGGGCAGGTGGGCAGGGGCGAGCAGGCGGCCGGCGAACTCGTCGGGGCTGCGCACGTCGACCAGGTTCTTGGTGCCGATCGCGGCGACGACCTCGTCGCGGAACGCCCGGATGGAGGTGTCCGGCTCCTGCGCGACGTACTGCGTCGCCGGGCGGGCCGCCGCCTCGGTGACCAGCGGACGGGCATCCAGCTCCCACTTCTTGCGACCGCCGTCGAGCAGCTTCACGTCGCGGTGGCCGTAGAGCTTGAAGTACCAGTACGCATACGCGGCGAACCAGTTGTTGTTGCCGCCGTAGAGGATGACGGTGTCGTCGTTGCTGATGCCCCGCTCGGAGAGCAGCGCCTCGAACTGGGTCTTGTTGACGAAGTCCCGGCGGACCTGGTCCTGCAGGTCGGTCTTCCAGTCAATCTTGATGGCGCCGGCGATGTGGCCGGTGTCGTAGGCCGAGGTGTCCTCGTCGACCTCGACGAAGACGACGCCCGGGGCGTCGAGGTTCTTCTCGGCCCACTCGGCCGAAACGAGTGCGGTGTCGCGACTCATCGAATCACTCCCTGGTGAGGATGGATGGTGAGCCAACGCGCGAGATCGATGGGTGTAACTGTCGCACCACGCGCGGACCCAGCGGAAGGATGGATCACGGGTTCGTGCGACGGCGCCGCTGCCGGGCGTTCGGTGGGATTTACCGGAGGGTGCGAGAACCCTGTGCCGGTGGCCGCCATAAGGCGGCCGGAGACAGCCCCGCCGTCAGATGACGGGGCGACACAGGCAGGTGGCCACGCGGCACAGGTCGACCGCGCGCCGTTTGGTGAGGTGGGTCCCCATGAGCAGGGAGCCTACCAGCCGGTGACCGTGCTGCCACTGAGCCGACCACCATCCGGGAACGACCCGGGCCAGCGCGGCCCGGGTCGCGGCTCAGCTGGCGGAATTGATCGGCACGTTCTTCGCGTCGGCGGTGACCGCCAACCCCTCCGGCAGCGGGCGGACCTCCCGGACGGCGAGCTGGAACGGCAGGTCGGGCAGGGGTACGTCGATGGAGATGCTCTTGGCGTAGTTGCTCACGAGGGCCCGGGCCAACGGCAGGTTCGGCAGGCCCGCGGCGTCCAACTCGTTGAAACGCAGGGCGACCGCGCCGTTGTCGGCGACCGTGACGTCGGCGGTGCCGCTGACCGTGAGCTTCTGACCGAGGATGTCGACCGGGGCCGTGACGGCGAGCTTGCCGTTCTGCTCGCCGAGGGTGAGGCCGGGCCGCTTCAGCAGGGCGGCAAGACTCTCGTAGCTGATCGTGCCCGTGCCCTTGACGGTGTCCGCCACGACGTCACCCTGGCCGCTGCGCAGGGTGTCCAGTGCGGCCCGCACGTTGCGAGCGTCCACGTTGAGCACCGGCAACAGCACGGTGTCGCCCTCGACCGGGGCCTGCACGTCCCGCAGTTTGATCGAGATCCGCTCATAGCGGCCGTCGAGCACCTGGGTGAGGAACGGGACTCCGGCGACCTCCACGTCCGGCTTGGTGGACTGCGCGCCCTGCTTGGCGACCTCCTGCTGGACGCGTTCACCGATCATCCGCTCGGCGACCCCGACCGCCACCCGGTCGGCGACCACCAGCAACCCGGCCAGCAGCAGGAGCAGCACGAACAGCCCGATGAGCAGCTTGCGGCCGCGGCGTCGGGGTCGCGCCTCGTCCACCGGATAGTCCTGCGCCACGCCGCCTCCTGTCTCCGCCCGCCGAGCTGACGGGTCGTCCGTGCCGGTGCCGCAGCGCGGCGCACCCATAGGTACCCGACCGACTCCGGGCTCAACCGTGACTCAGAGGAACAGCATGCACATGGCGTACGCGGCGGGCGCCGCGAGGGCGAACCCGCCGAGCGGACCCTGCATGTGCCGAGCCACCCACATCGTGGGCGTCTCGCCGGCCATCAGCCGGCCCGCCTCCGCGTACCCCACGGCGAGATCGGAGAGGACGGCGGTGACCGCCGCGACCAGGCCGATCACGGCGGCCCGGGTCGGCGTGAAGGGAGCCACCAGGTAGCTGCCCAGCAGCGCGCTGGTGAGCGTGCCGACCATCGCGCCGGCGACCACCCCGGCGGCGCCCCGCGGCACCTGCGGAGCCAGCCGGGGCCAGGGCAGCACGGCGTCGGTCAACCGGGCGACGGTCAGCGCGACACCGCTCGCCGTCAGGCAGACGGTGATCGCCTGGGTGCCGGCCGGAATCCGACTGAGCACGATCAGGGTGCCGAAGGCCACCACCCCGACCACGATGAGCAGCGTGGCGCCGAGCGAGTCGGTGACCCGGACCCGGTCGACCCGGCGGACCAACTGGCCGAGCACCGCGGCGAGGAACCCACCGGCGGCCAGGTAGCCCAGCGGCGCCAGGCCGGCGACGTCGGTCTGCACCGCGGCGATGTCGACGAGCGCCGCGACCGCGGCGCTGATCCCGGCGACCACCAGCAGCGCCGGCGGTCGCATCGCCATGGTCCAGGCGAGCACGAACAGCAACTGGACGCCGAAGATGATGAAGGCGAACGGCAGGCGGTGACCGGGGCCAGACGTCTGCGCGCCGAGCACCAGACCGACACCGAGCAACGCGGCGAAGCCGGCGATGGTCACCGCCAACTGGCGGCGCACGTCGACCGGGGGTACGACCTCCTCCTCCGGCTCGTCGACCTCGTCCTCGGAGCGGCGAGCCGGCTCACCGGCGCGACGGGCACGACGAGGCCCACCCCGCACGCGGCGGTCGCCGTCGGTGGTGGCCGGACCGGTACGCGGCGCGGGCGGGTGGCCGCGGGACGGCGTGGCGGCCGGACCCGGGTGGGGCCCGGCGGGCCACGATTCGCGGCCGGCCTCGGGCGACGTGGAGGGAAACACGACCCGATCGTGCCAGACCGACCGCCCGACGCGGTGGTCATGGGTTTCGGCAACGTTAAAACCTGGGCCACGATCAGGGGCAAGGTAGACAAACAGGAAATGGCCTGACGGCGCGGCCGAGGCGATCGGTTACGCTCAACCCGTTACCCGCCCGTCAGCGACGCCGGGACCACGCAATTTCTCAGCGCGCTCCCTCGTGAGTGTGTCTGGTCGCGTGCGGCCGTGCGCCGCCGGGACGGAGGTGATCGTGGAGATCCTGCTGTTGGTGACCGCACGCGCAGGTGAACCGTCGGCTGTGCTGCCGGCACTCGACCTGTTGCCGCACTCGGTCCGCACCGCGCCGCGTGACGTTCGCACCCTGGTCGCGGGCCCCAGCCCGGACGCGGTGCTGGTGGACGCTCGATCGGAGTTGAGCGAGGCCCGCGCGACCTGTCGCATGCTGCACGCCACCGGGCTCGGCGTGCCGCTGGTCGCGGTGGTGACCGAAGCCGGCCTGATCGCACTCAACGCCGACTGGGGCGTCGACGACGTCATCCTCGCCTCGGCCGGCCCCGCCGAGGTCGAGGCCCGGCTGCGGCTGGCGGTGGGCCGGCTGAGCAACGCGACAGCTGGCGCGGGCGGCTCGATCCGGGCCGGCGAGCTGAACATCGACCCGGACACCTACGCGGCCAAGCTCAAGGGTCGCCCGCTCGACCTCACCTACAAGGAGTTCGAGCTGTTGAAGTTCCTGGCCCAGCACCCCGGTCGGGTGTTCACCCGGGACCAGCTCCTGCGCGAGGTCTGGGGCTACGACTACTTCGGCGGCACCCGCACGGTGGACGTGCACGTCCGGCGGTTGCGCGCCAAGCTCGGCTCGGAGTACGAGTCGATGATCGGCACCGTGCGCCAGGTCGGCTACAAGTTCGTCGTCCCGCCGTCGCGATCGTTGCCCGAGGCGGAGCACGCGCCACTGCCCGTCTGACCCGCGAGTCGCCCCGGGCAATTTCCCATATGCCCTTTTTGCGCAGCTTGGTAGTCCTATTCTGACTGCCGGGTTTGTCGGAGAAAGGGGCGACTGTGCGTGCAGTGACCACGGGGGCGACGGGCCGGCCTGACCGGCCAGCCGGGCAGCAGTCGTGACACGGGGCAACTCGACCGTGCGGGCGGCGGGGATCGTGACGGTGGTGGTGGCGGCCCTGCTCGGCTCGGCGTACGCGCTGGGCCGCAGCCTCGTCCCCGACCAGGTCCCGGGGCACTCCACCGGGGCCACGACGAACGCCGACGGGCCGCACTACGCCGACCAGCCCGGCGGCGGCGAGCCGAGCGGCACCCCGAGTGCCAGCTCCGGCCCCGCCGAGACCGGTCAGGACGGTACGGGGCAGGACGCCGGCGGCGACAACCTGTTCGGCGCGCACGCCACCTCCGGCTCCCGCCGGCTCGCGCTGACGTTCGACGACGGCCCGGACCCGCGGTACACCCCGCAGGTCCTCGCCATGCTGCGCGAATTCGACGTGCGGGCCACGTTCTGCGTGGTCGGCGAGAACGCGCAGAACCACCCCGACCTGATCCAGGCGATCGTCGACGAGGGGCACACCCTGTGCAACCACTCGTGGCACCACGACGTCGGCCTGGGTGCCCGATCGGCCGACGCCATCCGCTCCGACCTCCTGCGCACCAACGAGGCGATCCGGGCGGCGGTGCCGAACGCGCCGATCGTCTGGTACCGCCAGCCCGGCGGCGCCTGGACGTACCCCGTGGTGACGGTGGCCCGGCAACTCGGCATGACCCCGCTGCACTGGTCGGTGGACCCGTCGGATTGGGAACTCCCCGGCGCCAACAAGATCACCACGACCGTCCTGACCCAGGCCGCACCGGGCTCGGTGGTACTGCTGCACGACGCCGGCGGCAACCGACAGGGCACGGTGGACGCGCTGCGCCGGATCCTGCCCGACCTGACCGCGCGGTTCGAGCTGGAGGCACTGCCCACCGACCCGACGTGAGGCGCGGCTTTACGGCGACGGTCCGGGCGTTCCGAGACGCTTTACGGCGACGGTCCGGGCGTTGCGAGACGCAGCGGATACGGTGACGGGATGAGCAGCGCGGAGCCGACCAGCGACCAGGTGACCCGGACCGACCGACTGGCACCGGCGGAGATCGCCGACGTGTTGGCCCTCGCCAGCGCCGCGGGCGACACCGACGGCGCGGATCCGCTGGACGAGCACGTCCTGCTCCGCCTCCGCGACTCGGACGCCCCCGCCCTGCACCTCATCGCCCGCGCCGACGACGGCACCCTCACCGGGTACGCGCACCTGGACACCACCGACCCGGTCGGCGGGATCGGGGTCGAGCTGGTGGTGCACCCCGCGTACCGGCGGCGGGGCACCGGTCGCGCGCTGGCCCGGGGCGTACTCGCCTCGGCCACCGGGCCGCTGCGGGCGTGGGCGCACGGCGACCACCCGTCCGCCGCGGCGCTCGGCGTCGACCTCGGGTTCACCCGGGCCCGGGTGCTCTGGCAGTTGCGCCGGCCGCTGGCGGCCCCGCTGGGCGAGCCGCGCCTGCCCGACGGGGTGGTGCTGCGCGCGTTCCGCCCCGGGGCGGACGACACGGCCTGGCTGACCCTCAACTCACGCGCCTTCGCCGAGCACCCCGAGCAGGGGCGGTGGACCTCGGACGACCTGCGCGTCCGCCTCGCCGAGCCGTGGTTCGACCCGGCCGGCTTCCTGCTCGCCGAGGAGACCGCGACAGGTCGACTGCTCGGCTTCCACTGGACCAAGGTGCACGAGCGCCCGGGGTCGGCCCGGATCGGTGAGGTGTACGTGCTGGGCGTGGAGCCGACCGCGCACGGTGGCGGGCTCGGCCGGGCCCTGACCACCGCCGGGCTGGCGTACCTGCGGGACAGTCGGGGCCTGGACCGGGTGATGCTCTACGTGGACGAGTCGAACTCCGGGGCGGTCGCGCTCTACGAGCGGATGGGCTTCGCCCGCTGGTCCGCGCACATCAACTACCACCTGGGCTGACCGTCGACCCGCTTCCCGGCCGATCACCGCGCGGTAACGGCCGGGCTTCGGCGGCATAACACTGAACCGGAAATATGCCCATACTTCCGACAGGTGCGCCCGAGTTCACTTAACGGACAACTCACCCTCAGCAAGCGGTCATCTTGGCGGCCGTACGTGTTCACCCTGCGTTCACTTGCGACCGGCGAACCGGCTACCTGGCACTTCTAACTTTCGTGTCAGCCGGTCAGTGCCGGTCCTCGGGCCCCGGCATCGGGGTGCCAAGTCAGACGCGAAGGGAAACCCCTCAGGTGAAGCTCCAGCGGTACGGCACTCTTGCCTGCCTCGCTCTTACTGCGACGCTCGGTCTCAGTGCTTGCGGCTCGGACAACAACGAGCCCAGCACCAGCGCTTCGGGCTCGGCCGCCGCGGCCGACTGCGCCACCGGAACGGTGAACGCCCAGGGTTCGTCGGCACAGAAGAACGCCATGGACGAGTGGATCAAGGCGTACCAGCAGAAGTGCCAGGGCGTCACGATCAACTACGAGCCCTCCGGCTCCGGCGCCGGCATCACCGCGTTCATCAACGGCACCGCGGACTTCGCCGGCTCCGACTCCGCGCTCAAGCCGGAGGAGCAGCCGAAGGCCGACGCCAAGTGCGCCGGCGGCGCCGCCATCAACCTGCCGATGGTGATCGGCCCGGTGGCCATCGCCTACAACCTCAACGGCGTGGACAACCTCCAGGTCAAGCCGGCCACCCTGGCGAAGATCTTCGCCGGCAAGGTGACCAAGTGGGACGACCCGGCGATCAAGGCCGACAACCCGGACGCCAAGCTGCCGTCGACCGCCATCCAGGCGGTGCACCGCTCGGACGAGTCGGGCACCACCGACAACTTCACCAAGTTCCTCTCCAAGACCGCCGAGGCGGACTGGACCCTGGGCAACGCGAAGGCCTGGAAGGCCCCGGGTGGCGTGGGTGCCGCCAAGTCGGACGGTGTTGCCAGCAAGATCAAGGGCACCGACGGCACCATCGGCTACGTCGAGTGGTCGTACGCCGAGAACGCCAGCCTGAAGATGGCCAAGGTCGGCAACGGCGCGGGCGAGTTCGCCGCGCTGACCGCCGAGTCGGCCGGCAAGACGATCGCCGGGGCCAAGATCGAGGGCCAGGGCGACGACCTCAAGATGTCGATCGACTACAACACCAAGGAGGCCGGGGCGTACCCGATCGTCCTGGCGACGTACGAGATCGTCTGCAGCAAGGGCCTCGCAGCCGACAAGCTGAAGCTGGTCAAGGGCCTGCTCGGCCACGCCGCCAGTGCCGAGGGCCAGGCCTCTCTCACCGAGCTGGGCTACGCCCCGCTGCCGGAGACGGTCCGCACCAAGGTCGAGACCGCGGTCAAGAACCTCTCCTGACCCGAACCCACCACCTCAGCAACCGAATCGAGCGAGCAGATGGGTGAAACCCCTCACCGCTCGGCCGACGCCGGCACCGGCGGGACGCGCGTGACCCAGAGTCACGAGTGGCCCGCCGGTGCCTCGGCGCGTGTGGCCGAGGCACCAGTCAGCACCCGTTCCCCTGACGGCTCCGGCCTGGGCGGCGGTGGCGCGCTGCCCCGGGCCCGCGCCTTCGGCGCCGAGCGGGCCTTCCACGGCCTCACCCTGGCCGCCGGCACGACGGTCCTGGTCATCATCGTCGCCATCGCGGTCTTCCTGATCGCCAAGGCGATTCCGGCGCTACGGGCCAACTCCGCCAGCTTCTGGACCTACGAGGGCTGGTTCCCGAACGACGACCCGCCCACGTTCGGCATCGGCGCGCTCGCCTTCGGTACGGTGCTCACGGCCGCACTGGCGCTGCTCATGGCGGTGCCGGTGGCGATGGGCATCGCGCTCTACCTGTCCCACTACGCGCCCCGGCGGCTCGGCAACGCACTCGGCTTCCTGATCGACCTGCTGGCCGCCGTGCCGAGCGTGGTGTTCGGCCTCTGGGGGCGCGACTACCTCATCGGCCCGGTCACCGATCTCTCCGGCTGGCTGAACAAGTACTTCGGTTGGATCCCGATCTTCGGCGGCGACGGCCCGTACGGAAACTCGATCCTGCTCGGCTCCCTGGTGCTGGCGATCATGGTGCTGCCGATCATCACCTCGCTGACCCGTGAGGTGTTCCGGCAGACCCCGACCGCGAACGAGGAGGCCGCCCTCGCGCTGGGCGCCACCCGGTGGGAGATGCTGCGCACCGCGGTCCTGCCGTACGGGCGGCCCGGCATCATCGCCGCGGTGATGCTCGGACTGGGTCGGGCGCTCGGCGAGACCATCGCGCTGGCGCTGACCCTCGGCGCCACCTACAGCATCTCGTTCAACGTGCTCGAGTCCGGCGGCAACACCATCGCCGCCAACATCGCCAACCGCTTCGCCGAGGCGAACGACACCGGTCGCGGGGCTCTGATCGCGTCCGGTCTGGTGCTGTTCGCGATCACGCTGGTCGTCAACATCATCGCGCGGGCGATCATCTACCGCCGCCGGGAGTTCACGGAGTCCGCCGCATGAGCGCCACGATCACCTCACACCGCACCCGGCCGCCGGTCCAGCCGGACACGTTGCGGGCCCGGCGGCTGCCCGCGTACGCCGCACCGGCCATCGCCGTGGCCGCGCTGGTCCTCGCCGCCGCGATCGTCTACGGCGCGAGCATCGGCGGGCCCGTCCTCGTCATCGTGCTGGGCGCGGTGCTGTACCTGGTCGGTCTCTTCGCGGCGTCCAACGCCGTCGAGGGGCGACGAGCGGCCCGCAACCGCACCTGGAGCGCGCTGATCCACTCGGCGTTCGTGCTGGCCGTGGTGCCGCTGGTCTCGGTGGTCTGGACGCTGCTCAGCAAGGGTGTCCAGCGGTTGGATGCCGACTTCTTCCTCACCTCGATGAACAACATCGGCGCCCGGGACCCGAACGGCGGCGCCTACCACGCCATCATCGGCACCCTGGAACAGGTCGGCATCGCCGTCCTGATCACCGTGCCGCTCGGGCTGCTCTGCGCCATCTACATCGTCGAGTACGGCCGGGGCAAGTTCGCCTTCGCGATCCGCTTCTTCGTCGACGTGATGACCGGTATCCCGTCGATCGTCAGCGGCCTGTTCGTGCTGGCGTTCTGGGTGCTGATCGTCTCGCCGTGGTTCAACGACGGCCGACCGAGCTTCTCCGGCTTCGCCGCCGCGCTGGCCCTCGCGGTGCTGATGCTGCCGACCATCGTCCGCTCCACCGAGGAGATGCTGCGCCTCGTTCCGGCACCGCTGCGGGAGGGCGCGTACGCCCTGGGTGTGCCCAAGTGGAAGACCATCCTGCGGGTGGTGCTTCCCACCGCACTCCCGGGCATCGTCACCGGCGTCATGCTCGCCATCGCCCGCGCGGCTGGCGAGACCGCCCCGGTGCTGCTGATCGCCGGCGGTGGCGCCGCGATCAACTTCAACCCGTTCGAGAACAACCAGTCGTCTCTCTCCCTCTACGTCTACCAGCAGGCCGGCAACGCGTCGAAGTACGCCCCGGACCGCGCGTGGACAGCGGCACTCACCCTGGTCGCCCTCGTGCTCATCCTGACGATCGCGGCGAAGTTGCTGGCCCGTCGCAACAGGCTCAGCCGATGAACCCCGGAGGTACCACCATGGCCAAGCGCGTCTCCGCCTCGAACGTCACCGCGTACTACGGCGGGTTCAAGGCGATCGAGAACATCAACCTGACCGTCGAGCCGAAGACCGTCACCGCCCTGATCGGGCCGTCCGGTTGCGGCAAGTCGACGTTCCTGCGGTCGATCAACCGGATGCACGAGGTGCTGCCGGGTGCCCGGGTCGAGGGCAGCCTGACCATCGACGACCAGGACATCTACCACCGCGAGGTGGACGTCACCGCGGTCCGGCGCACGATCGGCATGGTCTTCCAGCGGCCGAACCCCTTCCCCACCATGAGCATCTTCGAGAACGTGGTGGCGGGCCTGAAGCTCAACGGGGTCCGCAAGAAGTCGATCCTGGAGGACGCGGCCGAGAAGGCGCTGCGCTCGGCGAACCTGTGGGACGAGGTCAAGGACCGGCTGGGCAAGCCCGGCGCGGGCCTCTCCGGCGGTCAGCAGCAGCGGCTCTGCATCGCCCGGACCATCGCGGTCGAGCCGCAGGTCGTCCTGATGGACGAGCCGTGCTCGGCCCTGGACCCGATCTCCACGCTGGCGATCGAGGACCTGATGTTCCAGCTCAAGGACAAGTTCACGATCATCATCGTGACCCACAACATGCAGCAGGCCGCGCGGGTGTCGGACCGGACCGCCTTCTTCTCGATCGAGAAGACCGGCGACCCGGGTCGGCTGATCGAGTACGACAACACCCAGAAGATCTTCAGCAACCCGAGCGTGAAGAAGACCGAGGACTACATCACCGGCCGCTTCGGCTGAGCCGCTGGTCTCCTCCGCTCTCCTCCGCGACGCGGGCGGTCCGTCTCCGGACGGACCGCTTCGTCGTTCCCGCGGCCGATGACCGCCGATCGTGCGCTGCCTACGATCAGCGGGTGCGTACACCCGGCAGACCCCTGCGCGGATGCCGGCCCGAACCGCGAGTCGCCGTCGGCCTGTTCCTCGTGCTCGCGACACTGATCGTGGTCACACCGAACGGCCCGCAACGCCCCATCGGATACGCCGCCGCCCTCGTGCTGGCGGCGGTGCAGGCCAGCACCATCGTGGTGCTGCGTCGCCACCCGGAGGCCGCGATGGCGGCGGCCGTCCTCGCCGGGGTCGGCATCGAGTCGCTCAGTCCGGACATCGGTTGGCTCGGTCAGGTCGCCGCCGTGTTGGCCGGGTACGCGCGGAGGCGATCGCCGTCGCGGTCGCTGTGGGTGCTCGGCCTGCTGCTGGCCGGTACGCCGTGGAAGCTGGCGCATGGTGACTGGCGCAACGTGCTGCTCGCGATCGCCGGCCCGGCGCTCGGCTGGGCCCTCGGCGAGCTGGGCCGGACCCGCGCGCTGCGCCGGCAGGACTCCGAGCGCCGCATCGTCGCCCAGGAGCGCGACCGGATCGCCCGTGAGCTGCACGACGTGCTGGTCCACACGGTGTCGGTGATCGTGGTGCAGGCCGGTGCCGCGCAGGACGTCTTCGACCGCCGGCCCGACCTGGCCCGCGCGGCGCTCACCTCGATCGACCTGGCGGCCCGGTCCACCCTGTCCGAACTGCGGGTGTTGTTGCAGACGATGAGCGCCGACACCGGACCCGACTCGGCCACCCCGCAGCCCGGTCTGGCGCAACTGGACACCCTCGCGGCGTCGCTGCGGGCCACCGGGCTGACCGTCGAGCTGGATCGGAAACCGGCCGTGTCGACGTTGCCGGCAGCGGTGGACCTCTCGTCGTACCGGATCGTGCAGGAGTCGCTGACCAACACCCTGCGGCACAGCCAGGCCACCCTGGCCCGGGTGACGGTGCGGTGCTCGCCCCGGTCGGTGCGGCTGGAGATCCGCGACGACGGGCCGGCCCGTCCGGTCGGCCGGGTCGACCGTTCCGCCCGCCGCGGCATCGTGGGGATGCAGGAACGGGCCCGGCTGCTGGGCGGAACGCTGGACGCCGGGCCGGTGCCGGGCGGCGGCTTTCGGGTACGGGCGGACCTGCCGCTCAGCTCGGCATGACGACGACGGCCATCCGGGTGTTGATCGCCGACGACCAGGCCCTCGTCCGAGCCGGCTTCGCGATGATCATCGGGAGCCGCGCGGATCTTGAGGTGGTCGGCGAGGCGGGCGACGGTCTGGAGGCCGTCGCGCTGGCCGGGCGCCTGCGGCCGGACGTGATCCTGATGGACGTGCGGATGCCCCGGCTGGACGGCATCGAGGCGACCCGTCGGCTGGTCGCGGCCGGCCAACCGGCGAGGATCATCATGCTGACCACGTTCGACCTGGACGAGCCGGTGTTCGCGGCGCTGCGGGCCGGCGCCAGCGGCTTCCTGCTCAAGGACATCCGGCCCGACGAACTGGCCACGGCGGTACGGGTGGTGGCGCGCGGTGAGGCACTGCTCGCGCCGACCGTCACCCGGCGGCTGCTCGACCGGTTCGCCAGCGAACTGCCCGGCGGCACTCCCCCGCCGACGCTCGACGCGCTCAGTGCCCGGGAGATCGAGGTGCTCACGCTTGTGGCGCGGGCGCTCTCCAACGACGAGATCGCGGAGCGCCTGGTCCTCAGCCGGGCCACCGTGAAGACCCATCTGTCGGCGATCCTGCTCAAGCTCGGCCTCCGCGACCGGGTGCAGGCGGCCGTGCTCGCCTACGAGTGCGGCCTGGTCCGGCCCGGCACCGCTCCGCCTCGGGGATGACCGGGAGTCCCGTCCCGAGACCGATCCGACAGGCCCTCCGACCTGCCTAATCTCCCTCCAAAGAGGAGGGAAGCATGATTCGTTCAGTGCTGGCACTGCTGGCCGCCGTACCACTGCTCGTCACGCCCGGAGCCGCCACCGACCCGCCCGCCGACCGGTGCGCGGGGTTGACCGGGGCGCGCATCCCGCAGGTGTCGGTGTCCTCGGCGGAACGCGACACGAACGACGAGGGCCAGGAGTTCTGCGTCGTGCAGGGGGTGATCCGGCCGCAGACGCGGTTCACCGTCAAGCTCCCCGTCTCCGGCTGGACGGGGCAGTACGTACAGCAGGGCTGTAGCGGGCTGTGTGGCACGGTGCCCGACCTGACCCTGCCGCTCTTCGGGTTCCAGTGCGCGGCTGCCCGGGACGGTCGGCTGGTGCTGGCCGCCGACGACACCGGGCACACCGGCGACCCGCAGACCAGCGAGCCGGCGACCTGGGGCGCCGACCCTCGGGCCCGACTGGAGTTCGGGCTGCTGTCCGAGCACCGGCTGCGGAGGGTCGCGGACGCGGTGATGGTCGCGTACTACGGGCACGGGCCGACATACCGGTACTTCGACGGCTGCTCGACCGGCGGGCGGCAGGGGCTGATGCTGGCGCAGCGGTTTCCGGCCGACTTCGACGGCATCCTGGCCGGCGCGCCGGTGCACAACCTGGCGCCACTGGCGCTGCTGAACGCCTGGGTGGCCCTGCGGAACACGGACGCGTCGGGCCGACAGATCCTCGGCCCGGAGAAGATTCCCGCGCTGCACGAGGCGGTTGCCCGAGAGTGCGGCGCGGTCATCGAGGATCCGCGGCGGTGCGGGTTCCAGCCGTCGTCGCTGCGCTGCCCGCGGGGCACGGACCGGCCGGACTGCCTCACGGCGGCCCAGGTGGCGGCCGTGGTGGCGTTCTATCGAGGGCCGAACGGCCTCTACCCCGGGGGCATGCCGTACGGATCGGAGCTGGGCTGGATCGACCAGTTCGTGGTGCGCTCCGGCTCCCCGTCGGACGGCAACGCCGGAAGGATCGCCCTCAACTACCTGAAATACCTCGCGTACCCGCAGAACCCGCCAGCCGATTTCCAGCTGACCGACGTGCGGTTCACCCGGGCCACGTTCGACCGGCTGAACGTGCTGGGCGACGCCATCTACAACGCGACGGACGCGGACCTGTCGGAGTTCCGCGCACAGGGCGGCAAGTTGATCCTCTACCACGGTTGGGCGGACCCGTCCGTCCCCCCGTTCACCACCCTCGACTACTACGCGGCCGTGCAGCGGCGCGGCGGCAGCGAGGCGTTCACGCGGCTGTACATGGTGCCCGCCGGCTACCACTGCCTGTTCGGGCCCGAGCCGAGCCCGCACCCGTCGGAGGTCGGCATCCCGGAGTTCCTCCAGCCGCTGATGGACTGGGTCGAACGCGACGTCGCGCCGAGCGACATCGACGTCCTCACCTTCGCACCCAACGAGGAACCGGACCAGCAGTTCGTCCGCTTCCTCACGGTGGCGCCATTCGACGCGCTGGCACCCGCGCACGCCGCCCCGGGCAGCCTCAACGCCGGTTACCGGTACGTCGGGCACTACTGAGGGACCGCCGGTCCGCCGTGCCTCAGGGACACGGCGGACCGCCGGCCGGGGTCAGCCGAGCACGAAGCGGGGTTCGCCGTCCGGGGGCAGGTCCAGGCGCGGGGTGACCGGGGTGGCGGCGTCCCGGTCGGCCGCCGCGCGGGCCACGCCGGCCAGGTCGCCGGCCGCCGCCACCTGCGCCAGCGTGACGAGCGTCGGCGGCAACATGGTCAACTCGCCCGCCTCGGCGCGGGCCAGCGCGTCCGCCGGGCGGATCCAGAGCGTGTGGTCGGCCTCGCCGGAGACGTCGCGGGTCCGCTGTCCCGCCGGCAGCAGGGCCACGAAGAAGTACGTGTCGAAGCGGCGCGGCTCGAACTCCGGGGTGATCCACCGGCTCCACGGCAGCAACAGATCCGATCGCAGCGTGAGCTGGCGGTCGGCCAGCAGCTCGGCGAAGCCCAACTCACGCCCCTCCAACCGCTGCCGGGCCGTCTCCCAGTCGTCCCCGCTGACGTCGCCCACCACGGTCGCCGGGTCCGGGCCGGCGAGCAGCACGCCGGCCTCCTCGAAGACCTCCCGGGCGGCGGCGCAGACCACCGCCTGGGCGGCGTCCGGCGTCACCCCGAGCCGACCCGCCCACTCGGTCGGTGGCGGGCCCGCCCAGTCCAGGTGTGCCGCGGAGTCGGAACGGTCCACCCCGCCGCCGGGGAAGGCGTACATCCCGCCGAAGGTCATGGCGGCGACCCGGCGGATGACGTACACCTCGAAGTCGGCGTCGGTCGGACGCAACAGCAGCACGGTGGCCGCGACCCGCGGCGTCGCCGGGGTGCCGCCCTCGGCCCGGAACCGGCGGGCGTGCTCGACCAGGGCGGCCGGGGCGGCGAAGCCGTCGCTGTCGATCGTCATACCGCGAGCCTAGTTCCCGGCAGCGCGACCGCCGGCAGCGCGCCAGCCTCGTTGATCATGAAGTTATTGCCACGACACGCCGTGCCGCCGGGCAATAACTCCATGATCGACGAGGTTGGTCGGGGGGGCGGGGGGCGGGGGGTGGGGGGTGGGGGGTGGCGGGGGCGGGGCGGGCGGGGGCGGGGGCGGGGGGTGCTCAGGTGGCTCGGCTAGCGTTTTGGGCATGACTCGTTGGGGCATCCTGGCCACCGGCCACATCGCCAGCCGTTTCGCCGAAGACCTCCGGCTGGTGCCGGACGCCGAACTGGTCGCGGTCGGTTCCCGCGCCGCCGACAGCGCGCGCCGCTTCGCCGACACGTACGGCGCGAAGCGCGCGTACGGCTCCTGGGTGGAGCTGGCCGCGGACCCGGAGGTCGACGCGATCTACGTGGCGACTCCGCACTCCGCGCACTACGAGGCGGCGATGACCTGCCTGACCGCCGGACGGGCGGTGCTGCTGGAGAAGCCGTTCACCCTCGACCTGGCCACCAGCACCGAGTTGGTGGACACCGCCCGCGCCGCCGGGGTCTTCCTGATGGAGGCCATGTGGATGCGGACCAACCCGCTCATCCTGCGGGTGGTCGAGCTGATCGCGGAGGGGGCGATCGGCACGGTGACCGGCGTCCGGGCCGATTTCGGGGTGGCCGGGCCGTTCCCGCCGGAGCACCGGATGCGCAACGCGGCGCTGGGTGGGGGTGCCCTGCTCGACCTGGGGATCTACCCGATCAGCCTGGCCCACCTGCTGCTGGGTGTGCCGCAGCACGTCCGGTCCTGGGCGCAGCTCGGCCCGGAGGGGACGGACGAGAACACCGGCATGCTGTTCGGCTACGACAGCGGAGCGCTGGCGACGCTGAGCTGCGGCATGGTCGGGTTAAGCGGGCTGACCGCCTCGATCACGGGCACCACCGGCCGGATCGACCTGCCGGAGCCGTTCTTCCGGCCGGGTTCCGTGCTCCTGCACCGGGCCGGCGCGGAGCCGGAGACGATCGTCGCCGACCAGGCCGGCAACGGCTACCAGTACGAGGCGATCGAGGTGCAGCGCTGCCTGGCGGCCGGGCTGACCGAGAGCCCGCTGGTGCCGCACGCCACGACCCTTGAGGTGATGGCGCTGCTGGACACGGTGCGGGAGCAGATCGGCGTGCGGTACGAGTGAGACGACGAACGGCCCCGGTCACGGTGACCGGGGCCGTCGAGGTGCCGGGCCGGTCAGCCGAAGAGCGGCCGGACCAGCAGGTAGGTGACGCAGGCGATCAGCGCGGCGGCCGGGAACGTGATGATCCAGGCGAGCACGATGTTGCCGGCGACGTTCCAGCGGACCGCGGAGAGCCGCTTCGTCGCACCCACGCCCATGATCGCCGAGGTGATCGTGTGCGTGGTCGAGATCGGCGCCTTCAGCACCAGCGCGTTGAAGTAGAGCACCGCGCTGGCGACCGTCTCGGCGGCGAAGCCCTCCGGCGGCCCCAGGTCGATGATCTTGCGACCGAGGGTGCGGATGATCCGCCAGCCACCGGCGTACGTGCCCAGCGCCAGCATCGTCGCCGACGTCCAGAACACCCAGCCCGGGATGTGCGTCTTGCTCTCCTGGAAACCACCGGTGTAGAGCGCCAGGACCACGATGCCCATGGTCTTGGCGGCGTCCTGCATGCCGTGGCCCACCGACATGGCGGCGGCGGAGACGGTCTGCGCCCACCGGAAGCCCCGGTTGAGCTTGCCCGGCTGCCCCTTGCGGAACAGCCAGAGGATGGCCAGCATCAGCAGGTAGCCGAGGGTCAGGCCGACGATCGGCGAGAGCACCATCGGCAACAGCACCTTCTCGCCGATGTTGCCCCACTGCACGATGCCGCCGGTGGACAGCAGGGTCGCGCCGACCAGCCCACCGAAGAGCGCGTGCGAGGACGACGAGGGCAGACCGAAGTACCAGGTGATCAGGTTCCAGGCGATCGCTCCGAGCACCCCGGCGAAGACCACACCGAGGCTGTTCACCCCGGTCGGCAGGGTGACCAGGCCGTCGCCGACGGTCTTGGCCACGCCGGCACCGAAGTGTGCGCCGACGAAGTTGCCGACGGCCGCGAGGCCGAGGGCGATCCGGGGGGTCAACGCGCGGGTGGAGACGCTTGTCGCGATCGCGTTGGCGGCGTCGTGGAAGCCGTTGGTGTAGTCGAACGCCAGGGCTACTCCGATCACCGCCAGGACGGCGATGAGTTCGGGTGTGAAAGTCACCGGATCAGGACTCCTTGACCGCGATGGTCTCGACCGTGTTGGCCACGTGCTCGAAGGCGTCGCAGGCGGCCTCCAACTCGTCGGCGACCTCCTTCATCTTCAGCACCGTCAACGCGTCGTACTCACCGGAGAAGAGGCGCACAAGCAACTGCCGGTTGATCCGGTCGCCCTCGTTCTCCAGCCGGTTGCACTCGATCCAGTAGTCCTCGAGATCCTTCATCGACTTCAGCCGGGGCATCGCGTCGGCGGTCAGCTTGGCCTGCTGGTCGAGCACGTTGACCATCTCGTGCAGCTCGCGGGGCAGCGCCGGCAGCTCGGTCAGCCCGTACAGGTAGAGCAGGTCGCCGACCGCTTCCAGATGGTCCATCACGTCGTCGAGCAGCGAGCCGAGCCGGTAGATGTCCTCCCGGTCGAACGGCGTGATGAAGGTGGAGTTGATCTTCTTGTACAGGTCGTGGGTGATCTGGTCACTGTCGTGCTCGACCTCGGTCAGCCGCTCGCTGACCGACTGCACGTCCACGCCGGGCAGGGCCAGCTCGTTGAGCAGCGCGGTACCCCGGACCAGGTTCTGCGCGGCCCTGGTGAAGAGCTCGTAGAAGGCGCCCTCGGTGGGGCGGAAGGAAAACTTCACAGCACAGACCTCGTCGCGTCGGTGGAAGGGTGGCGGCACCCGTCGGGCACCCGCTCGGTGAATGCTAGGAAACGACAGAACCGTGAATTCGCCGGCCCACCCCTGGCCAGGCGTCATTCATCGGTCGTTCATCTGCTGTTCATCTCGGCAGTCCCACCCGCACCCGCTCCCCCAGCAACCAACCGCTCCCGCTCGTGCTCGACGTCGAAATCGGCAGCCGGATACCCCAGGTCGAGGGTGTCGAACGTCTCACGCAGCAGATGGGCCACCGCCCAGTCCCGATACCACTTGCGGTCCGCCGGCACCACGAACCAGGGCGCGGCGTCCGTGCCACACCGGCGGAGAGCCTCGGCGTACGCGGCCTGGTAGTCGTCCCAGTGCGACCGCGAGTCGACGTCGGAGGGGTTGTACTTCCAGTGCTTGTGCGGGTCGGTGAGTCGTTCCAGCAGGCGCTTGCCCTGCTCGGCGTACGAGATGTGCAGCATCACCTTGATCACGGTCACCCGGTCCTCGGTCAGCTCCCGCTCGAACGCGTTGATCTCGTCATAGCGGGCCCGCCAGGTCGCCTCCGGCACCAACGAACCGACCCGGGCGATCAACACGTCCTCGTAGTGCGAGCGGTTGAACATCCCCACGTACCCCGGCGGCGGCAACTCCCGCCGGATCCGCCACAGGAAGTCGTGCCGCAGCTCCTGGCGGGTCGGCGGCCCGAACGAGCGGATGTGCAGGCCCAGCGGGTTCATCGCGCCGGCCACCCGCTTGATCGTGCCGTCCTTGCCACCGCAGTCCATCGCCTGGAGCACCAGCAGCACCCGGCGGGGCGGCCGCTCCGACCCGGTCTTGGCCATCGCGAAGAGCATCTCCTGCTGTCGGCCCAGCTCGCCGCCGACCAACTCCACCTGCTCCCGCGCCCAGGCCTTACGGTGCTCGCCGCGCCCCGCCGTGCTCGGCACGCCGGGCGTGGAGCGCGGATCGACCGCGCTGAGATCCACAGGTGCGCTGACCCGCAGCAGCTCCCGTACCGAGCCGCCGTCCGGTGCCACGATCTGCCCTTGCTGGGGTGCGCTCATCCACGGATCATCGCCCACCCGCAGGCAATCCGCCCGCCGAGGCCCGCCCCACCCCACCGCCGGTCGGCACGGTCCCCGCACCGGCCGCCCGCCAGGCGCGGGCCGGTCGGGTCGGCATGGTCGCGTGCCGGCCGGCCGTCGGTCGCGCGGCGGGCCGGCACGTCCGCGCGCCGGCCGGCCGCCGGGCGCGGGGCTGCCGGCGCGTGCGGTCGGCGGGAGGATGGACGCCAGGGCGGTGCCGGCGGGGAGGTGGTGGGTCGTGCGGGATCTGGCGACGGAGTTCGAGGCCGAGCGGGGGCGGCTACTCTCGGTGGCCCGCCGGATGCTGGGCAGCCGCAGCGAGGCGGAGGACGCGGTGCAGGAGACCTGGCTGCGCTATGCCGGGGCGCTCGCCGACCCGGGTGCCGGCGCCGAGATCCGCGAACTGTCCGCGTGGCTGACCACCACCTGCTCCCGGATCTGCCTGGACGTGCTCCGCTCGGCGCGGGTCCGCCGGGAGACGTACCCCGGGCAGTGGTTGCCGGAGCCGGTGGTGAGCCCGTTGGACGCCGCGGCGCCGACGAACGGGTACGCTCCCGACCCGGCCGAGCGGGCGGTCCGCACCGACCAGGTCGGTACGGCGCTGCTCGTGGTGTTGGAGCGGCTCGCGCCGGAGCAGCGGGTCGCGCTCGTGCTGCACGACGTGTTCGCGGTGCCGTTCGCCCGGGTCGCCGACGTGCTCGGCACCACCGAGGTGGCCGCCCGGCAGCTCGCCCACCGGGCACGCCGGGCGGTCACCGCACCGGACGTCCCCCGGCACACCGCCGACCTCGCCGAACAGCGCCGGGTGCTCCAGGCGTTCGTCGCCGCCACCGAGTCCGGCGAGCTGGACCAGCTGCTTCGGGTGCTCGCGCCGGACGTGGTCTTCGTCGGTGACTCGGGTGGGCACTACCCCTCGGCCCGCCAACCGGTCGTCGGCGCGGACGCCGTGGGTCGCTTCACGCTCGGCCTGTTCGGCCGGGCCGGCCGGTACGACGGCCGGGTGCGGGCCCGGCTGGTGCTGGTCGACGGCGTGCTCGGTCTGCAGATGGAGACCGTGCACAGTGACGGTCGGCCGATCCGCCTGGTCACCGTGTTCGCCGTGGACCAGGGTCGGATCACCGCCATCTACAACCAGATCAACCCGGAGAAACTGGCCGACCTGCCATCGCTCGGCGCCGACGACCACTGGCCGCCGCGCTGGTGAGCCGGCCGGGCGTGCGGGGTCAGACCACCAGGGCCAACCACTTGCGGTACGAGGTGGCGAACGGCTCGGTGCCGTCGCCGAGCGCCCCGAAGAGCCGTTGCGCCGCCGCTTCGGCCTCGGCGACCACGTCGTCCGGGTAGCCGAAGCGCGCCCGGTGCTCGGCGAACTCGTCCTCGTCGAGCAGCTCCACCAGGCCGGTGGCGCGCCGGCGGACGACGTCCAGGTCCAGGTCGATCAGGTGGACGGTGTCGCCGGACTCCCAGCGGGCCGGGGTGGTGATGTCGCAGTAGACCTCGCTGGTGCGCGGCGGCGGGTTGAACATCGCCGTCCACCAGGCGCGGTGTGGCACCAGCAGGACGAACGGGATCTTCTCCACCGACGGACGGCCATGGTAGACCGACTCGGTGCCCTGGGGGACGCCGAGCCAGATGCCGAGGTCGTCCTCGGTGAGCCGGCGGGCCGGGTAGTCGCGGTGGGCGCTGCCGTCGTACTTGCGGTAGATCACGCGGACCATGTCGCTCGGCATGATTCGCACCCTAACCGATACTGGCCACGCGTCGTAGCGCGGCCGTAACCGGACGACCTGCCCACCACGACCAGCCCGGCCGGCAGCGCGCCACGCGGCGGATGGGCGCGGCCGGTGTCGGCGGCGGCGGGTACCGTCGCACGGTGACTCCGCCCCGCGCCGCCACCGGTTCCGCCACCCCATCGGCCCGTGCGAAGGGTCGGCGCCGGGGTGCCCGGCCCAGCGGCACCGAGCTGCTGGCGGCGGCGGTCGGCGCGGTGCCCGGCGGTGCGGAACGCCCCGGCCAGCTGCAGATGGCCACGGCGATCGAGGAGTGCGTGGCCGACCGGGAGCATCTGCTCGTGCAGGCGGGCACCGGCACCGGCAAGTCGTTGGCCTACCTCGCGCCGGCGCTCACCGTGGACGGCCCGGTGGTGGTCTCCACGGCCACCCTGGCGTTGCAGTCCCAGCTTGTCGACCACGACCTGCCCCGGCTCGCCGACGCGGTCGAGCCGGTGCTCGGCCGTCGGCCCACCTTCGCGGTGCTCAAGGGTCGCCACCACTACCTCTGCCTCGCCCGACTGGACAACTCCACCGAGGAGGAGCCGGAGGACACGCTCTTCGACGCCCCGGCGGCCCGCCCCGGCGGCGGGACGAAGTGGCTCGGTGAGGCGGGTCGGTTGGGCAAGCAGGTCGAGCGGCTGCGCGACTGGGCCGAGAAGACCGCAACCGGCGACCGGGACGAGCTGGACCCGGGCGTCGACGACCAGGCCTGGCGGCTGGTGTCGATGCCGGCCCGGGAGTGCGTCGGGGCGACCCGCTGCCCGTTCGGGCAGGAGTGCTTCGCCGAGGCGTCGCGGGCCCGCGCCCGGGAGGCCGACATCGTGGTCACCAACCACAGCCTGCTCGCGGTCGACATGCTCGCCGACCGGCACATCGTGCCACCGCACAAGCTGCTCATCGTCGACGAGGCGCACGAGTTGGCCGACCGGGTCTCCTCCGCCGCACAGGCGGAGCTGGTGCCCGAGTTGATCGACCGGACCACCCGCCGGGCCCGTACGCTGCTGCGGCCGGAGACCGCCGAGGCGCTCACCGCGGCCGGTGACGCTCTCGCGGTCGGGCTGGCCGAGGCGCCGGCGGGGCGGCTCACCGCCGGGCTGCCGACGCCGTTGCGGGAGGCGTGCACGCTGCTCGACGCGGCGACCCGCTCCGCACTTGACGCGATCGGCGACATCAAGGCCGATGATCCCGACCCGGTCCGCAAGCAGCAGGCCAAGGCAGCACTGGACGAGCTCTCCACCACCGCGCAGCGGCTGCTGGAGGAGGCCGACCATGACGTGGCCTGGGTGGAGAAGAACGACAGCGGCAGCCGCCGGGCACTTGTCGTCGCGCCGCTGTCGGTCGCGGGCACGCTCGCCACCCACCTGTACGACGAGCGCACCGTCGTCGCCACCTCGGCGACCCTGGCGTTGGGCGGCCGGTTCGACACGGTGGCCCGCGCCCTCGGGTTGGACGCGCCGCCGCCCGCCCCGCCGTCCCCCGCCGCGGCCGCACTGGCCGCCCGCACCGGCCCGGGTCGACCGGCCGCCGAGGCGCCAGGCCGTCGGCTTGCCGGCGAGGCCGTCCCCAGTGCCGTCGTCCCGGCGACCGAGGGCCCCGGTTGGCGGTCGCTCGACGTCGGGTCGCCGTTCGACTACGCCCGCCAGGGCATCCTCTACGTCGCCGCGCACCTGCCCAGGCCCAGTGTCTCCGGGCTGCCCGACGCTGCCGGGGAGGAGCTGCTGGCGCTTGTCGGGGCGCTCGGTGGCCGTACTCTGGGGCTCTTCTCGTCTCGGCGGGCCGCGCAGCAGGCGGCGGAGCTGCTGCGCGCGCGGACCGACCTGCCGGTGTTGTTGCAGGGTGAGGAGGCGCTGCCGCTGCTGGTCCGGCGCTTCCGGGAGGATCGCGCCAGTTGCCTGTTCGGGGTGATGTCGCTCTGGCAGGGGGTGGACGTGCCGGGTGACGCCTGTCAGCTCGTCGTCATCGACCGGCTGCCCTTCCCCCGGCCGGACGAGCCGTTGGCGGCGGCCCGCGCGGCGGCCGTGGACGCGGGTGGCGGTTCCGGCTTCTCCGCCGTGAGCGTGCCGATCGCGGCGGTGCGGCTGGCCCAGGGTGTGGGCCGGCTGATCCGGGCGACCGGCGACCGGGGTGTGGTCGCGGTGCTCGACTCCCGGTTGGAGACGGCCCGTGGCTACGGGCCGTTCCTGCGCCGTTCGCTGCCGCCTTTCTGGTACACGACCCGTCCCGAGGTGGCCCGCGGCGCCCTGGAACGCCTCGCCAAGTCCTGAACCCGCCCTTTGGTCAGGGGGCGTGGGAGGCGACGACCACGGCGTCGGGCGGGGTGTCCGGGACCCGGCGGGCGGCGAGCCGGCGGACCGCGGTGTTCAGCACGGCGATGAGCGGCACGGAGACGAGCGCGCCGGTGATGCCGGCGAGGACGACACCGGCGGCGATGCCGATGATCACCGCGAGCGGGTGCAGGGCGACCGCTCGTCCCATGATCAGCGGTTGGAGCACGTGCCCCTCGATCTGTTGCACGGCGATCACCGCCCCCAGGATGATCAACGCGATGCCCGGGCCGCTGTCGACGAGCGCCACCAGCACCGCCACGCCACCGGAGAGCGCCGCGCCGACGATCGGGATGAACGCGCCGAGGAAGACGAGCGCGGCGAGCGGGAAGGCGAACGGGATGTCGAAGACGACCAGGAAGATGCCGATGCCGACCGCGTCGATGAAGGCCACCAGCACGGTCGCTCGGACGTAGGCGCCGAGCGTGTGCCAGGAGGCCCGGCCCGCGTCGTCGACCTTCCACCGGGCGGCCACCGGCAACAGCCGGACCAGGAAGCGCCAGATCCGGTTGCCGTCGCGCAGGAAGAAGAACGTCGCGAACAGCACCAGGAGCGTGCCGGTCAGCACCTCGGCCAGCGTCGCGGCGGTGCTCAGGGCACCGCTGGTGAACTTCGAGGTGTTGTCGTTGATCCAGGCCTGAGCCTCGTCGATGTAGCGGTCGAGCTGGGTGTCGGAGAGGTGCAGCGGGCCGGTCTTCAGCCAGTTCTGGATCTGCCGGACGCCCTCCGAGGACTTCTCGCTCAGCTCCGGCACACCGCGGATGAACTCGTTGACCACAAGCGTCAGCGTGCCGATCACCGCGGCGAGACCACCGACAAGCACCACCGCCGTCGCCAACGACCGGGGCAGTCGGGCCCGCAGCAGCCAGCCCACCGCCGGCGCGAGCAGCGCGGAGAGCAGCAACGCGATGGCCAGCGGAATGATCACGATCTTGACGGTGCTGACGACCCTGACCAGCGCCCAGGCGACCACACCGATCACGATCAGCCGCCAGCACCAGGCGGCGGCGATCCGCAGCCCGTGTGGGACGTCCGCGTCGTCCCGGCTGGAGGTCGAGCTGTGCAGGTCCACCGGGGGTTCCGCGCCGACGACAGTGGCCGTCGGTGGCGCGACCGGCCCCGGCGCGGCCGGCGACGCCACCCGTGCCGCCTCCGACGCGTCACTCACCGCGTCAGCCGGCACGCTCTCGTCGGCGCGCGCCGACTCCTGTCGTGACTGGGCCGACTCCTGTCGTGACTGGTAGGCGCGGCGGAGCCGCCCGCGTACCCGCTCGAAGCGGCTCAAGCGCACCTCCTGGCAACGAAACCGGTCCGCCCACGGCGGCAGGTCGGACAGCATACGTCCGTTCTCGGCACGGTAGGGCAGTTCCGCCACACAATGCCCCGACCACCACCGGCGTAACCACCGCTGGCGACACGGTAGCGTCTGCGGCGTGACCGCCGACAATGATCTCGACGCCGGCCTGCCGATCCGCCTGCTGCACGACCGCGTGCTGGTGCGGATGGAGGGCAGCGAGGGCGAGCGTCGCTCCACCGCCGGCATCGTCATCCCGGCGACCGCCGCGGTGGGCAAGCGCCTCGCCTGGGCCACGGCAGTCGGGGTGGGGCCGAACGTTCGCGCCATCGTCTCCGGCGACCGGGTGCTCTTCGACCCGGACGACCGCTCCGAGGTCGAGCTGCACGGCCGCGGGTACGTGCTGCTGCGGGAGCGCGACGTGCACGCCGTGGCCGCCGAGCGGATCGAGAACGACCCCACCGGCCTCTACCTCTGACGTACCTCCCCCGGTCACCGGGCCGCGCCGCGCATCGTTTGCCCGGCCGCACGACGGGAAGCCATCCGGCGACCGTGGCCCTGGGGAGGGACGATGCCAGTATTCGTCAAGAAGCTGCTGACCTGGGGCAGTGTCGCGTTCCTGATCTACTTCGTGGCCTTCCGGCCGGACGGCGCCGCGCAGATGTTCAAGGCCATCGGGGGCGCACTGATCGCGATGTTCCAGGGCTTCGGTGACTTCCTCACCACCCTGATGACCTGAGGCCGCCGGCCGGCCGCCAGCAGTCAGGGGTGACCCGGCGGCCACGGGGCCGCCGGGCGCAGGCCGGGCCAGCCGGGCGGGGCATAGCCCACCGGTGGCATTGGCGCGGGGACCAGCACCACCGGGATCGGCACCACCGGCTCGTCCGGCGCGTCCACCGCACGCTGCGTACCGTCGGGAAAGCGCAGGTGGTAGCGGCTGCCGTCCCAGACCCCGACCGGGGCCTGCGGGTCCCGACCGACGAAGTACGACCGGTACGCGCCGATCGCGTTCAGCAACTCCCGCTCCTCCCGCGCGGTCCGCTCCTGGTCGGCGGGCTGGCGGTCCAGGCCGCGCAGTGTCCCGTCGCGCAGGAGGGCCAGTCGGGTGGCGGCGGACTGGTAGCCGCGCATCGCGCGCACTCCGGCGTCGCCGGCCACCCGCCGCGCCCAACTGCGGGCCGCGTGCCGCCTGCCGAGGCTGCTCAGCGCGGCCACCTCGGGCGGGGTCAACCAGCCGGCGCGTACGTAGTCCGGCAGGATCCGCTCGGTGAGCCGCCCCTCCCAGGCGCGCAGCCAGATCGCGAGACCCACCACGCCGAAGAAGACCGGCACCATGAGACCCAGGAAGCCGTACAGCATGATCAACGCCTCGCCGGTGGCCTGGGTCAGCGTGGGCAGCAGGTTCCACGTCCCGTGCAACATCATCGCCAGCAGCAGGCCGGCGATCGGGGCGAGCACCCGGACCCGGCGGTCCGCTGTCCGGGCCGCGATGCCCAGCCCCACGCCGGTCATCGAGGTGAAGAGCGGGTGGGCGAACCCGAACAACAGGATCCGCAGGATGAAGATCCCGATGACCTGCTGGATGCCGGTGACCGGGCCATAGCGCTCGGCACCCGCCGCGTAGCCCAGACCGCCCAGGTAGAGGATGTTCTCCACCATCGCGAAGCCGACCGCGGACAGCCCGCAGTAGACCAGGCCGTCGGTGATCCCGGACCACTCCCGCCGGCGGAACACCAGCAGCAGGATCGGGCCCAGCGCCTTGGTCAGCTCCTCGATGAAGGGTGCCACCAGCACGCCGGTGAGCGCGTCCGGCAGCCCCCAGTCAGCGAACCGCCCGGCGGCGAACTCGTTCACCCTGAGTGAGGCGGCGGTGGAGACGAACGCCCCCCAGGTGAAGCAGAAGACCAGATACCGCAGTGGCTCCGGCTCGTACCGGTCCAGCCAGAGGAAGCAGGCGACCAGCACCGGCACCGGCAGGACGGCCGCGAGCAGGCCGACCAGCAGCGCCTGCAGCCCGAGCGACTGGCCGAGCTTGAGGACGATGAACGACGCGCACGCGGCGATGAACACCGCCACCCCGGCCAGCGCCAGGAACCGCCAGATCTTGTTTTGCTGCGGCATCGGGGGCGCCTCGCCGGTGGACTGGGCCGCGGGCACGGGCGGCGGCGACGGCAGCGGTGAACCGGGCGGGGTGTCGGCCATGCGGTCAGCGTAGCCATCCGCCGCCGGCTGGTCCGGTCGCATCGGCAGCGGTATGCTGCGGGCAGGTCACGAGCGCCAGCGTCAAGCCCCGGCTTGCTGGCCGGCAACCCTCGTCGAGTTCGCGGTGGGGTGCCCCGGGTGATGACCGGGCCCAGCCCGATCGGCGTGCTGGGCAAGCGCGGACCCCGTCCCGATGCCGCACCCGGGGTCCCTGACCCCGGAGGTTCCGGCGTGTCCGTCACCCTCGTTCCCTCGCTGCCCACCCTGCCCACCGTCGCGCCCGCGTCGTCGGCGCCCCTCGACGTCCTCGGTGTGCCGGGTGAGACCAACCTGGACTACGCGGCCACCGCACCGTGCGCGCGGGCCGCCGCCGACGCGGTGGCCGAGCTGCTGCCCTGGTACGCCAGCGTGCATCGCGGCGCGGGAGCGCTGTCCCGGCGCTGCACCCTCGCCTACGAGCAGGCCCGGCAGACGATCGGTGACTTCTTCGGCGCCCGCGCCGACGATCACGTGCTCTTCACCCGCAACACCACGGACGCGCTCAACCTGCTGGGGCGGGCGCTGCCGGCCGGCACGACAGTCGTCACCTTCGCGGGCGAGCACCACGCCAACCTGCTGCCCTGGCCGCGCGGCTCGGTGCGGCTGCCGGTGCCCAGCGATCCCGCCGGGGCGGTACGCGACCTCGCCGCCGCCCTCACCGAGTTGCGCCGGGGCAACAGCCCGGCGCTGCCGGTGCTCGTCGCGGTGACCGGGGCGAGCAACGTGACAGGTGAGCGGTGGCCGGTCGCCGAGCTGGCCCGGGTGGCCCACCGGCACGGTGCCCGGATCGTGCTCGATGCCGCGCAACTCGCCCCGCACGCCCCGGTCGACCTGCCCACGCTCGACGTCGACTACCTGGCCGTGTCCGGCCACAAGCTGTACGCGCCGTTCGGTGCGGGCGTGCTGATCGGCCGGGCGGACTGGCTGGACGCCGCCCCGCCGTACCTGGCGGGTGGAGGCGCCACCAGCCACGTCGGGCCGGCCACCCACGACGTGACCTGGGCGACCGGTCCGGCCCGGCACGAGGGCGGCACCCCGAACCTGCTGGGCGCGGTGGCGCTGGCGGCGGTGTGCGCGGCGCTCGACGACGCCGACCGGGTCGCGCTGGCCGCCCGTGAGCAGGCGCTGCTGGCCCGACTGCGGACCGGCATCGCCGCCCTGCCGCACGTGGTGGAGCTGCGCACCTTCGGCCCGGACGCGCCCCGCGTTGGCATCGTCTCGTTCGTGGTGGCCGGCTGGGACTCCGCCGACGTGGCCGCGCGGCTGGCCAGCGAGCACCGGATCGGCGTACGCGACGGGTTGTTCTGTGCCCACCCGCTGGCCCGGCGGCTGCTCACCGAGGCGGCGGGGCGCAGCGGCCGACGGGACCTTCCGCCCACCGCGTTGCGGGCCAGCATCGGCCTGGGCAGCACCGTCGATGAGGTGGACCGGCTCCTCGCGGCGCTCGCCGAGCTGGGCTGAGGCCCGACCGGCGGCGGAGGCCCGACCGGCGGCGGAGGCCCGACCGGCGGCGGAGGCCGTTCAGCCGACCGGCGGCGCGGTGGGCGGCTTCGGTGCCTCGCCCGCCTCGGCCGGCTCACCGGCCGGTCGTTCCTGCTCGTCGAAGGCGGTGCGGATCCACCGGTTCGCCTCCTCCTGCTCGATGCCGGAGGCCACCAGCAGGTCGCTGGCGGTGGTCCGGATCTGGGCGACGATCACGCTGCCGGAGAAACCGACGCCGGCACCGTACGCCCGGCCGGCCTCGCTGACCGCCCGCAGCGACCGTTCCCGGGCCTTCGCCGGTTCCTCGCCGACGGCGAACTCGTGTTTGAGCAGCCGGACCGACTCGGCGAGGTGGCCGATCGCGTCCGGCATCGGATCCGGCACCGGTTCCTCGTCCTCGACAAGCGTGACGGACCGGCGGATCAGCGTGCCGCTGTTGCGCATCGCCCGGTCGATCGGGTCGGCCGCCTCCGCGTAGTGGGTCAGCTCGCTGCGGCGGTGCCAGCGGGCCGGGGAGAGCGTGGCGGTCTCCTTCGCGCCCTCGATCGCCTCGGCCAGCGTGGCCAGTTCGTCCTTGTTGTTGCGCAGCCGGTCCAGGGCCCGCTGGATGCTGGCCCGGTCCCGGCTGCGCAGCCCGTCGGCGGTGACGTCGAGCTGGGCGGCGAGCAGGTCCAGGGCGGGTCGGGCGGCCCGGTTGATCACGCGGAGTGGATTCAGTGGCAGCAACACCGCGGTCACCAGCAGTGCGACCCCACCCCCGAGGAACGCGTCGACGAAGCGTGGGATCTCCAGGTTCTGCGTCGACGGGCTGAGCGTGACGATCAGCACGGCCGTGGCCGCCGCCTGGATGACGATGGCGACGCTCGCTCCGGCGAAGATGGTGAGCAGGATCGCCACCGTGACCACCAGGCCGAGCTGCCACGCCCCGGTGCCGAGCAGGTAGATCAGCAGGTCGCCGACGAACACCCCGACCCCGACCCCGACGATCAGCTCCACGGTCCGGCGGAATCGCTGGCCGACCGACGCGGCCAGGGTGCCGACCGCGGAGATCGGCGCGAAGACCGGTTGCGGGTTGCCGAGCAGCTTGTGCGAGATCAGGTACGCGAGCCCGGCGGCCAGTCCCGCCTGCACGGCCAGTCCACCGGCCATCCGGACCCGGTGCAGCCGGTCGTGCAGGGTGGCCCGGCCGCGATGGCGCAGTTGCTGGGTGGCCTCGGCGATGCGTGCGCCGTCGACGTCCACCAGCCCTTCGCGTAGTGCGGTGCGTCGCACCACGGGTGGTCGCTTGTCCCGGGCCACGGCCATGGGCGCGACTACCCGGGACAGGCCCGCTGAATCCTGCCGTGCAGGCGCGGCCTGGGTGGGATGCGGCAGACTCGGGCGGTGGTCGATCTCCTGGAACGGTGGCGGGCGGCAGCCCGGGGCGCTGGTGCGAGGGCGGGCGCGGGGTCGACCCGTGCCGGCGAGCAACTGCTGGACCGGTGGCGGGAGCCGCACCGGCACTACCACACGGTGGCCCACCTGACGGCGGTGCTCGACGTGGTGGACCAGCACGCCGGGCTGGCCGACCGGGCCGACCTGGTGCGGTTGGCGGCCTGGTGGCACGACGCGGTCTACGACCCCCGGGCCGCGGGTGACGCCAACGAGCAGGACAGCGCCGCGCTGGCCGAGAGCGTGCTCACCGGGCTCGGGGTGCCGGTGTCCACGGCGGCCGAGATACGCCGGCTGGTGCTGCTCACCGCCGGACACGCCGTGGGCCCGGACGACCGGGACGGTGCCCTGCTGTGCGACGCGGACCTGGCCGTGTTGGCCGCGCCCCCGGCCGTCTACGACAGGTACGCGGCGGCGATCCGACGGGAGTACGCGCACGTGCCGGAGCCCGCGTTCCGGGCTGGACGGGCCGCCGTGCTGGGCGGACTGCTGGCGCTGCCCGCGCTGTTCCGGCTGGCGCCGCTGGCCGACCGGTGGGAGGAGCCCGCCCGGGGCAACGTGCGCCGCGAACTGGCCACCCTCACCGCTGCGGTGCCACCGGCGGGCGCGGGCTGACCAGGTGTTTCGGGCGGCGCAGACCGGCGGCGCGGAGCAACTGGACCAGCTCCCGGCTCGGCACCACCTGCGCGCCGAGCCACACCGCCGCCGCGAACCGGTCGGCCGGGATGTCGTAGTGGTCCCGGTCGAAGCCGCGTCGGGGCGCGCCGAGTGCCTCGGCGAAGGCGTGCAGCTCGGCGTACGAGACGTCGCTGATCAGGTGCGACCAGAGCCGACCGCGCCACGGCCAGGCCGGCCGGTCCAGGTAGAGCATGGTGCCCAAGCTAGCCCGCGTTGATGATCGCCGGCCGGCGACCTAGCCTCGGCTGCATGGCCCCCACCACACTCCTCGACGACCTGCGCGCCGCGCTCGGTGCCGACGCGGTGCTCACCGACCCGGACCTGCTGCGCACGCACCAGCGGGACGAGGCCGACCTGTGCCCGGCCGGCACCCCGCTGGTGGTGACCCGCCCGCGCAGCACCGAACAGGTGGTCGCGGTGGTCCGGGCGGCGGCCCGACACGGCGTACCGGTGGTTCCGCAGGGCGCGCGGACCGGGCTGGCCGGCGCGGCGAACGCGGTGGACGGCGCGGTGGTGCTCAGCACCGTCGCGATGACCGAGATCCGGGAGATCGACCCGGTGAGCCGGATCGCGGTGGTCCAGCCGGGGGTGGTCAACGCGGCGCTGGCCGGAGCGGTGGCCAAGCAGGGGTTGTGGTATCCGCCGGACCCCGGCTCCTGGGAGTCGTCCACGATCGGCGGCAACGTGGCCACCAACGCCGGCGGCATGTGCTGCGTGAAGTACGGCGTGACCACCGAGTACGTGCTCGGCCTGGAGGTGGTGCTCGCCTCGGGTGAGGTGCTGCGCACCGGCCGGCGTACCGCCAAGGGGGTGGCCGGCTACGACCTGACCCGGCTGTTCGTCGGCTCGGAGGGCACCCTCGGCGTGATCACCGAGGTGACCGTGGCGCTGCGGCCCGCACCGGCCGACTCGCTGACCATGGTGGCGGTCTTTCCGTCCACGGCGGCGGCCGGCGCGGCGGTGGCCGACATCGCGGCGCGTGGGCTCACCCCCAGCCTGCTGGAGCTGCTCGACCAGACGCACCTGCGGGCGATCGAGGCGTACCAGCCGATGGGGCTGCGGACCGACGCGCAGGCTCTGCTGCTGGCCGCCACGGACACCGGCACCCGGGCCGCCGACGACCTGGCCGACCTGGCCGAGGTGTGCACGGCCGCCGGCGCCGACGAGGTGTACGCGGCCACCGACGCGGTGGAGGCGGCGGCGCTGTTGCAGGCGCGGCGACTGGCTCACCCGGCGATGGAGAAGTTCGCGGCCGACACCTATCCGGGCGGCAACGGCGGTCTGGTGATCGACGATGTGGCGGTGCCGCGTGGTTCGCTCGCCGCGCTGCTGGACGGCGTGGCCCGGATCGCGGCGGAGTGCGAGGTGCCGATCGGCGTGGTGGGGCACGCCGGGGACGGCAACATGCACCCGAACATCGTGGTCGACCGGGCCGACCCGGCGAGCGTGCAGCGCGGCCGGCGGGCGTTCGACGAGATCATGCGGCTCGGCCTGGACCTCGGCGGCACCTGCACCGGAGAGCACGGGGTGGGGCTGCTCAAGCGGGACTGGCTGGCCCGGGAGATCGGGCCGGTCGGCGTCCGGGTGCACCAGGCGATCAAGTCGGCGTTGGACCCGGCTGGTCTGCTCAACCCGGGCAAGGTGCTCTGAGCTGGCCCGGGGTCAGCCCTTGATCTCGGCCGGGGTCGCCTGCGTGAGCAGCAGCAGGATCTCCCCGGCGACCGGAGTGCGCTCCTCACCGGGGCAGTCCTGGGAGGTGATCAGCCCGGTGGAGGTCAGGAGGCTGGACGTCAGCGCGTCGATGCAGGTGGTCCGGTACCGCCGGGCCTGATCTGTCTCATCGGCCAGCGCCGGGGTCGCGAGCAGCACCTGGAGCCGTTCGGTCAGCTCCGGGGCGAGAGTGCCCCGGGAGGTGACCCCGTCGCCGGCGCAGTCGACGCACTGCCACGCCCCGTTGCGCTCGACGCTCAGGGTGCGCAGTGGGCCGTCCTCGCCGAGCCGCTGAATCAGGCTGACCTGGCCGGCGGCGACCGTGGTGGGGATCTCCAGCTGCGCGCCGCCACCGGCCGAGGCGGACGACTGTGCCTGCGGTGTGCCCGGCTCGTCCCGGTCGAAGAACGAACACCCGGTCAGGGCACCGCCGAGCGCGACGGCGAGAAGGGGTACGAGCAGACGAGGGTGCGCGCGGGGTAGCACGCGCGGAAACCTACCCCACCGTAGGTAGCGTTCGAAACCACCATCCGGGCCGGTATCGCCGGTTACCCTTCGGTAACGTCGCAATTCGTCACAGAGCGGACGGACGCAGCCCAACCTGGTCGTCGCCACCCCGATCGGCCGCGTAACCCCGGACGTCCGGAGCGCCCAACCGGGCCGCGTCCGCCGCGGCGTCGTCCGGCATCAACTGCGACTGCCGCTCCGCCTCCACCCGGGCGCGGTAGTGCTCGACCTCCCGGGCCCGCGTCGCCGCGTCCCAGCCGAGCACCGCACCCATCAGCTCGGCGGTGTGCTCCGCCGACTCCAACCCCCGGTGGCTGGTCTCGAAGGAGATCCGGGTCCGCCGGGTCAGCACGTCCTCCAGGTGCAGCGCACCCTCGGCCCGCGTCGCGTAGGCGACCTCCGCGGCCAGGTATTCCGGGGCACCGGCCAGCGGGGAGGCGAGCAGCGGATCGGTGTCGATGAGCGCCAACAGGTCCAGGGTGAGGGTGCCGTACCGCTCCAGCAGGTGCTCCACCACGCCCACCGGCACGCCGTGCCGGCGGGCCAGGTCGGCCCGGTCCCGCCACATCGCCGGGAAGCCATCCGCACCCAGCAGCGGCAGATCGGCGGTACGCGACGAGCGCCCGCCGCCGAGCCGACGGACGGCGCGGTC
Source organism: Micromonospora sp. NPDC049101 (assembly GCF_040648675.1). Taxonomy (NCBI): domain Bacteria; kingdom Bacillati; phylum Actinomycetota; class Actinomycetes; order Micromonosporales; family Micromonosporaceae; genus Micromonospora; species Micromonospora sp. NPDC049101. The sequence continues at coordinate 161,278 of NZ_JBEZED010000007.1, read as the reverse complement.
GACCACGTCGGACGCCATCACCCGGTAGGTCGTGTACTTGCCACCGGCCACCAACAGCAGCCCGAGCATCGGCTCGAAGACCGCGTGCTCGCGGGAGAGTTTCGAGGTCGAGTCGGCCTCGCCGGCCAGCAGTGGTCGCAGCCCGGCGTACACCCCCTCGATGTCGGCGGTGGTCAACGGGCGGTCCAGCACGGTGTTGACCTGCTGCAACAGGTAGTCGATGTCACGGGCCGAGGCGGCCGGGTGGGACCGGTCCAGTCGCCAGTCGGTGTCCGTCGTGCCGATGATCCAGTGCCCGCCCCACGGGATGACGAAGAGCACCGACTTCGCCGTCCGCAGGATGAGCCCCGTCTCGCCGGTGATCGCCGAACGGGGCACCACCAGGTGCACCCCCTTGGAGGCGCGCACCCGGACGCCGGGCCGCAGGCCCACGTCGTTGAGCATCCGGGACATGTCGTCGCTCCACACACCGGTGGCGGCGATGACGGTACGGGCCTGCACCTCGAACTCCGCGTCCGGTGAGCCCGCCGGCGCCTCCAGGTCCCGGACGCGTACGCCGGTCACCTCACGCGCCTGCCGGATCAGCCCCACTGCTCGGGCGCTGCTCACCACCGTGGCGCCGAGGCTGGCCGCGGTGCGGGCCAGCGTGACGACCAGCCGGGCGTCGTCGACCTGACCGTCGTAGTAGCGGATCGCCCCGGCCACCGCGTCGGCCCGCAGGCTCGGAAAGATCCGCCGGGCGCCCTCCCGGGTCAGGTGCCGGTGCAGGGGCATGCCCCGGCCAGCGCCGAAGACGCCAGCGAAGGCGTCGTAGGCGGCCACGCCGGCGCCGTAGTAGGAGCGGCGGAAGATCCGCGCCGGCAGGTCCCGCAGGCCCCGCCCGGCGGGCAGCGGCACCAGGAACGGCACCGGGCGCACCAGGTGCGGGGCGAGTCGGGTGGCCAGCAGCCCGCGCTCGGTGAGCGCCTCGTGGACCAGGTGGAACTCCAACTGCTCCAGGTAGCGCAGGCCACCGTGGATGAGCTTGCTGGACCGGCTGGACGTGCCCGCGGCGAGATCGCGCGCCTCGACCAGGGCCACCTTCAGGCCCCGGGACGCCGCGTCCAGGGCGGCACCCGCACCGGTCACCCCGCCTCCGATGACCAACACGTCGAAGCGCTCGGCGCGCAGTCGACGCAGGTCGGACGCACGGCGGATCGGCGAGAGCTGACCGGCGACGGATCGGGAGATATTGGGGTCACGCACCAGTCCACCGTAACCGCAGCGGCGGCATGTCGACATTCGCCGCCGCCGGTCCTGCACCCACCGCACGCGGCACGCCCGCTGCCCCCACCCACTCACCCGCCGCCGCGGCGAGCCCGACCCAATCGAAGATCTTGGACACTTTCCGTCCGGCGCGGACGGAAACCGTCCAAGATCTCACGCTCGGCCATGCGCCACTCTCGGGCGACGCACCGCGCGACCGTCGGGTCCGAAACCCTCCGTCGTGGTCGTAAGGTTCTCGGATGCACGCTGAGCCTGCGTACCCCGGAACCAGCGACCACAGTTCTCCGTGGCCGGTGGTCGCGGCCGTGTTCGTCGGCTGTTGGACGGTCGCGGTCACCGTCGCGGCGCAGGCCGGTGGCTGGCTCACCGATCAGGTGCTGCTCAGCTTCGGACGCGACCGGGTCGGCTGGCTCTGGCCGGTGCTCGGCTTGGCCACCGTCGTGCTGGTGGGCACACCCGCCCTGCTGTTGGCCGTGCTGCCCCGGTCGACGACGGTCCGGGCCACCGGGCGGGTCTGGCTGGCCGCCACACTCGCCCTCGGCGTGCTGACCCTGCTGCGAGTCGTACCGCCGGTGCACCACGAGGCGTACCTCGCCGCGCTGGCCGGCGGCGCGTTGCTCGGCGCGCTCGCCGTGCGCCTGTCGGCGCGCCGCCGGGCGTACCCCGGGCTGGTTGCCTCGGTCGGCGGCCCGGCAGCCGCCGGAAACGGCGACGCCATCCGGCCCGAGACCACCGGACACGCCGACCCCACCCGGCCCGGGACCACCGGACACGACTACGCCACCCGGCCCGAGACCACCGGGAACGCGGAGCCGGCCCGGCGCGGGCCCGGTGCGGTGCCGCTGCTCGCGGTCGCCGCCGGGTTGGCGCTGCTACTGCCGTGGGCCTGGCTGGGCGCGCTCGGCGGGCTCCTGGAGACCGCGCTCGCGCTCCTGGCCGCCGCCGCGCTCGGTGTGCTGGCCGCGACGCTGCTGGACGACACCTTCTGGTCCCGGTTCGCGACCGGCCGACCGCCCCGGCCGGCTCGGCTGGTGCTGGTCGGAGGTCTGGTCGCCGGGGTGGCGCTGCTGCTGCTCGCGGCCGGCACCGGCCAGTCCGGCGCACAGTTGCCCGCGCTGCTGATCCTGCCGCCGGTGGGTTTCGCGCTGGCCGCGCTGTGGGCGGCGGCCTGGCGGCCCGCCGTCGACCCGGCCGACGCCACCCGGGCCGGCCGATCGGCGACCGGCTGGCTGGTGGGCCTGGCCGCACTCGGGCCGCTGGCCTTCACCGACCCGGAAGAGATCACCCTGCTGCTGGTCGGCACCCGGGACGTCCCGTTCTGGGTGGCGGCCGCCGCCGGCGCCGGGCTCGCCGTCGCGGTCCTGCTCGCCATCGGGTACGCGGTGCTGCTCGCCCGGCCCACGGCACGTACCCCGAGCCGGCGGGTCGCCGCGGTGGCAGCCGTGGTGCTGCTCGTGGCGTTCGGCGTGGTCGACCTCGGCCCCGGCCAGCCGGGCCTGTACGGCGAGCGGCTGTTCGTGGTGCTGCGCGCGCAGGCCGACCTGAGCGATCTTCCGGCGGGCCAGCCCGGTCGGGCCGGGCGGGACGCCCGCGCGGCGGAGGTCTACCGGCGGTTGGTGACGACCGCCGAGCAGAGTCAGGGTGACCTGCTGCGGGGGTTGCACCGGCTGCGTCTCGACCCGGTGTCGTACTACCTGGTCAACGCGGTCGAGGTGGACGGCGGCCCGGCGGTACGGGCCTGGCTCGCCCGCCGGCCGGAGGTGGCCCGGGTGCTGGTCAGCCAGCGCCTGCGCCCGCTGCCGGCCCCGGCCGGGCAGAGCCGGGGCACCGCGCCCAGGCCCACCGGCCCGGAGTGGAACATCCGCCAGATCGGCGCCGACCGGGTGTGGTCCCAACTCGGGGTCACCGGCACGGGCATCGTGGTCGGCAGCTCCGACTCGGGCGTGGACGGCACCCATCCGGCGCTGCGAACCGGGTTCCGGGGTGGGGACGACTCCTGGTACGACCCGTGGGACGGCAGCCGCAGCCCGACCGACACGGGCGGGCACGGCACCCACACGGTGGGCAGCGCGGTCGGGCGCGACGGCATCGGGGTGGCACCGGACGCGCAGTGGGTGGGCTGCGTCAACCTGGACCGCAACCTGGGCAGCCCCGCGCACTACCTGGACTGCCTCCAGTTCATGCTGGCGCCCTTCCCGGCCGGCGGCGACCCGTTCACCGACGGCCGCCCGGAGCGCGCCCCGCAGGTGCTCACCAACTCGTGGGGCTGCCCGCCCATCGAGGGGTGCGACAACCGCGTGCTGCGGCCGGCCACCGCCGCGCTGGACGCCGCCGGGATCTTCGTGGTCGCCGCGGCCGGCAACACCGGCCCCTGGTGTGCGTCGATCGACGACCCGCCCGCACCGTACGCGGACGTGTTGACCGTGGGGGCGGTGGACGCGCAGCGGCGGGTCGCCGAGTTCTCCTCGCGCGGGCCGGTGGCGGGCGGCACGGGTAAGCCGGACGTGTTGGCACCGGGGGTGGGTGTGGTGTCGGCGATGCCAGGGGGCACGTACGCGGCGCTGGACGGCACCTCGATGGCGACCCCGCAGGTGGCGGGGGTGGTCGCGCTGATGTGGTCGGCGAACCCGGCGCTGGTCGGTGACGTGGACCGCACCCGGCAGATCCTGCGGGACACCGCCACCGCGGCGACGCCCACGTACCGCTCCGACGACCCGTCCGACGCCTGCGGTGCTCCGGCGAACGTCACAGGCGCCGGCCAGGTCGACGCCTTTGCCGCCGTCCGCGCCACCCAACAATAGGCAGGTTTCCTTCCTGATCCGACGGGCGGGAGCGCGGGCCGGCACGCGGTCATCTATGGTCGGCGACCATGGACGCCGAGATCACCGTCACCGAGCTGACCGCCGACCTGGCCCCCACCGTGGTGCGGCTCTGCGAGCAGGCCCTCGACCTGCCCGAGGACGCCGCCGAGGCCGCGTGCATCGTGGACGTGCTCTGGCCCCGAGGCAGCGCGGACCGATCCGTGGTCGGGCTGGGCGCGTACCGGGGCGTGGAGCTGGTCGGGGTGCTGTTCTGCTCGGTGTCGTCGACCGAGCCGGTCAGCGGGCACGTGGACCTGGTCGCGGTCCTGCCGGAGCACCGCCGCCGGGGCGTCGGCCGGGCGCTGCTGGGGCAGGCCGAGCGGGTGCTGGCCGAGCGCGGAGCGACGGAGGTGCTGCTGGCCGGGAACCCGCCGTACTACGCCTGGCCGGGCATCGACGTCCGCTACACCCCGGCGGTCTGCGCGGCCCTCGCGCTGGGCTACCAGCAGGACCGGACCGCCTGGAACATGACCGCCGACCTGTCGTACGACGGGTCGCCGGCGCTGCGGTCCACCGAGACCGCCGAGCGGCGGCTGGCCGATCAGGGCGTCACCGTACGCCGGGCGGAGCCGACGGACCTGCCGGCACTCACCGCGTTCGCCCGGTCCACCTTCGGCGGCACCTGGGACGGCGAGCTGGCCGGTTCGGTGGGGCGGGACGGCGCCGGTTGTCACCTCGCGGAGCGGGGCGGCGAGGTGCTCGGCTTCGCCGCGTACGGGTCGTCCCGGCCGAGCTGGTTCGGGCCGATGGGCACCGCGCCGGCCGCCGAGGGGCTGGGCATCGGTGGTGTGCTGCTGCGACGCTGCCTGGCCGACCAGCGGGCGGCGGGGCTGACCAGGGCGGAGATCGGCTGGGTGGGGCCGGTGCCGTTCTACTCGGGCAGCGCGGGTGCGCGAATCGAGCGGGTCTTCTTCCTGTACCGACGGACGCTGTCCGGATAACCAGGGCAAACAGGACATAGATCCATTCGCCCGCATCGGCCTTCGACGCCCCCTACCGTCTTGGTAGAGGAGGCAGCCATGACCACGGATGACGACCAGACCGAGGACGGCCCGCCGATCACCTGGAAACCGGTCGGCGAACTCCCCGGCCAACTGCCGTTCGACCGGCTCGACTACGGCGACGCCGAACAACTGGCCGAGATGACCACCGACGGCGAATCGTCGGTGGTCGAGCAGCCGCAGGAGATGGTGGACGCGCCGATCCAACTGCTCCCGCCGTACGACCGGGCGCACAAACGGCGCAACCAGCGCCGACTGCCGACCTGACGACGAACGGGGCGGACCGCGTCAGCGGCCCGCCCCGTTCGGTGTGTCGGAACTGGACTCAGAAGTCCATGTCCCCGCCACCCGGGCCAGCCGGGGCAGCCGGGGTCTTCTCCGGCTTGTCCGCGACGACGGCCTCGGTGGTGAGGAAGAGCGCCGCGATCGAGGCGGCGTTCTGCAGCGCCGAGCGCGTCACCTTGGCCGGGTCGATGATGCCCGCGGCCAGCAGGTCGACGTACTCGCCGTTGGCGGCGTTGAGGCCGTGACCCGCTTCGAGGTTACGGACCTTCTCCACCACGACGCCGCCCTCGAGGCCGGCGTTGACGGCGATCTGCCGCAGCGGGGCGTCCAGCGCGACCTTGACGATGTTCGCACCGGTCGCCTCGTCGCCGACCAGGTCGAGCTTGTCGAAGGCGGTCTTGCCGGCCTGGACCAGCGCGACGCCACCACCCGGGACGATGCCCTCCTCGACGGCGGCCTTCGCGTTGCGAACGGCGTCCTCGATGCGGTGCTTGCGCTCCTTGAGCTCGACCTCGGTGGCCGCGCCGACCTTGATGACCGCAACGCCGCCGGCCAGCTTGGCCAGCCGCTCCTGCAGCTTCTCCCGGTCGTAGTCGGAGTCGCTCTTGTCGATCTCGGCCCGGATCTGGTTGACCCGGCCCTGGATCTGCTCGGCGTCACCGGCACCGTCGACGATGGTGGTCTCGTCCTTGGTCACCACGACCTTGCGGGCGCGGCCCAGCATGTCGAGGCTGGCGGCGTCGAGCTTGAGGCCGACCTCCTCGCTGATGACCTGGCCACCGGCGAGGATCGCGATGTCGGTCAGCATGGCCTTGCGGCGGTCACCGAAGCCCGGCGCCTTGACGGCGACCGACTTGAAGGTGCCACGGACCTTGTTGACCACCAGGGTGGCGAGGGCCTCGCCCTCCAGGTCCTCGGCGATGATCAGCAGCGGCTTGCCCGACTGCATGACCTTCTCCAGGATCGGGAGCAGGTCCTTCACCGACGAGATCTTGCTGTTGGCGATCAGGATGTACGGGTCGTCGAAGACGGCCTCCATACGCTCCGGGTCGGTCATGAAGTAGGCCGAGATGTAGCCCTTGTCGAAGCGCATACCCTCGGTGAGCTCCAGCTCCAGCCCGAAGGTGTTGCTCTCCTCGACGGTGATGACGCCTTCCTTGCCGACCTTGTCCATCGCCTCGGCGATGATCTCGCCGACGGTGCTGTCGCCAGCGGAGATGGAGGCGGTGGAGGCGATCTGCTCCTTGGTCTCGACGTCCTTGGCGAGCTTGGACAGCTCCTCCGAGACGCTCGCGACCGCGGCCTCGATGCCCCGCTTCAGGGCCATCGGGTTGGCGCCGGCGGCCACGTTGCGCAGGCCCTCGCGAACCAGGGCCTGGGCCAGGACGGTCGCCGTCGTCGTGCCGTCACCGGCAACGTCGTCGGTCTTCTTGGCGACCTCCTTGACCAGCTCAGCGCCGATCTTCTCGTACGGGTCCTCGAGCTCGATCTCCTTGGCGATGCTCACACCATCGTTGGTGATGGTGGGGGCACCCCACTTCTTCTCGAGCACGACGTTGCGGCCCTTGGGGCCGAGGGTCACCTTTACGGCGTCGGCGAGCTGGTTCATGCCCCGCTCGAGGCCGCGGCGCGCCTCTTCGTCGAACGCGATCATCTTGGCCATACGGCGTTGTCCTCCTGGACACTCACGGGCCACCCGAGATGTGTGCCCCGGATGGGCCGCCTGGTGTACGCACCTTGGGACGTCGCCACCTGGCGACGACGACGTCCTTCGGCCGGGCCGGATAGCCCGCGACGACCGGCCATGTGCCGCCCCGGCGTCTCCACGCCGGTGCAACCTGGCCCCACCGTCCCGACCATTGGCACTCACGGTATGCGAGTGCCAATGACTTGTTTAGCACTCTCCCCTGCCGAGTGCAAGCACGATGGGGCCGCTCAGCCGAGTTCCGTCGTCAGTCCGGCAGTGTTCACCGGCTCCTCATGGGCGCGCTGCTCGGCGTACGTCACCAGCAGACCGACCTGGCTGGGCGAGGTAGGCCGGCAGGACCAGCACGGCGGTGACCCCGATCACCACCACCGCCCCGATCGCGGTGCCCGGCGACGAGAGGGGATCCGTGCCGAACGCGGCCGTGCCCGCCTCCTCCAGGCCACCGGAGATCACGTTGACGACGATGACCGCCAGGGCCACCCGACCGAGTAGGAGGTCGGGCCGGTCGTGGAACATCCGAGACGAGCGGCCGATCGGGTTGCGGTGTTCGAAGAGGTAGACCGGGCCGGCCAAACGGGCCCGATCTACCCGGTTGCGCGCCTCTGCCGCCAGCCCCGACGCGCGGGGCCGATCGAGGAGGAAAACTCAGGCGACGACGCGGACGTGCTCGGCCTGCGGGCCCTTCTGACCCTGGGCGATCTCGAACTCCACCCGCTGGCCGTCGTCCAGCGCCTTGTAGCCGTCCATCTCGATCGCGGAGAAGTGGACGAACACGTCCTGACCGCCGTCGACGGCGATGAAGCCGTAGCCCTTTTCGGCGTTGAACCACTTCACGGTGCCCTGTGCCACGGTGCACTTCCCTCACTCTGCGCGGTGTTGCCTGACCTGGCGCTCGGCACGGCCGGACGCCCACCGGCCACCACCTCGGCAATCGATGGCGACCATTGAATAAGGTGACCGAAATCGCACGCTACACGAGGAGTGACGGCCGCGCACGGCCACAAATCTGACACCTTCCGGGGCGGTCCGACCGGCTTGATTTTTCGATCCACCGGATCCACGTCGATGACTGCCCGGCGCAGCTCGACCGTGCCGGGCACCGCCCCTGTGGTAGGCATGCGGGCATGACCACCGATACGGGCGCCACTGCCCTACGGCGGGCGGAGATCCGCCGGGTCCGGCCGCAGGACGCCGCCCGGATGCGGGCACTGCGTCTGGAGATGCTCGCCGACGCACCGTTGGCCTTCCTGGAGACCCTGGCGGACGCGGCGGCCCGACCGCACGCCGAGTTCGCCGCCCGGGTCGCGTACACCTCGGCCGGCCCCGGCAACGCGCAGTTCGTCGCCGACCCGGGTGGCCGGCTGGTCGGGCACGCCGGTGGCACGGTCGCCCCGAACGAACCCGGGCTCACCGTGGTCTACGCCGTGTACGTCACGCCGGCCTGGCGGGGCAGCGGCCTGCTCGGCGAGCTGATCGACGGGGTGGCCGCCTGGTCACGGGCCTGCGGCCGGCCGAAGCTGCTGCTGGAGGTGGTGGTCGGCAACGACCGCGCCTACCGCGCCTACCAACGGCTGGGCTTCAAAGACACCGGCGAACGCGTCCCCCACCCCACCATCCCAGCCCTGACCGAGCTACAAATGCGCCGAACTGCATAACCCGAGAACCATCCTCCCAAGGCAAAACCACTCTGATGCCCCTAAAAAAGCCGGCACCGAAGCCACCAGCGTGCCCACGAAGGGTTTCCGGGGCAGCCCGCCCCGCGCAGGGATCAAGCCTGACCGCCCGGAGCGGGGCGGGCTGCCCCGGAAACCCGAACCGCAACCAAAGACTCAGACGTGACGCCGAGACTGCACGATCCGGAACCGGTTGGCCACGTACGCCCCGTCCGTCAGCGCCGAGTTCGCCGCCGCGTTGGCGCCACTGCCGTGGAAGTCGGAGAACGCCGCCGACTGGTTCACGAAGACCCCGCCGGTGAGGTTGCAGGACAGGTGCACACCGACCTCGACCGCCACCGCCTCGGTGGCGTCCAGCACCGCCTCGTCGGTGGAGTAGACCCCCGCCGTCAGCGCGCCCTTCTCGCCGACCGTCCGGCGCAGCAACTCCAGGCTGTGCGCGGTGGAGTCGGTCGCGATGGCGAACGAGATCGGCCCGAACCACTCCCGGCCGTACGTGTCCGCGTCGTCCGCGGCCAGCTTCACGATCGTCGGGGTACGCACCACCGCGTCGGCGTACGCCGGGTGGGTCACGGCCCGTGACTCCAGCACCGGCTCGCCCACCTTGGTGACCTCGGCCAGCCGATCCAGCACCCCGTCGTTGACGATGGCGCCGGTCAGCTCGACGCCCCGCGCCGGGTCGGCGGTCAGCTTGCCGACGGCGGCGGCGATCCCGCCGGCCACCTCGTCGAAGCTCTTGTGCCCCTGGTCGGTCTCGATGCCACCGGCCGGAATGAGGATGTTCTGCGAGGTGGTGCACATCTGACCGCTGTAGAGGGTCAGCGTGAAACCGAGGTTGCGACACATGCCGGCGAAGTCGTCGGTGGAGTCGATGACGACGGTGTTCAGGCCGGCCTTCTCGGTGTAGACCGACGCCTGCCGGGCGTGCGTCTCCAGCCAGTCGCCGTACTCGGTGGAGCCGGTGAAGTCGACGATCTTCACGGCGCGGTGCAGGGCCAGGTCGCTGGCGAGCTTCTCACCGGGCGCCTCGGCCGCCAACATGATCAGGTTCGGATCGAAGCCGGCCTCGGCGAGCACCTCCCGGGCGTACTTCACGGTGATGGCCAGCGGCAGCACCGCGCGCGGGTGCGGCTTGACGAGCACCGGGTTGCCGGTGACCAGCGAGGCGAACAGCCCGGGGTACGAGTTCCAGGTCGGGAAGGTGTTGCAGCCGATCACCAGCGCCACCCCACGCGGCACCACGTGGAACGTCTTGGTCATCCGCAGCGGGTCACCCTTGCCGGCGGCCTTCTCCCAGCCAGCCGTGCCCGGGTGCCGGGTCATCTCGGCGTACGCGTACGCCAGCGCCTCCAGCGCCCGGTCCAGCGCGTGCGCACCGCCGGCCTGGAAGGCCATCACGAACGCCTGCCCGCTGGTGAACTGCACCGCGTTGGCCAGCTCGAAGATGTGCTTGTGCAGCCGGTCGAGGATCTCCAGGCAGACTCCCACCCGGGCCTGCGGGCCGGCATCACGCCACGCCGGCAGCGCGGCGGAGGCGGCGTCGACCAGCTCGCCGGGGCCGGCATGCGGGTAACGCACCGCCAGCTCCACCCCGAACGGGCTCGTCTCGGTGGCGACCCGATCGCCGGTGCCCGGCTGGTCGAGCGGAAAGTCACCACCGAGGTACGCCTCGAAGGCGGCCTTGCCGTCGGCGGCGGCGGTCTCGCCGTACACCCGGGGGCTGGGAGATTCGGGATAGGCGGACCAGTAGCCCCGCTCCGTGATCGCGGTCAGCGCACGGGTGAGGGTGTCGGCGTGCCTGTCGTACAGGGGATGCGGGGTCTCCGTCATGCCCGCCATCATGCCTGAGTACGGCCCGCGAGCAGTAGCGCGAATGCCCGGCAGCGGCGCATGCCTGAGTACGGCCCGCGAGCAGTAGCGCGAATGCCCGGCAGCGGCGCATGCCTGAGTACGGCCCGCGAGCAGTAGCGCGAATGCCGGTCAGAGCGTGAGCTGCCAGTCGGTCCAGGCGTCCACCGGACGGAAGCCGAGCTGCTCGTTGATCGCCACCATGTAGCTGTTGCTGGCCGCGTTCCAGGTGTCGATCACGCGGACGGCAGGCTCGTGGGTGAGCAGGTGGTGCAGGTTCTCGGCCTTGGCGATGAGGCCGAGCCGGTGCCCACGGTGATCCGGGTCGACGATGGTGATCTGCTGGAACGCGTGCCAGTCGGCGGAGGCGCCCACGTCCAGCATGGTCCAGGCGACCAGCCGACCGGTCGCCTCGTGCCGCATCCCGAGGTGGTAGCACCGCCGGCCCTGGGCGTCCAGCGCCCGTTCGTTGCCACGGATGCGCTCGGCGTCCACCCGCTCCGGTTCCCACTGCACGTCACCCATGGGCGCGTCCGTGAGCAGCCGGCCGTCCAGGTAGGCGATGTCCGCGACGTACTCCTGCGGGGTTGCCCCCTGCCAGCAGACCGACCGGTAGCCCTCGGCCCGCGGTCGAGCCTCGGCCAGCGCCGCACGCAGCGCGACCCGGTCGATCTCCTCGACCTCGAGCCGGCGCCGCACCTCGGCGAGGGCGGGCTCGGCACCGGTGGCGGCGGCGAACGCGTCGCCCGCCCCGCTGCGGGCTGGCCCGTCGGGCAGCGCGGAGACGGCCATCGCGACCACCCGCTTGCGGCCGTGCTCCCGCAGCAGGCGCACGCCGTACTCGTGCAGCGCCCGGCCGACGCCCCGCCGCCGCAGCTCGGGATGCACCGTCAGCTCGGCGCCGGCGTTGTCGGGGTTGTCGAGGTACGGCAGGTCCAGCTGGAGAAAACCGGCCGCCACCCCGTCGAGCCGGGCCAGCGCCCAGAGCGACCTGGTGCCGGGCCTCGGCGTGTGGAAGTACGCGTCGAAGCGTCGCCGGCAGAAGGGCGGCAGATCCGGCAGATCGGCGTCTTTGGCCGCCGCGCCGATCCGGTACGCCTCGTCGACGGCTGCTCGGTCGGCTCCGTCGAACGACGCGATCGTGATGCTCATGCGGTGAGCGTGCGCCTCCGGAAAGCGATCGGGCCAGCGAATTATTCGCTGGCCCGATCGGACGTGGTCGGGAGGGACACTCGCACAACGCCTCCGGCGTTGGGTCGCAAGAACTTCAAAAGTCTTCGGCGAAATGCCCTCCCGCACGGAGCATCTTGCGCCGTCCGGTTCCTGCCGTCAAGTCCGCAGGGGCGGGTTTTCCATACTCACAGCGAAAGCCCAGTTACACGAATGATCAACCCGGTCCCCCGTTCGGGCGATCCCCCACTCCCCGCCAAGCCAGCACGACCTGCCGTGCCCCGGCACGGCACGGCACGGCACTTGATCCACTCGGGTTCCCGAAAAACGGGGTGTCCGGGCCCGCCGGATACCGCACCTTTCAGGAACCCGAGTGGATCAACCTGACCGACAGCGGCCGGCGAGCCACGGCCGAGCGGCGAGGCGGCCGAACGGCGAGGCGGCGAAGCGGATCAGCCGAGGAGGCCGGCGTCGCGGGCGGCGCGCAGCGAGGGCTTGATGTGGTGGGTCGGCCCGACCTGGCCGGCGACGGCGTCGATGGTCTTCAGACCTTCGCCGGTGTTGAACACGACGGTCTCCACGGTCGGGTCGAGCCGACCGGACTCGACAAGCTTGCGAAGCACCGCCACGGTCACCCCGCCAGCGGTTTCGGCGAAGACCCCTGTGGTGCGGGCCAGATCGCGGATGCCGGCGCGGATCTCGTCGTCGTCGGCGTACTCCATCCAGCCGCCGGTGCGGCGGACCGCCTCCAGGGCGTAGAGGCCGGCGGCCGGGTCGCCGATGTTGAGCGACTTGGCGATGCCGGTGGGCTTGACCGGGATGATCGTGTCGGTGTCGGCGTGCAGCGCGGTGGCGATCGGGTTGCAGCCGGCGGACTGGGCGCCGAACACCTTCCAACCGCCGGCCGGCGCCTCGACCAGGCCGATCTCGACCAGCTCGGAGAACGCCTTGTCAATCTTGGTGAGCAGCTCGCCGCTGGCCATCGGGATGACCACCTGCGCCGGGATACGCCAGCCGAGCTGCTCGGCCACCTCGTAGCCGAGGGTCTTGGAGCCCTCCGCGTAGTACGGCCGGACGTTCACGTTGACGAACGCGGTGTCCTCGAATTCGTCGGTCTCCACCAGCTCGCCGCAGAGCCGGTTGACGTCGTCGTACGAGCCGTCGATGGCGACCAGCTCGCCGCCGTAGACAGCGGTGGTGATGACCTTGCCCTGTTCCAGGTCGCTGGGGATGAAGACCACCGAGGGCACCCCGGCGCGGGCGGCGTGCGCGGCCACCGAGTTGGCCAGGTTGCCGGTCGACGCGCAGGCGAACCGGGTGAAGCCGAGCGCCTTCGCGGCGGTGAGCGCCACCGAGACGACCCGGTCCTTGAACGAGTGGGTCGGGTTGGCGCTGTCGTCCTTGACCCACAGCGGCGCGGAGATGCCCAGCTCGGCGGCGAGGTGCGGGGCCGCGACCAGCGGGGTCAGCCCCGGGTCGAGGGTGACCCGACCGGCCGGGTCCTGACCGGCCGGGAGCAGCGCGGCGTACCGCCAGATGTTCTTCGGACCGGCCTCGATCTGCTGGCGGGTGACGGTGGCCAGCGCGGCAGTGTCGTAGTCGACCTCCAGTGGGCCGAAACACTCATAGCAGGCGTGCTGGGCGGCGAGCGGATAGCGGGCCGAACAGGCACGACAGACCAGGGCGCGGGCGGGGCTGGCGGAGGTGTCGATGCCGGAGGCGGCGAGCGTCGACGTCATGTCGAGAAGTCCTCTCATCTTTCCCCACATCGCACCGTGCGGCGGGGACGGAATTGGCACCTGCCCCGCGGGTCGCTCAGCGGTGAGCGCGCGGGGTGGTTGCCGGGGCGTCGTCGGGCCGTATCCCTCAGCCCCTCTGGATGAGGTATGCAGTTGTGCTGCCGAGTCTAGGCAACTCTGCCCGCCGCTTCCACCGCGGATCCCACGCTGTGAGCCGACCGACTCAGCCAGTTACCGGCAGGTGGGGTCAGTGGGCGCTCACCGCCACCGGGTCGATCACCGCGATCCGGTCCGTGGTCGCGGTCGACTGCGGCGGAGCCGAAGGCCGGGTCCGTGGCCTGGTGGCGAGGTTCGCGGCGACCAGCGCACCGATCGTGATGGCGGCACCGACCAGCTCGATGGGCTCCGGGCGGTAGCCGCGGGCGATCTGCACCGCGAACGTCACGACCGGGACCAGGTTCATGAACAGCGCGGCGTTGGCGGCACCGAGCCGCTGCACACCGGTGTTCCAGGCCAGGACGGCGATCACCGCGCCGATGACCACGGCGTACGCCAACTGTGGGGTGACCGCCGCGAGGTCGGCGGCGGACGGCGCGTGCTGCCAGCCGACGGCGTCGGCGGCGATGCTCGCGGCCAGCATGGCCGCCGTGCCGGCGAGCGCGGTCAGGGTGGTGAAGCGCAGCGGTGACCAGGCACCGAACCGGCTGGCGCCGTGCGTGTAGATGCCCCAGCCGAGCACCGCGCCGACCATCATCAGCCCACCGAGACCGAACTGGCCGAGCCCGGCCAGGCTCCCGCGGGTGATCACCAGGCCGACTCCGAGGAGCGCCACCAGGGAGAGGACCAGCAAGAGCGGCTTCGGCCGTACGCCGTCACGGGCCCAACGGACCAGTTGGGTGATCAGCGGGGTGGTGGCCACAAAGAGAGCGATCTGCTGCGGGGCGGCGTGTTCGAGCGCCAGGTTGGTGAGCACGTTGAAGCCGGCGAAGCCGACCACGCCGAGCACCACGATCTCGCCTGTGCGGTGCCGCAGCGCACCGGTGCCTTCGCGGAGCAGTAGGACGGCGACCAGGATGGCGGCGGCGAGCAGGTAGCGGGCGGTGGTCAGGTTGAGCGGGTCGACCCGGGTCAGCGCACTGGCCAGGACCGGAAACATCACGCCCCAACCGAGCACGGCGAGCAGCGGATAGGCGGCGGCGCGGGATCGCATCGTCAGCTCCAATGTTCGAGTATCGTCGAACCAATGACACCGACCATAGGGCGTTGTTCGATTCTTGTCGAACAAGGGTTACACTGGTCACATGGAGCCGCACGAACCCGACCTGACCGACATTCCGGTCACCGCTGTGCTGGCCGCACTCGCCGACGACGTGCGGCTACAGATCGTTCGGGCGCTCGTCGAGAATGGCGAGGCCGCCTGTGGCAGCTTCGACTTCGGCGTCTCCAAGGCGACCCGCAGCCACCACCTCAAGGTGCTGCGCGAGGCTGGCCTGACCCGCACCCGAGCCGCCGGCACCAGCCGCCTGGTCCGGCTACGCCGCGACGAGGTGGACCGCCTCTACCCCGGCCTCCTGGACGCGGTGCTCAGCACGCGCTCTTCGGCCTGACACTCCCGCCCCTCCTGTCGTCGCTTTAACCCCGGACCGGGCGCGTCGCCGGACCTGCCTCGTCGAGGCCCGGCGACGCGCGGTAGCAAGTGCGGTCAGATGACCATCGAGCTGGGCTCGGTCATCGGTGCCGCCGGCGCGGGCCGAATGTCGCGGCGACGGGCGAGCAGCGTGTCGAGCGCCCAGGAACCCGGACCGAGGGCCGCCACCAGCAGGAACGACCAGCAGAAGAGCGCCGACAGTTCACCGCCGTTGTGCAGTGGCAGCAGATCGTCCGGCTGGTGCACCACGAAGTAGGCGTATGCCATCGAGCCGGAGGCGAGCAGAGCGGCGGGTCGGGTGAGGAGCCCGGCCAGCACCAGTGCGCCGCAGGCCAGTTGGATCAGCGCGGCCCACCAGCCCGGCCAGGTGCCGAGGGGTATCGCCGCACCGGTCACCGGGTTGCCGCCGAACAACCCGAAGACCGAGGTCAGGCCGTGCAACGTGAACAGCAGGCCGATCACGATGCGGAACAGGGACAGGGTCGGTCCGCCGAGCCGAGAAACGTCCATGGGAACCTCCATCGAAGGAATCTGATCTCTTCAATGTGAGGCATGAAACTATCGAAGCTCATAAATTCCTTGCTGGTGGGAAATTCCCCGGTCGGAATGTACCGGTGTCCACGGTCCCACGTCGAGCGTCGGTAGCGCCGCAGGCCGGCCGCCAGGGCCCCTGAGCTGCAGATAGCACGAATTCGAAGGCACGCCAACCAGCGTGGGCACGCTCCCATACTGTGGGTACGACCTGCCCGACGGGCGACCTTGGGGCCAGTTCGACTCGATCGCGGATGCCCAGCGTCGATCGCGGATGCCCAGCGTCGATCATGGATGCCCAGCGTCGATCATGAGGTTATTGTCACGACACGCCGAGAAGGACGGCAATAACCTCATGATCGACGGGCCGGGGGGCGGGGGCCGGGCCGCCGGGGGGCGGGGGGGCGGGGGCGGGCGATGGCGGCGCGCATAGGTGGGCGAGGATCAGGCGATGGTCTCCCGCGACACGTCAGCACGGCGGCGCATCAGCGCGACGGTCGCGATGGCTCTCGCACTCGGCGGCTGTGCTTTCGACGACCACCACGGCCAGGGCGGGGACCCGCCGAGCCGGCCGCGGACCGCGCCGAGCCCGGCGGCGAGCACCGATCCGCCGCCCGACTGCCCGGCCTCCGGTGTCCGGATCCGGTCGACCGGCGGGGACGCCGCGATGGGGCTGCGCGCCCTCGGGCTGGAGCTGGTCAACTGCGGTGACCAGCCGTACCAGCTCACCGGGTACCCGGTGCTGCACGTGTTCGACGACCAGCGCGAGCCGATCATGTTGCGGGTGGTCAACGGCGGCAAGGAGATCACGTCGGGCTTCGACCAGCCGCCCCGGACGGTCACCCTCGCGCACGGCGAGCGGGCCACGGCCGTGGTGCTCTGGCGCAACCTGGTCACCGATCCGACGGTGGTGGCCACCAACGGCGAGTACCTGACGGTGGCACCCGCGGCCGGGCAGCCGGGCGAAGAGGTCGACCCGGACGGGCCGATCGACCTGGGCAACACCGGCCGGATCGGCGTCAGCGCCTGGAAGAAGGCCGACCCGTCCGCGCCGGTGCCGACCCGTCCGGCCCCGCCGCCGGCGCCGAGCGCGGTGCCGTCCTCGGTGAGCCCACCCGACAGCCGGCTGTGAACCCCGCCGCTACGACGTGATGTCCTTGCGGGTGAAGCGCCAGAACGCCAGCCCCCAGAACAGCGTCGCGTAACCGATCGCCGAGATGCAGCCGCGCACCACGTCGTCGGTCTGCACCGGGGTCGAGAGCAGCCCCAACCAGGCGGTGCTGAAGTGGGTGGGCAGGAAGTCGCGCAGCGCGCCCAGGGCGGTGATCTGGTCCAGGATGCTGGACAGGATCCAGAGCAGCACCGCACCGCCGACCGCGCCGAGCGCGGCGTCCGTGGTCACCGACAGCAGAAATGCCAGCCCGGCCACCACCAGCAGTACGACAGCCAGGTAGCCGAGCACGGCCAGCAGCCGGAGCAGCCCCTCGGTGGGTTCCAGCTCGGCGGCGACCGTGCTGCGCAGCGGCGACCAGCCGTAGCGCAGGGTGCCGGCCAGCAGCGCGGTGCCCGCCAACAGGACCAGAGCCAGTCCGGAGTACGCGAGTGCGACCACCAGCTTCACCGTCAACAGCCGTGCCCGGGGCACCGGGATCGCCAGCAGGTAGCGCAGGCTGCCCCAGCTCGCCTCGCTGGCCACCGTGTCGCCACAGAACAGCGCGACGACGACCACCAGCAGGAACGACGCCGACACGAAGATCGAGAAGAGGGTGAAGTTGAGCCCGCCGGAGGTGGCCAGGTCGACCAGACTCGCGAACTCGTTGTTGCCGTTGTCGTCGTCGCCACCGGAGTTGAACTGGAACGCGATCAGGATGATCAGCGGCAGCAGCACCATGAACCCGAGCGCCAACTGGGTGCGCCGCCGGGACGCCTGCCGACGGAACTCCGCCGCGAACGGCATGGTGGCCGACGGCCGGTAGCCACGGGCCGCACCCGCGTCGGAAACAACCATCACCGGTCACCGCTTCCCCGAGAGTTGTCGCCCACCAGGGCGAGGAACGCGTCCTCCAGGCGGCGCCGGGGCACCACCCGGTCCACCCCGATGCCGGCGCGCACCAGCTCGGCCACCACCTCGCTGCGGGCCGTGCCGTTGGTGTCGACCACCAGCTGACCATCGCTCTCCGGCAGCACCCGTACGCCGTGCAGGCGGTCCAGCACCACCCGCGCCGCCGCCGGGTCGCTGACGTCGAAGAGCACACTCGGCGACTCGCCCACGATCTCCTCCACCGGCCCGGACGCCACGATCCGGCCCTTGTTCACCACCACGGCGTGCGTGCAGGTCTGTTCCACCTCGGCCAGCAGGTGGCTGGAGACCAGCACCGCCCGACCGTCGGTGGCGTAGCGCTGGAGCACCCGGCGCATCTCGGCGATCTGCGGCGGGTCGAGCCCGTCGGTCGGCTCGTCCAACACCAGCAGCTCGGGCAGGCCCAGCATGGCCTGGGCGATGGCGAGGCGCTGGCGCATACCGTGGCTGTAGTTCTTGATCCTCCGCTGCACGGAGTCACCCAACCCGGCGATCTCCAGGGCCGCGTCGAACTGGGCGTCCTCCCACGGCCGGCCGGTGGCCCGCCAGTACGCCTTCAGGTTGTCCAGACCCGACAGGTGCGGCAGGAAGCCGGGCCCCTCGACAAGCGCGCCGATCCGGGACAGCACCGGTGAGCCGGGCACCAGCCGACGACCGAAGACGTAGATCTCCCCGGCGGTCGGCTGGGTCAGCCCCATCAGCACCCGCAGGGTGGTGGTTTTACCGGCGCCGTTGGGCCCGAGCAGACCCACGACCTGACCGGGGTGCACCTCGAAGTCCACGTTCGACACCGCCACGAAGCCGTCCGCGTACTCCTTGCGCAGTGCGCGCACGGCCAGCGGCGTGTCCGCGTACTCCGGATGCACCGACCGGTCCTGGCGGCGATGCCGGCGGCGGAGCACGGCGACGACCACGACGAGCCCGATCACGATGGCGGCGAGCAGGCCGGCGAGCACCCAGCGCCAGATCGTCGCCGCGGTGGGGATCGGCTCGCCGCTGACCGTGGGCAGGCTGACCGCGCCGTCCGCGGCCACCGTGTAGACGGTCGGTTCGGCGGGCGTGGTGTACGCCTGGTCGGAGGTGGCCACCACCAGGCGCAGCCGGTGCCCGGCCTCTACCCGGCGGACGATCCCGGGCAGCGTCACGGTGACCGGGCGGGCGTCCTGCACCTGTTGCGGCAGGCCGGTGAGCCGGATCGGGGCGACCAGCCCGTTCGGCAGGGTCGCCGTGCCGTCCTTGTCGACGTCGTAGAGCTTGACGAAGAGCACCGCCGAACCGGTCGGCGAGGCGGCCCGCAGGGTGATGGTGGGCGCACCTGCCACGTCCACCGCCTCGGCCAGCGGCGTCGACTCGAACCGGGCGTGTTGGCCGGGCACGTCGCCGGCCACGCCGTCCAGCAGCGAGGTGAGCCCGCCGGCGAACGGGATCGAGGAGATCGCGGCCGGGTTGCCGTTCGGTGGGTTCGCGATCGGCTGGGCGGGACCGGCGACCGTGACCTCCCGGCGGGCGTTGCCGGTCAGGCCCGGATAGTCGGCGCGGCGGAAGCCGGTGGCGACCAGTCCCCGGTCGAGCGCGTCGAAGCCGGCGATCCGCGACCAGGTGAAGTCGTCGCCGGGCACTTTGCCCTCGCCCTTGACGTAGTGGTCGAGCCACTGGACGGTCAGGAACTTCACCCGGTCCTCGTCCGAGCGGGGTCCACTGCCACCGTCGTGCCCGCCGGTGAACCAGGCGACCCGGACCGGGGTGCCGATGGCGGCGATGCCCTTCGCGTTCGCGTCCGCCTCGCCGAGAGGAAAGAGCGTGTCCGCCTCGCCCTGCACCAGCAGGGTGGGCGCCTTGATCCGGTCCAGCACCCCGGCCGGGCTGGAGCGGCGCAGCAGGTCCACGGCCGCCTGGTCGGCCCGCCCGGTGGTGGCGATCCGCAGGTAGGCGGCGCACACGTCGGCGGCGAAGCGCCCGCAGGACGGGTCGGCCGCACCGGCCGGGGCACCACCGGGGCCGCTGCCCGGGCCGGCACCCGGTGCCGGGCTGGGTGGGCCGGCCGACGCGGGCGCGCCCTGCGGTTGGGCGGCGGTCTGGCCGGACAGGCCGGCCGGGCCGGAGCCCACGTTGCCGCCACCGCCGAAGAAGAGACCGGCCCAGCCCTTCTTGAACACGCCCTCGGTCGGCGCCCCACCGGTGCTCTCCGGCAGGAAGGCACGGGACAGGTCGTTCCAGGTGATCATGGGAACGATCGCGTCGACCCGACGGTCCTGGGCGGCCAGCAGCAGCGCGAGACCACCGCCGTACGAGCCGCCGACCACGCCGACCTTCGGGTCACCGGCGGCGTCGGTGCGGACCTCCGGTCGCGCGGCCAGCCAGTCCAGCAGCCGTTGCGCGTCGCGTACCTCGTAGTCCGGGCTGTCCAGGTGGATCTCGCCGCCGCTGCGGCCGAAGCCCCGCGCGGTCCAGGTGAGCACCGCGTAGCCGCGCCCGGCGAACTCCTCCGCGTCGGAGCGCACCGACTCCTTGGTGCCGCCGAACCCGTGTGCCAACAGCACCGCCGGGACCTGCCGACCGGACGACGCGTCGTCGGGCAGGTAGAAGGTCGTGTCCAGGTCCACCGGCTGGTCGTCGGACGGTCCGGAGCGGACGGTGAGCATCGCGCTCTCGGTGCGGACGCCCGGCCCCTGCGGCCACACCGCCCAGGTCACGGCGGCGGCCAGCAGCACGACGACCGCCGTTGCGGCGATCGCGCGACGGCGGGTGGGCAGGGCACGCCGGAACCACGCGGCCGGCGACGGCGATGTCATGCGGCACACGGTACGGCTCACAGCCTGAGCGTTGGCTGAGATCCGCCGTACGTCCGTCCGGTTGCCCCGATCGGTGCCCGGCCGGCTGCGAGCGCGCCTTGTCCGACGCGGCCCAGTGAGTTGAGTTCGGATCCCGTGAATTCCGATCTTTCACAGATTCCCCCTCAATCCCCACATGTCACACCCACTGACGAAACAGAGCGTGTCGGGAACGCGCGCAAATGGTGACGTTGCTCGAACTGACGCGAACCTGACTCGTCGACCGAGGTCAGAGCAGCGAGGGGTCGGTTAGTTTTCCGGTCCGGTGCACGGGACTTGTCGGGCCACCCGACACCGCGCCGATCCGCGCCCCCATGCCGGAGGAGACACACATGACAGTCCCCGCGCCGCGGGCCCGACGACGTCCGTCCACCCTGGGCCGACTGCTGCCGCTGCTCCTCATCGGGGCACTCCTGGCCCCGGTGGGTCTGCTCGGCACGTCCGCCTGGCGGCAGACCACCGCCGACCGGGACCTGGCCGTTCGGGAACGGCTCGGCGTGCGGTACCTCACCGCTCTGGGCTCGGTCACCGACGCCCTGGTCGAGGCCCAGTCCGCCGCGGTCAACAACCGACAGGTGTCCGGCGACGCGCTGAACCGGGCGGTCGAGGAGGCCGCAGCGGTGGACGCCCGCATCGGCACCGAGCTGCTCAGCCAGGAACGCTGGGCCGGGGTGCGAGCCAAGCTGGAGGCACTGCGCGGGCGCAGCCCCGCCGACCCAGAGTCCGCCTACACCGCGTACGGGGAGGTGTCGGACCTGCTGCTGGCGCTGCACCGCAAGGTCCGGGAGAGCTCCGGGCTGGTCCGCGATCCCGTCGCCGACTCCTACTTCCTGCAGGACAGCGCCGGCCAGGAGCTGCCCGAGGCGGTGGTGGCCGCCGGCCGGCTCGCCGATCTGGGCACGCTTGTCGCCCGCCGGCCAGCCGCCGAACAACCACGCGGCCTGCTGGAGCTGACCGGTCTGCGGGTGGCCGCCCTGGCACCCGCCGGTAACGCCGTCGACAACCTGCGTTCCGCCGTGGACGGCTCGGAGAGCACCGATCTCGGCGCCAACGTGCTGACCCCGCTGGACACCTACCAACGCTCGGTGGAGGCGCTGGCCGCGTACTCGGCCCCGGCCCGGGGCACGAGCGTGGTGGACCCCGGCCAGCTGAGCGCCGCCGGGCTCAACACGCACCGCGCGGCCCGCCAACTTCAGCCGGTCATCCTCGCCGAGCTGGACGCCCTGCTCGTCGAGCGCATCGATGAACTCGACCGGGACCGCTGGCAGACCGCCGCGGCGACAGCGCTCGCCGTGCTGTTGCTGGGCTGGCTCGCCGCGCTGCTGTTCGCCGCCCGCGGTCGGGCCCGACGCCGGGCCACCATGGCCGCGACCCACGCGGAGACCGCCGACACCCCGCCACCGGCGGATGCCTGGCAACCAGTGCCGGGCGACCTGCGCGGGCTGCAACCCGCCGGTACGGCCCGTGACCCGGAGCCCGCACAGTGGGGGGCCTTCGATGCTGCTCGGTAGGCTCCGGATCCGCGGCAAGCTCGCGCTGCTCGTGGTGATCCCGCTGCTCAGCATGGTCGGCCTGGCCGTGCCCGTGGTGCTCGACCGGGTGGCCGCGGCACAGCGGGCCAGCGACACCGCCGAGCGGGTACGGCTCGCCAGCCGGGTCGGCAGCCTGGTCCAGGACCTCCAGCAGGAACGCATCCTCTCGGTCGGTTTCCTGCTCGGCCGGGTCGAGCGCAGCGAGGTGGTCCGCAAGTCCGCCGACGTGGACGACCGGGTGGCCGACCTGCGGGCCGGCGGGAGCGACGCGCTGACCGACCAGGTCGACAACGCCCTGGACGGGGTGTCCAGCCTCATCGACCTGCGCACGTCCGTGCTGGCCCGGGTCGCCAACCCGGGCCAGGTGATGGAGGCCTTCGGCCCGGTGAACGTGGGGCTGATCGAGTCGCTGCGGCTGGCCTTCGGTGTGAACACCGAGACGTTGCCGGGTCGTCAGGTGCTCGCCCTCGACGGGCTGCTGCGCGTCGACGAGGGCCTGGGCGCCTGCGCCACCCTGAGCCTGCTGGTCAAGGCGATCGGCAGCTCGGACACCATCACCGGGTACGTGGCGTGCATCGCCGCGCTCATGGTCGACAACTCGCGCTTCCGTAGCCTGATCACGCCCGAGCAGCTCAAGGTGGCCCAGCTCAACGACGCGGCAGTGGCCGCGCGTACCAGCTCGGACTTCCTGGTCACCAGCGCCCGGGACCCGGCCGCAGCGGTCCGCGACGTGCCGCTGGAGGCGCTCTTCCCGGCCGTCCGCACGATGATCCGGCTCGGTCAGTTCGTGGAGAAGAAGCTGGTCGCCGACGTCCTCACCGAGGTGACCGCCGACCAGCGGCGCGCGCTGACGGCCGCGTACCTGGTCGGTGCCGCGGCGGCACTGATCCTGGCGTTGGTGGTGCTGCTCAGCGCGGCGGTCGCGCGGACGGTGGCCCGACCGCTGACCCGCCTCACCCACTCGGCCGACCGGGTCGCCCGGGTCGCCGAGGCCGAGCTGGTCCGGGTCACCGACGACGAGGGGGAGAGCCCACAGCCCATCCGGCTGGAGCCGGTGGACATCCGGGCCAACGACGAGATCGGCGACCTGGCGCGGGCCTTCGACCGGGTGCAGAGCACCGCCGCGCGGCTGGTCGAGCGGCAGGTCGCCGGCCGACGCAACGTGGCGCAGATGTTCGGCCACGTCGGGCGGCGCACCCAGAACCTGGTGGGCCGGCAGATCGCACTCATCGACCGGCTGGAGCAGCAGGAGGCCGACCCGGGTCGGCTGGAGCACCTGTACCGGCTCGACCACATCTCCAGCCGGTTGCGGCGCAACGCCGGCAGCCTCGTGGTGCTCTCCGGCTCGGCCGGTGCCGACGCCCACACCGCACCGGTGCCGCTGGCCGACGTGGTCCGGTTGGCGCTCGGCGAGATCGAGGACTACACCCGCGTGGAGGTGCGGGTGCCGGCGGGCATCTCGGCCGCGCCGGCCGTGGTCGGTGACCTCATCCTGGCGCTGGCCGAGCTGATGGAGAACGCCACAGCCTTCTCCCCGCCGCACACCCGGGTGCTGGTCACCGCCGAAACGTCCGGCATCGGCGCGCGGATCACCGTCGTGGACCACGGCATCGGCATGGGTGAGCAACGGCTGGCCGAGGAGAACGCCCGGTTCACCCGCCGGGAACGGCTCGACCTGGCGCCGACCGAGGTGCTCGGTCTCTTCGTGGTGGGCCGGTTGGCCCGCCGCCACGGCTGGCAGGTGGGCCTGGCCGCCACCGCCGGCGGTGGGGTGACGGCATACCTGGAGATCCCGTCGGCGGCACTGGTGCTGCGCCGCGCCGACCGGGCCGGGAGCACCGTCGCCCGGGCCGCGGTGCCGGAACGGGACAGGCGTACGGCGGCAGCGTCCGATCGCGGCGCGCGGTCCAGCACGGCGGCCGTCGCCGAGCCAGCCCGCTTCGACTCGGACCTGCTCAGCCGGGCCACTCGCAGCCTGGACGCCAGCCCGTCCTGGAACGCGTTCGGCTCCGGCCAGCCACCGCAGCCCGACCCCGCGCCCCCGGAGCCGGCGCGGTCGGGCTCGCCGAGCACGCCGCGGATCCGGCAGCGGGTGCCCGGGGCCAGCCTGCACGCCGCCGCCGCACCGACCCGGCCGGTGGACGCCACCGGCGCGGACCCCGCCGCCGCCCGCGCGCTTGTCGAGGCGTTCCAGGCCGGTGTACGCCGGGCCGAAATGCACACCGTCGACCTGCCGAGCACACCCGGAGGCGTCGGCCCGACGGCGGCCGGTGGCGTCGGCCCGTCCGACACCAAGTCGGATCGACCCCGACTGAGCCGACGGGTGCCGGGGGCGAACCTCACTGTCGTCCCGGCCTGTCAACCGCTCAGTACGCACCTCGGTGACCCGGCCGAGGTCCGCAAACTCATCACCGACTTCGAGGAGGGCGTCGCCCGCGCTCTCCGCGAAGTCAGCCCAGACCGCCGGAACGAAGAAGGATCATCACGGTGACCAGCCCCTTCCTGCACGAAAACATCGACCAGAGCCAGTCCGGTGCCAACGGGGACCTCAGCCCGGAGGCCCGTACGTTCAACTGGTTGCTGGACTCCTTCACCTCCGGCACCGCTGGTGTCCTGGAGGCGATCGCGGTCTCCTCGGACGGCCTGTTGATGGCCATGTCGGCGATCAAGGACCGGTCCAACGCGGAACGGTTGGCCGCGGTGGTCTCCGGGATGACGAGTCTCGCCGGTGGGGCGGCCAGTTGGTACGCGCTCGGCGGCCTCAACCGGGTGATCGTCGACATGGCCGACGGCTACCTGCTGATCAGCGCGATCAGCAGTGGTTCCGTGCTCGGGGTGGTCGCCGACCGGTCGGCCAACCTGGGCACCGTCGCGTACGAGATGACGCTCTTCGCCGGTCGGGCCGGTGGTGCCCTGACCCCGCGGCTGATCGTCGAGTTGAAGAACGCCGCTCAGCAGTGACCCCCGACCTCGCCGGCGAGGACCCGGACCCGGAACCGACGGTCCGGATCCGTCCGTACCTGCACACGGCCAGCCCGACCGAGGCCGACGTGGTGGAGACACCGGCGCAGCCGGAGCCGGAGTCGGGTGGCGGTCGCCCGGCCGGCCCCCGCCCGTTCGTGCTCACCTCCGGCCGGGTCGCGGGTGCCGACCCGGCGATCGGCTTGGAGACGCAGGTGACCGCCCGTACGGACAGCGGCTGGTCGACCGGGCCAGCCGGTGCCCTGCTGGCACCGGAGTTCCAGGCGATCATCGCGCTCTGCGCGGAACCGATCTCGGTCGCCGAGATCTCGGCCCGCGCCCGGTTGCACCTCGGCGTGACGCGGGTCCTGGTCGGCGACCTGCGGGCGGCCGGACACCTGGACGTGCACGTCACCGACACCAACGACGCCGTCGACCCCGACCTCATCCTGCGAGTGATTGATGGACTCCGTGCGATCTCCTGAATGGCCGGTCGCCCCGCTCGGCGGGGTTGCCGGAAACAGCGCCGCCGGCCGTTACGCGGTGCCGGGCACCGGGCCGGTCATCGGGCGTGCCGGTCCACCGCCGCCGCCGTACCAGCCGCCGTCCGGCGCGGGAGCGTCGGCGCCGCCGGTCGGCAAGCCGGCGGCGCCGCCGATCCCGGTCAAGATCCTGGTGGCCGGTGGGTTCGGGGTGGGCAAGACCACCACCGTGGGTGCGATCTCCGAGATCGCTCCCCTGACCACCGAGGCCGAGATGACGAGCGCCGGGATCGGCGTGGACGATCCGGGTGTCCGCTCCACCAAGACCACCACGACTGTGGCGATGGACTTCGGCTGCGTGACCATCGACCGCAGCCTGAAGCTCTACCTGTTCGGCACGCCGGGGCAGGCCCGGTTCGGCTTCATGTGGGACGACCTGGCCCGGGGGGCGCTCGGCGCGCTTGTGGTGGTGGACAGCGCCCGGCTGGACGACTGCTTCCCGGCGATCGACTTCTTCGAGCGGGCCGGGCTGCCGTTCGTGGTCGGGGTCAATGCCTTCGACGGGCGGTTGGCCCTGGAACTCGGCGAGATCCGCTGGGCGCTGGCCATCGGCGACCATGTGCCCCTGGTGCAGTTCGACGCCCGGGACCGACTGTCGGTGCGGGACGCCCTGTTGGTCGTCCTGGACCGTGCGCTGGAACGTGCCACCCGGGAGAGACAGGCCTGAGCCGACCGGCTCGGGCCGTGACGGGAAGAGGTGATCTGGTGAGGGGCGACCTGGACGAGACGCTGGCCCGATTGGCCCGGCGCGAGGAGGCGCTGCGCCGGCGGGCCAACGACCGTGACGACACCGCGCCACCCTCGGGCCTTCCCGGTCCCGGCGGCGGCGATGCCCCGAGCGCCGGGCCGGGCCGTGGCGACGCCCCGAACGCCGGGCCGGCACGGCACGACGCCCGGCACGCGGGGGCGGACTCCCCGGGCGACGTGGCCGGGTGGGGGCCGGTCGAGGAGGTGGCCGAGGCGGTCCGTCAGGTCGTCGGCACCTATCCCGGGCTGGTCGTGACCGTGCAGGTGCAGCACGAGGGTCGGACGTACCCCCTGCGGGTCTCCTGGGACGGCCCGGACGTCACGGTCGGGCCGGTGCCGCCGACGGCGCCGGTGGAACCCCCGCCGGCGTGGCCCCTGTCCGGCCGGACGGTGCCCGGGTGGGCGCCCGGCCCGGACGGGTTGACCCCGGACCCGGCGGCCCGGTTGGCCGAGCTGATCCGGCGGGACCCGTCGTTGTTGGACGAGTTGGATCCGCGGCGCTGACCGGCGGGGCTGGCCGGCGGCGGCTACGGTCGGGCGGTGGCGCAACCCGACCTGACCCTGACGGCGAGCCTCCGGCCGGCCGCGCTGGACGCCCGACGGGGCATCGTGCGGCTGCATCCGGAGGCGCTGACCGCGCTGGGGCTGCGGCCCGGCGACCCGGTCCGGCTTGCCGGCCGCCGGGAGACGGCGGGGATCGTGGCGACCGCCGCGCCGGGCGCGAGCAGCGCCCTGCTGTACGCCGACGACCTCACGCTGGGCAACCTGGGCGTGCGCGACGGCGCTCAGGTGCGGGTCAGCCCGGTGCCGCTGGTGCCGGCGGGGCGGGTCGTCCTGGCCGGGCCGGTCGGGGTGGTCGCGGCGGTGAGCCCGGAGATGCTGCGGCTGGCACTGCTGGGCAAGGTGCTCACCGCCGGCGACGACGTGTCGCTGCTGCCGCAGGACGTGCTGCCGGACGCCTCGGTGCGCAGCCTCATCGAGGCGGCTCGGGGCAGCCTCGCCAACACTGTCGGTTTCGCCTGGACCAGCACCCTGCTCACCGTGCGCACGGTCGAGCCGGCCGCCGGCGCGCTGGTCACCATGGACACGGTGGTCGGCTGGGAGCACGGGCCGGCCACCCACGGCGGGCCCGTCGCGGTCGACGCCGAACGGGCGCGGCCGCCTCGGACGGCCGACGCGGCACCGAGGGCGGACCAGCCGGACGACGCACCGGACGTGGACGAGCTGCCCGGGTTGCGGGCCCAGGCCGAGGAGCTGACCGAGCTGCTCGACCTCGGCTTCCACCACCGGGAGGTGTTGGGTCGGCTGGGCACCACCATCTCGCTGGGGGTGCTGCTCGTCGGCCCGGCCGGCTCCGGGAAGTCGGCGCTGGTCCGGGCCGTGGCCACCCGGGTCGGTGCCCGCGTACATCCGCTGTGGGCACCCGAGCTGGCCGCGTCGACGAACCAGGCCGCCGCCGACCGGCTGCGCGGTGCGGCGACGGCGGCCCGAGCCGGCGGGCCGGCGGTGTTGCTGGTCAGCGACGTCGAGGCGCTCGCACCGGCGGACGAGCCCGGCCCGGTGGCGACGGTGTTCCGCCAGGTGCTCGCGGAGTGCGTCCGGGCCGGTGTCGCGGTGGTCTGCGCCACCGGTCGACCGGAGGCGGTCGACCCCGCGCTGCGCGCACCCGACCTGCTGTCGCTGCGGATCAGCATTCCCCTTCCCGACCAGGCGTTACGCCGCGAACAGCTCACCGTGCTGACCCGGCAGGTGCCGTTGGCCGACGACGTCCGCCTGGACGAGGTGGCCGCGCGTACCCCCGGGTTCGTCGCGGCGGACCTGGCCGCGTTGGTCCGGGAGGCCGGGGTACGCGCGGCACTGCGGCAGAAGTCCGCCGAGACGCCGACGGTGTCGATGGCGGACTTCACGGCCGCCCGGGAGGTGGTCCGGCCGACCACGATGGCGGCGTCGACGCTGGATCTGGCTTCGGTGACGTTGGACGACGTGGGTGGCCTGGACGACGTCAAGCAGACGTTGACCGAGTCGGTGTTGTGGCCGTTGACCTACCCGGACACCTTCGCCCGGCTCGGGGTGCAGCCGCCGCGCGGCGTGCTGCTCTACGGGCCACCGGGCTGTGGCAAGACCTACCTGGTCACCGCGCTGGCCGGATCGGGGCGAGCCAACGTGCTGTCGGTGAAGGGCGCGGAGTTGCTCTCCAAGTGGGTCGGCGAGAGCGAGCGCGCGGTCCGCGAGCTGTTCCGCCGGGCCCGGGAGGCGGCCCCCACCCTGATCTTCCTGGACGAGGTGGACGCCCTGGCGCCGGTACGCGGCCAGGCCACCGACGGAGGCACCACGGACCGGGTGGTCGCCGCACTGCTCACCGAGTTGGACGGGGTGGAGACGTTGCGCAACGTGGTGGTGGTCGGTGCGACCAACCGCCCCGACCTGGTCGACCCGGCGCTGCTGCGGCCGGGCCGGTTGGAGCGGCTGGTCTACGTGCCACCGCCGGACGGTCCCGCCCGTGCGGAGATCCTGCGAGCCGCGTCCCGGCAGGTGCCGCTGGCACCGGACGTCGACCTCGGCGCCCTCGGCGACGAGCTGGCCGGCTTCTCCGCGGCGGACTGCGCGGCACTGGTCCGGGAGGCGGCGCTGGCCGCGATGCGGGAGTCCCTCGCCGCCGCCACGGTCACCGCTGGGCACGTGGCGACGGCACGGGCACGGGTGCGCCCCTCGTTGGACCCGGCTCAGGTCGCCGCGCTGGCCGCGTACGCCGCCCGGCGGGGTTGACCACCCCGCCCAACCTTCTGGCAGCTCCGGAGTGTTCTTAGGGCGTCACACTCCTCTGTGGAGAAGTCCACATGGACGTCAGGCGGTGTTCCTTGCGAAAGCTGCTGTCTCTTTTCTTCGTCCCCGTGCTCGCGGCGGCGACCCTGGTCACGGCCGGTGCGCCGGCGACCGCCCATCCAGCGAAGCCGTTCCCGGCCCGGATCGCCCTGCCCGACGGTTTCACCCCGGAAGGGTTGACGATCGGTCGCGGCACCACGGTGTACGTCGGTTCCGTCCTGGACGGTGCGGTGTGGCGGGGTGACCTACGGACCGGGCGCGGCTCGGTGCTGATCCCGGGCACCCCGGGCGCCGCCAAGGCAGGGCTCAAGATCGATCCACCGGGCCGGCTCTGGACCGCCGACTTCACCGGCGGCGGGGCCAGCGTGTACGACCCGGGCAGCGGGGCCCGGCTGGCCCACTACCAGTTCACCACCGACCCCAACAGCCTGGTCAACGACATGGTGGTCACCAAGCGGGCGGTCTACTTCACCGACTCCACCCGGCCGGTGCTGTACGTGGTGCCGCTGGGCCCGGGCGGCCAACTGCCGGCCCCCACCGCCTTCCGGGTGCTGTCGCTCACCGGTCCGGGCGCGACGCCTGACGCGTTCAACAACGGGATCGTGGCGCTTCCGGACGGTGACCTGCTCGTCGCGCAGATGTTGACCGGCCAACTCGTCCGCGTCGACCCGCGCACCGGAGGCAGCCGCGTCTTCGGTCTCGGCGGCTACTCGGTGGACCGGGCCGACGGGCTGGTGCTGCGCGGTCGCACCCTCTACGTGATCCGGAACCTGAGCAACGTCATCGCGGTGGTCCGGCTGAACGCCGGCTACACCGCCGGGGTGGTGCAGCGGGAGATCACCGGTCCGCAGCTACGGTCACCGGCCACCGGTGACCTGCTCGGCTCGGCGCTGTACGTGGTGAACGGCCGGTTCGACGTGGAGCCGACGCCGACCACCGACTTCGACATCGTCCGGGTGCCGGCCTGATCCAGGCGGTCGGCGGTGGCCCGCGCGGTCGCCGCCGACCGGCCCGCCGGTACGCCGCAGAGCGCCGGCCTTAGTCCAGGCAGATCTCGGCGCGTACCTTGCCGTCGTCCTCGTGCAGTTTGGCCCCGCAGGTGCGCAGCACGGCGACCGCGCCGACGTTGTCCGGGGTCGTCTCGGCGACCACCACCCGCATGCCCGCCCGAGCGGCGGCGTTCAGCAACTCCCGCAGGGCAGCCGCGCCGATCCCCTGCCCGCGTGCCGAGCGCCCGAGCCACATTCCCGTCTCCACCGTGCCGGGCTCGTCACAGCGTGTCATCCGGACCATGCCCAGCACCTCGCCGCCGACGACGATCGCGTACATCTGCGATCGGGTCGGGCCGTCCAGCCCGCCGAAGCTCGCCCGGTGGAACTCCCGAAACGCCTCTCGGCGGGCGAGGGACCAGCCGGCGGGGGCCTCGACCGGAGGCATCACGTCACTGGGTTCCGCCTCGGCAGCCGCTACGGAGAGCAACGGCTCCAGGTTCTGCTCGTCCACCGGCTCCAGCCGGACCGCACCCGCCACGTGCCGCAGTCTGCCGCCCTCATCGGCCGAAGTCCACCCTATTCGCCATCCACTGGCGGTCCGGCCAGCGGTACCGGCCGGTCGGGCGGGCGCGGTGTTCCACATCACGCTCTGTTGTCACCCGACCGGGTGTCAGGGTGTGGAAACCGCCGGTCCGAACTCGCAGAACACCACCGACGCGTCGTCGGTGGGCTTGTGCCGACGCAACCGGTCGGGATGCTCGCGCTCGGCGGCCCGGACCCGGTCGAGCAACGCGCCCGGCCCCTGGGCCTCCAACAGGTCCAACAGGCCGGCCCAGTCGGTGAGCGCGAACTGCTCCACCGCGCTGGACGCGCCGTCGCTGAGCAGTGCCGCCCGGCGGATCGCCGCCGGACCTCGCCGGGGCATCGTCCCGGTCACCGCGTGGAAGGCCGCGTCCGGGTCGGCAGCCGCCACCCAGTAGCCGTGGGTGCGGTTCATCCGTTCCCGCTGGACGCTCACGGCGTGCCGGAACCGGGTGACCGGGTCCGCCGAGCCACCCGGCACGGCGGCCACCGTCTCCCGCAGCTCGGCCATCGCGGTGTCCAGCCGGTTGTCGGTGACCACGCTGACCTGACCACCCGCGTCCAGGACCAGGGGGCTGTCGCAGAGCACCAGGTAGTCCACCTGGTCACCGCAGTCGCGCAGGAGGCAGACCGTGCTGGACGGGGTGCCCGGATGGTCCAGGTCGCACTGCCCACCGTGGTCGGCACGGACCGCGAGGATGGCGGCGGCCAGGTTGCTGGTCAGCCGCGCCGCCGGGCGGACCGCCTCGGCGACGCCGATCCGGGCGGCCAGGTGCCGGACGTACCACTCCGGCCCGTGCACGCAGCCGGTGTCGAAGCCCTGCGGCACCGTCGCGCCGTCCAGGACGCCGACCAACGGGCCGACCTGGAAGACCAGGTCCTCGTTGACCGGCCGGCCCGGTGCCGGCGCCGACGCGGAGCGCACCCGCATCACCGGCGCCGGCCCCGGTACACCTGTCGGGTCAGCGCTGTCGGAGGTCGTCGACGGCCGCATGCGTCTCTCCCTGCACCTGACCGGCGGCCGAACGGCCCTGGTCGCGTACGGCGGACACGCCCTGCTGGGCGCTGGACCGCACCGACTGTGCCGCCTGCTGTGCGGGCTCGCGCAGGTTGTCCTGCATCTGGTGGCCCACCTGGCTCGCCTGCCCCCGCAACTGATCGGAGTGCTCGCTCACCATGTCGCGGGCTCGTCCGGCGAGTTGCCGCTCGCGGCCGCTCGGCGGAATCAGCGAGGCGGCCAGCAGACCTACACCGAAGGCGACCAGGCCGGCAGCCATCGGGTTCCCTGCGCCTGCTCGCGGGACTGCTGCCCGAGTGAACGGGTCTCGTCGCGGACCGAGCCGGCCGCGTGCGACATCCGCTGGCCGGCCTCCTGCCCCAGATGGCCTGAGCTGCCCATCATCTTCTCCTTCGCTCGGGCGAACGCGTCCCGGGCCTGTCCGGCACGGTCACCGGCGATCCGACGCGGGTTGACCCTGTCGGTCAGCGCGTCGACGTCATTGCTCAACTCGGTGCGGGTGGTCTCGATCTCCCGCCGGATCCGATCCGGATCACTGGACATGATCTGCTCCCTACCGATTCCGTCACCGACCCCGCAGGGCGTCCGGCAACTCCCGGGCAGTCTGCTTCGTCCTGGGCAGCACCGCACGTGCCCGCTTCAGCTGGGTCCGGGCGTTGATGAAGAGACCACCGGCCACGGCGGCCCAGAGCACCGCGACGATCAACGCCGCCCACCCCTGGTCCATCGTGTTGGACAACCCCCACCACAGGGCGTACGACACGAAGAGCACCGCCAGGAACCCGGCCAACCCGGCACCGCCGAACATGCCGCCAGCCTTGCCGGCCTGGCTGACCTCCTCGCGGAGTTCGGCCTTGGCCAGCTCCACCTCCTTGCGCACCAGGGTGGACATGTCCCGGGTCACGTCGCCCAGCAGCTCGCCGACCGAGGCCTGGGTCCGTTCCTTCTCCGGGGCGCTCACGGGGCCACCCCACCGGGCAGGTCCCGCGCTGGTTCGCTGGCAGGCGAGACGTTCTGCGCCCGTGCCGTACCGACGTACGGCTGATCAGGCTCCGCTGGCGTGCCCTGCGACTGGGACGGCCCGCCGGGTCCGCTCCCGCCTCCACCGTTGCTGGACGGCGGAGCGGTCAGACCACGGGTGAGCCGCCCGACCAGCAGCCCGGCCACCGCCGCGCCCGCGAGGAACGTCCCCGGGTGGCGTCGCGCGTACGTGCGTACCTCGTCGAGCACCTCACCCGGCTCGCGCTCGTCGAGCCATCCGGCGGCCTGCTGGGCGGCGTCGGCCGCCCTGCGTACCACCTGACCGGCCAGCCCGGAATCGCCGTCCCGCTCGGCCATCGAACCGAGGTTCTGGCCCAGGTCGCGCAGGCTCGCGGCGGCCCGCCGCTGCTGCGTCTGCGCCTGGTCCCGAAGCTGCCCGGTGGCCTCGCCGGTCAACTGCCGGGCCTGTTGTCGCACTTCTGCGGCCACCTGCCCGCCCTGCTCGGCGGCGGCATGGACGACCTGACCACCGGCCTGGGTGGCCTGCTGGCCGACCCGGGAGGCCTCCTGCCGGGCCTGCTGCGCTCGACCGCTCGGCGATCCGCCCTGGTTCGTTGCCGTCATCCCCCGCTCCCTTCCTGAGTCCGGGGTCGCCTGGCGGCCCCAGAACGCCTCCCGCCTACCCGCCTGACCAGCCGACATGCGGAGGCGGGCCGGCAACTGACTGCGCGATCTTGCATTTTGTGCCCGGGCAAATGCCCGCAAAAGCCGTGGAACGGCGACAGAAAGTGCAAGATTGCGGGGTGGGTCAGCGGCGGCGGTTGCGGGCGCGCGACGAGCGCAACCGGCGGAGCCGGCCGACCAGTAGCGGGTCGGCGGCCAGCGCGGCCGGGTTGTCGAGTAACCCGTTGAGCAGCTGGTAATAGCGGGTCGACGAGATCCCGAAGGTGTCTCGGACGGCCTGCTCCTTGGCGCCGGCGTGTCGCCACCACTGCTGCTCGAAGGCGAGGATGGCCCGTTCCCGCTCGGTCAGCCCGGGTGTTGGCACGCTTGGCGCGACGTCGGCCCCGTCGTCCAGCTCGGTGTCATCGGTGTTCTCGATGGGCGGCACCGGCCGCGGCGTCGGAACCGCCGGCGCGACGGCACCCGGGACGTCACCCCGACGAGCGTCGGTGGACGGCTCGGGGGCGGCCGGGGTGGCGTCGGCGGACATGGCACTCAGCCTAGCCAGGGACGACCTGGGTCGCACCAGCCGGCGCGGCCGGCAGCCCCAGCGTCGCGGCAGGTGGCCCGCACCCACGAACACACGGAGGCCCCCGACATCTCCCGAGCCGGGGACCTCCGTGCCGAACGCGGAAACTACGAGATGTCGCGGCGACGCATCACCCAGAGCGACGCCCCGAGGATCACCACCACGGCGACCGAGAGCAGGATCGAGGACTGCTGCCAGGTGATGTCCATCGTGGCCGGCTTGCACTCCCCGCTGAAGGTCGCGTTGCAGGAGTTCCAGTCCTCCAGCTTTACCGTCTTCGTCATCCAGGCCAGCATGTACGTCGGCAGCAGCCATGCCTCGGCGAACCGCACGCCCGCCATGGAGAGCAGGATGCCCAGGCCGAACTGGCCGACCACCATCACCGCCACCACGCCACCGAGGGCCATCGCGGTGTGCCGGCCCAGCGAGGCCAGGGCGAAGCCGATGGTGGTGACCACCAGCACCAACACCAGCCCCCGCACGCCGGTCAGGACTGACGACTGCCAGGCACCGGAGGTCATCTTCTCGGTGGTCCCCCGGAAGTTGGCGATCGCCCAGAACCCGGCGAACCACAGCACCGCGGCGGGCAGCGTCACCGCCAGCATGCCGGTGAGCAGCGCGGCCAGCTTGGTGAGCAGGACGGTGAGCCGCTTCGGCCGCCAGAGCAGCAGGTTCATCATGCCGCCGGTGCTCCACTCGGCACCGACGAAGGACGCACCGACCACGAACCCGACCAGGGCGAAGATCGCCGCGAACGGAATCAGCGTCTCGTCGAACGTCTCCCGGAAGTTGAACGTCGAGGGCAGGAACCATTCCGCCGAGATCTGATCGCGGGACGGCGGTGTGATCACCGAGCAGTCTTCCGGGTAACGGCCGTCGTTCGTCGTGCCGGCCGTCTTGGCCTGCTCGCACGCGACTCGCTCCTGCTCGCTCCAGCGCACCTGCTGCTGGTACTGCTGGTCGGCCTCCCGCTCGGCCTGCGCGTACTGCGCCGCGCCGATCTTCTGGTTGGTGAAGAACACCCCGACCACCACCGCGGCCAGCACCAGCAGGCCGAGCAGAGTCATGTACCTGCTGAACCGCCGCTTGGTGAGCCGGCGCAACTCCGTACGAAAGAGGCTCACGCGCCCCACCCTCCTCCGGCGGGGCCGGGCTGAGCCGCCCCGCCGACGTGCATGGACTCGTCGACCTGCCGGTGCTGACCGGGGACCGGTGCGGTGGCGGTCAGTTCGAGGAAGACGCTCTCCAGATCGACGGCGATCGGCGCCAACTCGCTGACGTAGAGGTGCTGCTCGGCGAGCAGCCGCGTCACCGAGGCCGGCTTGTCGACGCCGGCCAGCATCAGATGGTCGGGGTGCTCGGTGACCTGGATCCCCGCCCGGGTGAGCGCCTCGGTGGCCGCCGGCAGGTCGCTGGCCGCCTCCAGCCGGATCCGGACGGCACTCGACGAGTGCTGTGCGAGCACCTCGTCGACCGGGCCGAAGGCGACCCGCCGACCCAGCGAGATGATGGTGACCGAGTCGCAGATCAGCTGGATCTCGCCGAGGATGTGGCTGGACAGCACCACTGTCATCCCGGATTCGGCGAGGGTGCGCATCAGCCCGCGCATCTCCCGGATGCCGCCCGGGTCGAGGCCGTTGGCCGGTTCGTCGAGGATGAGCAGCTTCGGGTTCTTCAGCAGGGCGGACGCGACCGCGAGCCGCTGCTTCATGCCCAACGAGTACGTCTTGACCCGCTCGCCGGCCCGGTCGCGCAGCCCGACGAGCTCCAACACCTCGTCGACCCGGACGGCCGGCACCTCGCCCGCCCCGGCCAGCAGGGACAGCGTGTCCCGGGCCGAGAAGTGCGGGAAGAACTGCGGGCTCTCCACGATCGCGCCGACCTGGCCGGCGACCGTGGGCAGCGCGTCGGGCACGTCGTGCCCGAGCAGTGACATCCGGCCGCCGTCGGGTCGGATCAGGCCGAGCAGGGTACGCAGCGTGGTGGTCTTGCCGGACCCGTTGGGGCCCAGGAAGCCGTGCACCTGCCCTGCCTCGACCCGCATGTCGAAGCCGTCGAGCGCGTTGCGGGTGCCGCGTCGACGACTCTTGTACGTCTTGCGTAGACCTTCGATCTCCAGGACAGCTGGCAAGCTGCACCTCCCCCGATGGGTGGGCGTGACAGCCGACACCATACGCGGTATGCAGGCACGCGCAATACGCGGTATGCATCGACGCGCCGAAGGGGCTCATTCATCGACGGAGCGTGACCGCTCAGGCGCAGATCACCTGTACGCCCGCGACGCGGAACGCGTCCACCACCTCCGGGGCGGCACCCGAGTCGGTCACCAGCGTCTCGACCCGCTCGATCGGACAGATCCGGGCGAAGGCGTGACCCCCCAGCTTGGACGAATCCGCGATGATCACCACGCGTTTCGCCCGGGCCACCATCAGGTTGTTCATCGCGGCCTCCCCCTCGTGGTGGGCGGCCGCGCCGAGGTGCGGATCGATCGCGTCCACGCCGAGCAGCGCGACGTCCAGGGTGACCTCGCGCAGCAGCGCCCCGCCCAGCGGGCCGACCAGCTCGAACGACTTCGGGCGCACCACCCCGCCGGCCACCACGACCTTCATCCGCGACCGGACCAGTAGCTCGTTGGCGATGTTCAGCGCGTTGGTCACCACGGTGAGCTGGGCGCCCTCGGCACTGGTGTTCAGGTCCGGGCGCACGGCGAGCGCCCTGGCCACCTCGGTGCTGGTGGTGCCGCCGTTCAGGCCGACCACGGTGCCCGGCGTGACGAGCGCCGCCGCGGCCGCCCCGATCCGCTGCTTCTCGGCCGAGTGCTTGGCCGTCTTGTAGCGCAGTGGCAGGTCGTACGACACGCCGTTGGCGACCGCGCCACCCCGGGTCCTGGTGATCATCTGCTGTTGGGCGAGCTGGTCGAAGTCACGCCGGATGGTGGCCTGGGAGACGTCCAGCCGCTCGGCTGCCGCCTCGACGCTGACCCGGCCGTTGTCGGTCAGCATCTCGAGCAGGGCGTTCCATCTGGCGTACCGGTCCACCGCGGGGGCCCTCCAGTGACACGGACGGTGATTGATTGCGTGCACACTAGTGCGCGAAACTAGGCTGGCGCAAAAGACTGACCTGCGCGATCGGGTGGTCGGTTGCCACGGCCACCGGCGTTCGCGCAGAATGACGCGCGAAATACGTGCCTAACGAGCCGTATTGCGCACCGGTCGCCTCTGCGAGGAGTTTTCCCATGGCGTACGTGCACGCGGAGATCGCGAGCCAGCCCGACTGCTGGCGGGAGGCCGCCGAACTGGCCGGCGTCGTCCACGGTGACCTGCCACGCCCCGGCGAGCGGGTCGCCGTCGTCGGTTGCGGCACGTCGTGGTTCATGGCGATGGCGTACGCGGGCCGCCGCGAGCAGGCCGGCCAGGGCGAGACCGACGCGTTCCAGGCATCCGAGTTCCCCGCCGGCCGCCACTACGACCGGTTGATCGCGATCACCCGCTCCGGCACCACCACGGAGGTGCTGGAGCTGCTCGCCGCGCTGCGCGGGACGACCCCCACCACCGTCATCGTCGGTGACCCGGCGTCGCCGGCCGTCGACCTGGCCAGCGCCGTGGTGACCATGCCCTTCGCCGACGAGCGGTCGGTGGTGCAGACCCGCTTCGCGACCAGCGCACTGGCCCTGCTCCGGGCGCACCTCGGCGACCCGGTGACCGCGCTCGCCGCGGACGCCGAAGTCGCGGTGCGATCCCCGCTGCCGATCGACCCGGCCACCATCGGGCAGGTCACCTTCCTCGGTCGGGGGTGGACTGTCGGGCTGGCCCAGGAGGCAGCGCTGAAGTGCCGTGAGGCGGCCACCTTCTGGGCCGAGGCGTACCCGGCGATGGACTACCGGCACGGCCCCATCTCGGTCGCCGCACCGGGCCGGCTGGTGTGGGCGTTCGGCGAGCTACCCGACGGGCTCCCCGAGGACGTGGCCGCCACCGGCGCGGCCTTCGTGCACAGTCGCACGCACGGTTGGCGCACGGTGCTGGGCAGTTGGTCCGCCGGTCGTACCCCTGTCGACCCGATGGCCGACCTCATCCTGGCGCAACGCTTCGCGGTCGCGCTGGCGACCAGCCGGGGCCTCGACCCGGACGCGCCCCGACACCTCTCCCGGTCGGTGGTGCTGGCGTGACCGGCGGCGACGCCGGGCCCGCCGACCAGGTCGTCGTCGCGCTGGATGTGGGCGGCACCGGCATGAAGTGCGCCCTGGTCAGACCGGACGGCGTCGCGGTAAGCACCGAGCGGCACCCCACGAACGCCGCGCGCGGCCCGGCAGCCGTGGTCGACACGATCCTGGACGTGGCCGACGGGCTGGCCGCCAAGGCCCGCGCCGACGGGCTCACCCCGATCGCCGTCGGCATCGCCGTACCCGGGGTGGTGGACGAGGCGCGCGGCGTGGCGGTCTGGTCGGCGAACGTGGGCTTTCGTGACGTACCCCTGCGGGACCTGGCGGTGGCGCGGCTCGGCCTGCCCACGGCGCTCGGCCACGACGTGCGCGTCGGTGGTCTCGCCGAGGCCCGCCTCGGTGCTGGACGCGGCACCGGGCAGGTGCTGTTCGTGGCGATCGGCACCGGCATCGCCGCCGCGCACGTGGTCGACGGCTCGGCCGCGACGGGCGCGCACGGCGCCGCCGGGGAGATCGGCCACATCCTGGTCCGGCCCGACGGCCCCCGCTGCGGTTGCGGTCGACCCGGCTGCCTGGAGGCGGTCTCCTCCGCCGCGGCGATCGGCCGCCGCTACGCGGAGCTGGCTGGTGCGGCGGCCACGGCCGCCGAGGTGGCCGAGCGTGCCGCGGCCGGGGAACCGCTCGCCGGCCAGGTCTGGCAGGAGGCGGTCGAGGCGCTCGCCGACGGCCTCGCCACCGGGCAGGCGTTGTTCGACGTGGCGACGATCGTGCTCGGCGGCGGCCTGGCGCAGGCCGGGGACCGGCTGCTCATCCCGCTACGCGCGGCGCTGCACGAGCGGATGACCTTCCACCGGGAGCCGCGGCTGGTCGCGGCGGCCCTCGGTGACGAGGCTGGCTGTCTCGGCGCCGCCCTACTCGCCCTGGACGCGGTAAGCGTCCGAGACCACGACGCGGTGCGCGTCGGAGACCATCTGGAGGAGCGATGACCGTGCGGGTGGACGGCCGAGTGGTGACCCCGACCGGTGTCATCCGACAGGGCTGCGTCGAGTGGGACGGGGATCGGATCACCGCGGTGGCCGAATACCCGTCGGTCCGGGACGGACACTGGATCCTGCCCGGCTTCGTCGACATGCACACGCACGGCGGTGGTGGGCACACCTTCACCACCGGGGACGCCGCCGAGGCCCGGGCGGCGGCCGACTTCCACCTCGCGCACGGCACGACCACCCTGTTGGCCAGCCTGGTCAGCGCGCCCTTCCCGCTGATGCGCGCGGCCACCGAGGCGTACGCACCGCTTGTCGACGAGGGCGTGCTCGCGGGAGTCCACTTCGAAGGGCCCTACCTCTCCGCTGCGCGTTGCGGCGCGCAGAACCCCGAGTACCTGCGCGACCCCTCGACCGACGAGCTGGCCGAGCTGATCGAGCTGGGTCGGGGAGCGGTCCGGATGGTCACCCTCGCTCCGGAACGCGACGGCGCGTTGGAGGCGATCAAGCTGCTCACGGCGCAGCGGGTGGTGGCGGCGGTCGGGCACACCGACGCGACGTACGAGCAGACCCGCGCCGCCATCGCCGCCGGCGCAAGTGTCGGCACCCACCTGTTCAACGGCATGCGTCCCGTGCACCACCGCGAGCCAGGCCCGGTGGTGGCCCTGCTCGACGCGCCCACCGTCGTCTGCGAGCTGGTCGCCGACGGGGTGCACCTGCACGACGGCATGCTGACCTTCGCCACCGCGACCGCAGGCCCGGACCGTGCGGCGTTGATCACCGACGCGATGGCCGCCGCCGGGATGGCCGACGGCGACTACGAGCTGGGTGGCCAGGCCGTCACCGTGACCGACGGGGTGGCCCGACTCGCCCGCGACAAAGCGATCGCCGGCAGCACACTGACCATGGACGCCGCGCTACGGCACGCCGTGAATGCCGGAATCCCGATCGCCGACGCGGCGCGGATGGTGGCCACCACCCCGGCGCGCGCCATCGGCCTGGGCAACCGGGTGGGCTCCCTACAGGTCGGCCTGCGCGCCGACCTGGTGGTGCTGGACGCCGACCTGAACGTGGTCCGGGTGTTGCGCGCCGGCTCCTGGGTGCAGTGAGCCCGACCGTCGCCCAGCTCCGCAGCCACCCGCCTTCAGCTCCGGCCACCAGCAGCCAGGACGTGCGAAGCTCGCCCTAGCTGAAGGTCGGCACGTCGACGCCGAGCACGGCCTGCTCGTCGGGGCGGTGCACCAGCACGTCGGCCAGGTACGACTGGACCGCGTGGCGCATGCCGACATCTCGGCCGGCCCGCTCGGAGAGCAGCCACTTGTGCTCGATGATCTGCGCGAACAGCTCCTGCGGCTCCAGCTTCTGCCGCAGGTGCGCGGGAACGGCGCGGACCACCGGCTCGAAGACCTCGGTGAGCCAGCGGTGCGCGGCCTGCTGTTCGTCGATCAGGTCGCTCTCCGCCCGGTACGCGTCCAGGTCGTTGAGTAGCTTGCGGGCCTGGTTCTCCTCGGCGTCCAGGCCGGTCAGCCGCAGCAGCCGCCGGGTGTGGTAGCCGGCGTCGACGACCTTCGGCCGGACCAGGTAACGCCCGTCGTCGATGGACGACATGGCCACCTCGGCCACGTCGAAGCCCAACTCGTTGAGGCGGCGGATCCGGCCCTCGATGTCGTGCCGGGCCTCCCGCTCGACCGCCTGCTCGTAGGTGATCTCGTGCCAGAGCCGCTCGTAGCGCTGCACGACCTCCTCGCAGACCACCTCCGGGTCGATGGACTCGTGCAGCAGGCCGGCGGCCTGCAGGTCCAACGCCTCGCCGAAGATGTTCACCCGGGCGATCTCCAGGTCCTCGCCGCGCTGCCCCTTGGAGAGCGAGTTGTGCAACGCGCCCGTCTCCGCGTCCACCAGGTAGGCGGCGAACGCGCCCGCGTCCCGGCGGAACAGCGTGTTCGACAGCGAGCAGTCGCCCCAGAAGAAGCCGGTGAGATGCATCCGGACGATCAGCGCGGCGAGCGCGTCGAGCAGTCGGCTCATCGTCTCCGGCCGCAGGGTGTGCGAGAACAGCGCCCGGTACGGCAGGGAGAACTGCAGGTGCCGCGTGATCAGCACCGATTCGAGGGGCTCCCCGTCGTCGGTCTGCCGGTCGGCGACGACCGCCACCGCCTCGACCGACGGGAAG
The DNA here is from genome assembly GCF_040648675.1 of Micromonospora sp. NPDC049101. NCBI lineage: Bacteria > Bacillati > Actinomycetota > Actinomycetes > Micromonosporales > Micromonosporaceae > Micromonospora > Micromonospora sp. NPDC049101. The sequence continues at coordinate 119,892 of NZ_JBEZED010000007.1, read as the reverse complement.
TCGATCCGCTCCAGGGCCCGGAGCAGGTCGTACTCCCGCTCGGCGATCCGCTCGCGGGTCTCCTTGAACGCGTACACGTAGTCGCCCAACCGGACGAACCGGACGATGTGTCGGGAGATGCCCTGCGGCAGCGCCACCAGGTGTTGGGCAGGCCACTCCTCCAGCGGTGTCGACCAGGGCAGGTCGAGCAGCGCCGGGTCCACGAGGGCAGACGTGATCCGCACGGGCACAAGCATGACGCCTCGCCCCCCGCATCGCCTCACATCGTGGTTGGGCCCACAGCGCGCACACCCCGACCTCGCGCCAGGCCGGTAGCGTGGTCGCGTGCTCAAACCCACGGCGGTACGACGTGACCTGCGGCTACGGCCTGTCCGCCCGGCCGGCTGGTGGTTCGACGCCCTACTGCTGGTCGGGTTGGTCGGTTTGACGGTGGCGCTCGCCGCCGACCAGCTCTTCGGGCTGGACCGAGCGGTCGCCGACTGGGCCGAGGGGCACCGGCCGACTGTCGCCTACTGGGTGGCCCGGGTGTTCAACCTGCTCGGCCAGGGCAGCCCGCTGACCCTGATCGCCGCCGGGCTGGGCGTGCTGCTGGCCGTCCGGTTGCGGTCGGTGCGGCCGATCCTGCCGCCGGTGGTCGGGTTCGTGCTGACCCTCCTGACCATCGGCCCGCTCAAGGTCTGGACGGCCCGGGCGGCACCGAGCGCCAGCGTCAAGGAGCCGTTCCTGACGCCCGAGCAGACCCTGCCGCTGTTCCACGACGACCTGCCGGTCCGATTCGCGCAGTCCTACCCGTCGGGGCACGTCGCCAACGCCATCGTCTGGTACGGCGTCATCGCGCTGCTGCTGGCCCCGCTGGCCCGCAGCTTCGGCCGGCAACTGCCGGCCCGGCTCAGCACCGTGATCCGGGTCGCGCCGCCGCTTGTCGTCCTCACCACCACCACCTACCTGGGCTGGCACTGGCTGACCGACTCGGTGGCCGGGCTGCTGCTGGGCCTGCTCCTGGACCGGCTGCTGCACCGGGTGCCGTGGGACGACCTGCCGCTCCCCGGCCGGTTACGCGGCTGGGACCGGCCGTTCACCTCGTACCCCTAGGGTTTTGGACGTGGATCAACTGGCGCGGCGGCTCGGCGTACCCGATGCGGTTGTCATCGGTCTGGGCTCGATGCTCGGTGCGGGCATCTTCGTGGTGTTCGGCCCGGCCGCGGCGGAGGCCGGCGGTGCCGGCCTGCTGCCCGCGCTGGTGCTGGCCGGCTTCATCGCCTTCTGCAACGCGACAAGCTCGGCGCGGCTGGCCGCCCGTTATCCGGAATCCGGCGGCACCTACGTCTACGGCCGGGAGCGCCTCGGGCCGTTCGCTGGTTTCCTGGCCGGCTGGGGCTTCGTGGTCGGCAAGACGGCGAGTTGCGCGGCGATGGCGTTGACCATCGGGGCGTACCTGTGGCCGGGGCAGGCCCGGCTGGTCGCGGTCAGCGCGGTGCTCGCGGTGACCGCGGTGAACCTGCGCGGCATCGGCAAGACGGCCACCGTGACCAAGGCTCTGGTCGCGTTGGTGCTCGCGGTGTTGGCCCTGGTCGCGGTCGTCGGCCTGGTGGGCGGGCCGGTGCACCTGGATCGGCTCGGCGAGCCCGGCGGCTCGGCCCGGGGCGTGCTCGCCGCCGCCGGGCTGCTGTTCTTCGCGTTCGCCGGGTACGCCCGGATCGCCACGCTCGGTGAGGAGGTCCGCGACCCGCAACGGACCATTCCCCGCGCGGTGCCGCTGGCGCTCGGGGTGGTGCTCGCGATCTACCTGGTGCTGGCCGTGATCGCGCTCGGCGTGCTCGGCGCCGACCGGCTGGCCGACTCCGCCGCGCCCCTGGTCGACGTGGTCACCGCCGCCGGGCTGCCCGGCCTGGCCTGGGTGGTTCGCGCCGGGGCCACCATCGCGGTCGTCGGGGTGCTGCTGTCCCTGGTCGCCGGGGTCGGCCGGACGACACTGGCGATGGCTCGCCGCCGCGACCTGCCCGGCGCGCTGGCCACCGTGCACCCGGTACGCCAGGTGCCGCACCGCGCCGAACTGGCCGTGGCCGCCGTGGTGATCGTGGTGGTGCTGCTCGGCGACGTGCGCGACGCCATCGGCTTCTCCAGTTGCACGGTGCTGGTCTACTACGCGATCACCAACGCGGCGGCGCTGACGCTGGGCCGGGAGCCGGGCCGGCGGCTGCCGGTGCAGGTGCTCGCCGGCCTGGGGCTGCTCGGCTGTCTGCTGCTCGCGATCAACCTGCCGACCGGCAGCGTCCTCGCCGGCTTCGGTGTGCTGGCCGCCGGTGCCGCCTGGTACGCGCTGCGCCCCGCCCGCCGGTGACCCGGAGAGGCCACCGGCGCAAGAGGGGTCAGCGGCTCAACCGCCGGTATCGGCGCACCGCGAGCGGCGCGAACGTCGCGATCAGCAACACCGGCCACAGCACGGCCAACAGCATGGCGTGCTCCGCCGGCCAGGAGTCGCCACCGAGACCCGGATTGCCGAACAGTTCGCGGATCGCCGCGACCGTGGCCGACAACGGGTTCCACTGCGAGATCGTCCCGATGACCGATGGCATCAGCTCGGGCGACACGAAGACGTTGGAGATCGCGGTGAACGGAAACGCCGCCGGGAAGACGATCACGCCGACCGTGTCCGGGTTACGGACCAGCAGCGCCAGGTAGATCCCGACCCAGGTGATCGCGACCCGGAGCAGCAGGAGGAGCCCGACGGCGAGCAACGCCCTACCGACACCCTGTCGCCACTGCCACCCGACGAGCAGACCACAGACCAGCAGGGTGGACATCTCCAGCAGGGCGCGCAGCAGGTCGGCGGCGCTGCGGCCGGTCATCAGGGCGGAGCGGGCCATCGGCATCGACCGGAACCGGTCCACGACACCCCGGCTGAGGTCCAGTGCCACGCCGCTCGCGGTGGCGCCGAGCCCGTACAACATGGTCATCACGAAGACTCCGGGCAGCAGGAACTCCCGGTAGTTGCCCCCACCGGGCACCTGCATGCCGCTGCCGAACACGTACCCGAAGACCAGCACGAACATGATCGGCAGCGAGAAGTAGAGGATCAGCTCCTCGGGGGCGCGGACCACGTGGATCATGTTCCGCCTGGTCATCGTCCAGCCGTCGACCACCGCCGTCGTCGTCATGCCCCGTCCGCCTTTGCGCCGACGCCGACGGGCTCGCGGGCCTCGTCCGGCCGGTGCCCGGTCAGATACAGAAACGCCTCGTCCAGCGTGGCCCGCCGCAGGCCGATGTCCTCGACCGCGATCCCGGCGTCGTCCAACGCCCGCACCACGTCCACCAACCCGGCGACCCGGTCGACCACCGGCACGCTGAGCCGCCGAACCGCACGATCGTGCTCCGGCTCCGCGCCACAGATCGGCGCGACGATGCCGGCAGCCCGGGTCAGGTCGTCGGCGTCGCGTACCACCACCTCGATCCGGTCCCCGCCGGTCATCGCCTTCAACTCGTCCGGCGAGCCCTCGGCCACCACCCGACCGGCGTCGATCACCGAGATCCGGCCGGCGAGCTGGTCGGCCTCCTCCAGGTACTGCGTGGTGAGCAGCACCGTGGTCCCGTCCGCGACCAGGTCGCGGACCAGGTCCCACACCTGGTTGCGGCTGCGCGGGTCCAGGCCGGTGGTCGGCTCGTCCAGGAAGAGCACCCGGGGTGTACGGATCAGGCTGGCCGCGAGGTCCAGCCGGCGGCGCATCCCACCCGAATACTCGACGGCGGACCGTCCCGCCGCCTCGGCGAGCCCGAACCGTTGCAGCAGTTCGTCGGCGCGCTGGCGGGCCGCCCGTCGACCCAGCCGGAACAGCCGGCCGAACAACTCCAGGTTCTGCCGGCCACTGAGGGTTTCGTCGACCGCGGCGTACTGGCCGGTCAACGCGATCCGGGCCCGCACCTCGTCCGGCTGACGCCGCACGTCGAACCCGGCCACGGTGGCCCTGCCGGCGTCGAAGCGCAGCAGCGTGGTGAGAATCCGTACGGCAGTCGTCTTGCCGGCGCCGTTCGGCCCCAGCAGCCCGTACACCGTGCCGGTCGGTACGGTCAGGTCGAACGCGTCCAGCGCGCGGGTCGGGCCGTACCGCTTACCCAGCCCCTCGGCCACCACCTCGTATGTCGTCATGCCGCCAGGGTGCGGTCGGGCGCTGACGGGTCACGCACCGTCCGCTGACGGCGGCGCACCGGGCCCGCTCGCGGCCCCGGCCTTCTCCTCCTCGGTGATCTGCTGAAGAAGGAGGATGATCTCCGAGCGCGTCGCCTCGCCGACGTACCAGCCGGTGAGCCCGCCGGCCAACGCCGCTTCGCAGAGCCGCCTCGTCTCGGCGAGATCACCGCTTAGCCGTGCCACCTGGGCGAGGCCGAGTCGGGCGGCGGACACGAACTCGGGCGCCCCACTGCCCTGCGCGAGGAGCAGCGCACCGGCGAAGTCGTCCCGGGCCGCCGTGAGGTCACCGGCACGCAGCCTGATCTCGCCCCGCGTACGCAGCATGTCGGCCTGGTCGACGGCCGAGCCGAGTTCCTCGGCCAACCCCATGGCCTGGTTCATGTGCTCGCCCGCGGCCTCCGGGTCACCCCGCCAGGCGGCCAGTTCGCCGAGCGCACCAAGTGTGATCATGGAACCCCACCGGTCGCCGGTGCTCCGGAAGCCGTCGAGCGCCGTGGAGAACGCGACCCCGGCCCGGTCCGACTGGCCACCCCACATCTGCGCCGAGCCGTGCCCCATCGCGCCGAGCGCGTTGATCCAGGTGTCCGGGCCGACCAGCCGCCGCAGCTCCCGCATCAGCTCTTCGACGTCCTCGGCCCCGCCGGGTGGGGGCCCGGTCGAGATGCCCGACAGATACAGCAGGAACGGTTGCCGAGGGGGCCGGTCGAGGCTGCGGATCACCGAACCCTGCGTGCCGAGCGACGGCAGGTGACCGCCACCGGCGAGCGAGGCGTTGTAGACGCAGAGGGCGAACTCCTCGCCCAACCCGGGCGGCGCCTCGGCACCGAGCACGTCGAGGACGTCGCTGGCCAGCCGGGCACCTTCCCCACGCATGCCGCGTAACCACCAGTAGAACGACAGGGCGGCGACCATCCCGGCGGCCTCGGGCGCGTCACCCGCCGCGGTGGCACGACGCAGCGCCGCGTGCAGGTTGTCCCGCTCGGCGTCGAGCCGTCGCAACCAGTGCAGTTGCTCCGCTCGGCGCAGGTGGTCGCTGGCGGTCCAGGCGAGTTCCAGAAAGTACGCGGTGTGCGCGCGGCGCAGCCGCTCGGCCTCGCCGGCTTCGGCGAGGCGTTCGGCGCAGAAGGCCCGCACGGTCTCCAGCATCCGGTAACGGCCTCCGGTCAACTCCACGAAGGACTTGTCGACCAGACCGGTCAGCGCGTCGACGAACTCGGCCGAGGGCATCTCGGAGACGCGCCCGGCCGCCTCCAGCGTGGCACCGCCGGCGAAGACGGTCAGCCGTCGGGCCAGTGTCCGCTCGGCATCGTCGAGCAGGTCCCAACTCCACTCGACCACCGCCCGGAGCGTCCGGTGCCGGGGTGACGCGGCCCGGCTGCTCATCGACAGCAGCCGGAACCGGTCGTCGAGGTGGGCGGCCACCTCGGCGATCGACAGCGCCCGCAGTCGCGCGGCGGCCAGCTCGATCGCCAGCGGCAGACCGTCGAGCGTGCGGCAGATCCGCAGCACCAGCTCGGCGTTGGTCGGTGTGACGCTGAAGTCGGGCGCGACGTCGGCGGCCCGCTGGGCGAACAGGCTGACCGCCGCGTAGTCGTCGGCGTCCAGTGCGGACGCGTCGGGCGGTGGCAGGGTGAGCCCGGACATCTGGCACAACGCCTCGCCGGCCAGCCCGAGCGGTTCGCGACTGGTGGCCAGGACTCGCAGCGCCGGGCACGCGCCGAGCAGCCGCGCGGCCAGCCGGGCCGCGTCGGCGACGACGTGCTCGCAGTTGTCGAGCACGAGCAGCAACCGCCGCTCGGCGAGCGCCTCGACCAGCCGGTCGGTCGGTTGCCGACCCGGCTCGGCCGGGGCCCGCAGGCCCGCGTCGCGCAGGCCCCCTCCCCGCAGGCCCGCGTCGCGCAGGCCGAGGGCGCTCAGCACCGCCTGCGGTACGTCCGAACCGTGGGCCAGCCCGGCCAGCTCGACGAAGCGGACCTCGCCGTCCGAACGGCCCGCCGCCTCGATCGCCAACCGGGTCTTCCCCGCTCCGCCGGGGCCGGTGAGGGTGACAAGCCTGCGCTCGCCGAGCAGCTCCCCGACGCGCTTGAGCTCCTCCTCCCGCCCGACGAACGTGGTGAGTTGGCTCGGCAGCGCCGCTTCGGCCGCCGCGCGTTCGGCCGGGCGGTCCGCACCACGCAGCACCGCCAGGTGGATCGCGGCCAGCTCCGGCGACGGGCCGACACCGAGCTCCTCGGCCAGCGTGCGGCGGGCCGCCTCGAATTCGGCAAGCGCCTCGGCCGGCCGGCCCAGTGCGGACAGCGCACGCATGAGCTGGCCCCGCGACCGCTCCCGCAACGGGTGCGCGACGACCAACTCCCGCAACTCCGGGACCAGCGCGGCGGACGCGCCCACCGCCAGGTCCGCCTCGATCCGATCGTCGACGGCGGCCAGCCGCAGCTCGTCCAGCCGGGCGGCCTGCGCGGGTGCGCCGGCCACGTCGACGACGTCGGCCAGGGCGGGACCCCGCCACAACTCCAACGCCGCCCGCAACTCGGCCGCCGCGCGGGCCCAGTCACCGCCGGCGAGCGCCCGGCGCCCCGCCTCGGCGAGCCGTTCGAACCGGTACGCGTCGACGTCGGCGGGATCCACGGCGAGCCGATAGCCGGTCGGATGGAACTCGACCGGGGCGTGCTCGGCGGGCACGGCCTGACGCAGGCGCGACACCTGGGACTGGAGTGCGTTGGCGGCACCCCGGGGCGGGTGCTCGCCGTACAGGTTGTCGATCAGCCGCTCGGCGGGGACCACCCGGCCCGCGTCGAGCAGGAGCAGCGCCAGTAGTGCGCGCAGCCGCGGACCGCCGACGGGAATCTCGCGCCCGTCGGCCAGCACCACCTGGGTCGACCCCAGGATGCGAAAACGCATGGCACCGATTGTCGCGCAACGCCGGCCAGTTCCCGCTTACCGATCCGCCGATCCTGCTGATCAGGAGGATCAGCCGCTGAGCGCGCGGCGGAGATCCTTCATCAGCAGCAACAGGTGCATGGGGTCGGTGGGGCTCGCCTCGAACTTCGCCAGTCGCTGGTAGAAATCCCGGGCGGCTTCGGTTTCGCAGTGGATGAGCACCGCCCGCACGCCGATGACCTCGCCGGCGGCCGCGATCCGCCGCAGGGCATCGACCACTAGCGCCCGACCCAGCCCGACGCCCTGGGCGCCGCGGTCGACCCCGAGCCGGGTCAGGATCACCACCGGTTGGTGGTAACGGCCGGCACCCTGCCGCAGCCGGGGCGACGCGTCGGCGGGGGCGACGCTCCCGGCAGCCAGGGCGTAATAGCCAGCCACCCGCTGGTCGGGGTGCTCGTTGTCCCGCACCACGTACACCCGCGACAGGCCCGCACGATGGGCCTGCAGGGCATGCTCGACCAGCCACACCGACTGGGCGCGGGAGCCACACTCGAACCCCGTCACCGCGATCTCGGCCGACAGCGGCTCGACCGCCGAGAAGCGGGAACTCACCGGGGCCCACCATCAGTCGGCGGGTCGAGCACCGTCGGACCGGTCAGCAGCTCCCGCAACCCGGCGATGTCCTGCGCCGGCCCCTGCAACGCCTCGTCGAAGACTCGCCAGGCGTCCTCGTCCAGCAGGAACGCCCGTCGGTCGGCGAGCACATCCGCCGCTGCCTCGGTCGCCGCCTTCAACACGAACGTCGAGACGCTGTCCCCAGCGGCTTGACTCGCCGCCTCCAACAACGCCTTCTGCTGCTCATCCACCCGTAGGTGTAGCCGTTCCGCCTTCGCACTCACACCCCGAGTGTACGCACAACGTACGCCACCGCAAGGCAGATCGCTTGGTGGTGACTGGTGGGGGCCGAAGGCGGCGTCAGCTCACCTCGCCGGCCTCGTCCTGCCGGCTAGTCAGCTCGAATTCGTCCGCTGGGCGGTCGGTAGACGTCGAGGGAGCACCTCCGCCGGGAGAAACGGGATGTGCCACGCCGACCTCCGAGTCTGTCGGGCCCAGCCCGGCGGGGGTTGCCGCGGCGGGGATGTGCACCCCGCCGTGGACCGCACCGGCCGGCCGAGGGATCGGGCCCGGGCGGGCCGGCGGGGCGCACTGGTGCGTCAGCCAGTCCAGGCCGCGCCGACGGGCGACCACCGTCAACCGGTCGCCCGCGAAGATCACCTGCCGGGGGTCGAGGTCCTTCCACCAGATCGTCCTGGTGCCGCCCGCCGGGGTCCGGGCGATGAGCCGGACCTGCCCGTCCCGGTTGACCACGTCCAACGGTCGGCCGTCCAACTCGGAGCCGGCGGCGACCGGCACCTCGGCGACCGGCAGCGCGTGCCGGTCGACCGGGATCGTGGTGATCACCGCTCGTTCGGTGAGCGCCCCGATGAAGGCCGGCGCGGCCAGGTAGGAGACCGACCGGGACACCCCGAGGGCGAAGGTCTCCTCGACCCGTTCGGCGAAGTCACCATCGAAGAGTCGGAGCACCACCCGCAGGTCGTCGCGGAGATCCCGAGCGGCGAGCGCCGCCTCCAGGTTGGCCACGTCGTCGGTGGACGCCACCACCAGCGCCTGACAGTCGGCCACCGACGCGGCGACAAGCGTCTCCGGCAGTGCGGCGTCACCGACGATCAGCGGCACCTCCAGTTGACGGGCCAGGGCACCGCCGCGCGGCTCCGGATCCTTGTCGATCGCCACCACCTCGACGTCGTACTCGCGGAGCTGCGCCATCACGCGGGTGCCGACGTTGCCCAGGCCGATCAGCACGACGTGCCCGGCCCGCGCGGGCTGCAACCGGCCGGTGTGCAGGGCCAGTCGGGCGTTGACGATGCCGTCCACCACGGCGGCGGTGATCAGCGGGATCAGCGCCAACCCGGCCAGGTTGAGCACCACCTGCATGATCTGCGCGCCGGCCGACTTGGTGGTGTCCGGGTCGGCGCCGCTGAGCGTGGTGACCAGGGTCAGGTACAGGGCTTCCAGTGGGGAGGCTTCCTCGGTGCGGGAGATCAGCGCGCCCAGCACCGCGATCACCGCGAGCACCAGCATCACCGCGACACCGATCTTGCGGGTGGCGAAGCCGCGCAGCGCTCCGAGCAGCACCGTGACCGGGCGGCGTCGCCGGCGGGCCCGGACCAGCCGACGGGCGGCGACCTCGGTGCCCGGCGGCTGCCCGGTCGCCTCGGCGAGCACCAGGTCGGCACCAGCCTGGTCGGCCGGCAGCAGCTCCACCCCCTGCGCCTCGGTGAGGTGGGCCAGGGCGCAGACCACGTCCTGCGGGCGGACGTCGGCCCGCCGCGCCACCCGGAGCGTCTTGTCCCGATGTTGGAAGGAGCTGGGGTCGACCTCGCCGAGGGCGGCGGCCACGAAGGCCGGCGCGGCCATCTCGGCGTCGGAGAGCACCTCGACCGGCGCCTTGATCAGTTTGCGTACGCCGTCGGCGAGGGTGCCGTTGAACATCCGCAGCACCTGACGGACCTGCTGGTCCACGGCCTGCGCGCAGAGCGCGGCGTGCAGGTTGCCGACGTCGTCCTGGTGCAGCAGGGCCAACCCGGTCGCCCCGGCCACGCCGGCGGCCTCGAAGGTGGCCACGTCCAGCCGATCCGAGCGGATCACCCGAACACCGCGCAACCCCGCCACGTCCGGGCCGTTGCTGCGGTAGCGCTCCGGCACCACGACCGTCACCCGGGCCCCGCCCGCCGGCAGCTCGGATTCGAGCATCGCCCGGGCCACGTAGTAGGCGAGCGCGTCCTTCCCGCAGATCACGTAGTGCGGGCGCGGATCACCGACGGACCGCAGCCGCCAGTTCCACTCGACCGCCCGTCGCGCCCGGTCCCGCCACGGCTCCGCCATGCCCGGATCGTAATCAGCACGGCCACGGTGGGCGACCCCGTCCGGATCATCCCGCGACCAGGCATGCCGGTCCCCGCGACGGGTAGTGCAGCCGCATGCAGACGTTCCTCCCGTACCCGGACTTCCTGGCCAGCGCCCGCACGCTGGACCAGAAGCGGCTGGGCAAGCAGCGGGTGGAGGCCATCCAGGTGCTGCGCGGGCTCACCCGACCCGGGTACGGGTGGCGCAACCACCCGGCGGTGCAGATGTGGGCCGGGTACGAGGAGGCGTTGACCCGCTACGGGCTGGACATGTGCGCGGTGTGGACCGAGCCGGGGCGGGCCGACACCTGCGCCACCACGATGACCGTCGACCTGGCCGCGGCCTGCGGGGCCGGCGTCGTACGGACCCAGGACGAGCTGGCCCGGGTGGGCGAGCTGCCACCGTGGCTGGGCCGCGACGACCTGCACCTGAGCCACCGCTCGTCGCTGGTCCGCAAGGACCCCGCGCACTACCGGCCCCTCTTCGGCGACGACGTCCCAGCGGATCTGGAGTACGTCTGGCCCGCCTCCGACCGCGCGCGCCGCTGCCTTCCGTAGGGGAGACTGGGCCGGAGAGAGGTAGGTGTCCATGGCGCTGTCGCAGGTGGTGGGCCGGCTCATCGGCGTACGGCAGCATCTGGTGGACCCGGGCGGCGGCGGCACGGACCGCGTGCCGCGACCGACCTCGGCGCTTGTGGTGGGTGGCGGCATCGCCGGCATGTCGGCGGCGGTGGTGCTCGCCGAGCGGGGCATCGCGGTCACCGTGCTGGAGGCCGCGCCGACGCTCGGCGGTCGACTGGGCGCCTGGCCGGAGGCGCTTGCCGACGGCACCCAGCAGACCGAGCATGGTTTCCACGCGTTCTTCCGGCAGTACTACAACTGGCGGTCCATCCTCCGCCGCATCGACCCCGACCTGGGTTTTCTCAAGCCCATTGCGGGTTACCCGATCCTCAGTGCCCAGTGGCCGACCGAGGAGTTCGGCAGGCTGCCACCCGCACCACCGGCGAACCTGCTCGCGCTGCTGTTGCGCAGCCCCAGCCTGCGCCTGGCCGACCTGCGGGTGATGGACCGCGACGCCGCGCTGCCGCTGCTCACCTACGACCCGGTCCGCACCTACGCCGAGTTGGACGACACCACCGCCGACGAGCTGTTGGCGTCGCTGGGGTTGCCGGACCGGGCGCGGGCGATGCTGTTCGAGGTCTTCTCGCACTCGTTCTTCAACCACGAGGCGGAGATGTCGGCCGCCGAGATGGTCGCCCAGTTCCACTTCTACCTGCTCGGCAACCCGGAGGGGCTGGCGTTCGACTGCCCGGACGAGGACTACGCCACGGCGATCTGGGAGCCACTGAGCCGGCACGTGGAGAAGCACGGCGGCCGGGTGCTCACCGGCTGCGCCGCGACCGGGGTGCACCGGGACGCCGAGGGCTGGCTGGTGACGACCACCGACGGCGGCAGCCACCCGGCGGCCCACGTGGTGCTGGCCGTCGACCCGCCGGCACTCGCCGCGCTCGTCGCGGCCTCCCCCGACCTGGTCGAGCGGGCACCGGAGCTGGCGGCCCGGATGCCCGCCTTCGGCCGGCCCGGCCCGCCGTACGCGGTGGCCCGGTACTGGTGTGCCGGGGACGTGGCCGCCGAGCGGGCGGTGTTCAGCGGCGTGTCCCGCCAGCCCACGCTGGACTCGGTGACGCTCTACCACCGGCTGGAGAACGAGTCTCGGCGGTGGGCGCGGCAGACCGGCGGGTCGGTCATCGAGCTGCACGCGTACGCCTGCGAGCCGGGGGTGCCGGCCGAGGAGTTGGCCGAGCGGATGCGCCGCGAGCTTGTCACGCTCTGGCCGGAGGCCGGCGACCTGCGGGTTCGCGAGCTGCGGGCCCGGGTGGAGGCGCAGGCGCCGGCGTTCACGCCGGGCAGCCACGCCTGGCGACCGGGGGTACGCACCGACGCGTCCGGCCTCTACCTGGCCGGCGACGGTATCGCCACGGACTTCCCGAGCGCGCTGATGGAACGCTCCGCGGCGACGGGCATCATCGCCGCGAACCACATCCTGCGCGCCGAGGGCGGCGCGGCGGAGCCGGTGCGCTCGGTCCGACCCCGGGGGCTGCTGGCCGGCCGCCGCACCCCAAACCGACAAAACACAACATAAGCAACGGTACGCTGCCGTACGCTTGGTTGATCAACCGTCGATCGACCGGGCGGGAGGGCAGCGGGGGATGTCACCACTGCACCGCGCCGGCGCGGAGAACCGCCCACCGACCAGCGAGATCGGCCACGACGACGCGTACCCACTGATCCGCGACGAACGGGCCTGCATCGTCACCGCACTGCGCCTGGGCTGGTGGATGGCCGACGCCTACCACCACGGGCAGCACGCGGAACTCGCCGTACCCGCCAAGGCCCGTCCATCCGTACCGCCGGCCAAGCTCTCCAACCTCACCGAGATGTCCCCCCACCGGCGCATGCGCATGTACCTCGACGGGGTGGACGTCGCACTGGCCCAGATCGCCGAACTCACCAGGCACACCGGGCCGGTGCCCGACACGTCGGCCGCCCGGGCCCTGCTACCCGCCCTGGGCCCGCCCGACCCCGCCGATCCGGTGCCGCTGCTGCTCGCCCTGGACGACCTCAACGTCGAGGTGCTGCGCTGGGCGATGGCCACCAACCACCGGGTCGGGCTGGCCTACCGGTTGGGTCGATCAGTGGCCGACACCGTCCGGGCCGGCGACGCCGCCCAGTTGCTGCGGCAGTTCGGCGGTCGGCAGATCCAGATCAGCCGCTGGCTGGACGAGTTGGCCAGCGTGCTGCCGCCGTACTCGGCCGCGGTGGTGCGCCGGTCGCTGGCCGCCTGGGCGACGGCGGTGGACCGGGCCGGCCACGGTGACCCGGCCGAGCCGGCGCCCGCCGAGCTGAGCCGGGCCCTGCGGGGCCAGGGTGACCTGTGGCGGGACGTGCTCACCGGCGGCCTGCACCCCCGCGACCTGCTCGACGAGGAGGACTACGCGGTGATCGCCCGCAACCTGATCATCCGGGATCGACGGTTGGTGGCGCAGGCGGCGCGGGGCATCTTCTGGCCCGTCCTCGTACCCCTGCTGTTGGTGCTCTTCGCGGTGGTCGGCGTGAGCGCCGCCGCGGCCGCCGGCTCACCGACCACCCGGGCCACCGTGGCCCTGGTGGGTCTCGGTGCCGGGCTTGCCGCGATCTGGCGGTCGGTCTCCGGGCCGGCGCTGGCCGTCGCCGGCGAGGTCAACCGGCCCCTGCTGGACAGCGAACTCACCGCGCGCATGGCCCTGCGGCTGAACCGGCCGCTGACCACCGCCCGGCGCTCGGTGGTCGTCGCCCCCCGGACCCGCCGTCAGCGCCGTCCGGAGGAGCCGGGCGACCGATCGAAATACGTTGCCCGGCTGTCCCACCCCGACCTACCGTGAGCGGGCAAGGTCAACCACCGCCGCGGGAGCAGAACATGACGATGTCGCACGTCACCACCGTGCCGTCGACGCTGCCCGGCGACGGTTGCCGAGCGGAAGGTCCCCGGGCGGGCCGGCCCGACTGACGCGTCCCCGTACGCGCCGAGCCGCCCCGTCCACCAGCCGGACCGGGCGGCTCTTCGCTGTCCGTCACCATCGTGAAAGGAGTCCCGGTGGACGCCGTCCTCGTCGTCAACGCCGACCTCGGCCCGCTGCACCGGGTCACCGTCCAACACGCCGTGCGGATGCTCTGCCGCCGGGTCGCCGAGATCCACGAGGCCGAGCCGGACCAGGTGATCGGGGTCTTCCCGATGCCCCGGGTGGTGCGGCTGGTCCGCTACGTGGTCACCCGGTGGAGGTTCAACTCCGGGCCGGCCTGGTCCCGCTCCGGGGTGCTGCGCCGCGACGACAGGTGCTGCGCGTACTGCGGTGGCCCGGCCTCCACCATCGACCACATCCTGCCCCGCTCGCGCGGCGGCCGGAACACCTGGCGGAACACCACCGCCGCCTGCTACGGCTGCAACCAGCGCAAGGGTGACCGGACACCGGCGGAGGCGGGCATGCCGCTGCGCCGGGAGCCGGTGAACCCGGGCTGGGGGTCGCTGGCCGGGCGGTGACGGACCGGCCGACGGGAACGGGGGGCCGCGTTCCGGGCACGTACCGGAGCGCGGCACCCGTCGGCCCCGGTCAGACGGCGCGTTCCTTCACCTGCGGGTTCGGACGGCCGTTGGGGCAGTTCACCCGGATCTCGCTGCGGTGCTCGGTGGAGGTCAACTCGACCCGGATCTGCTTCGCCGGGCCCGGGTCGTACGCCTCCGCCCGAAACCCGGGCGCGGGTGCCACCGCGAGCACCTCGGCGGAGTTACCCACGCAGCGGACGGTGATCGTCCCCCCTTGCGCCGGCACGGGCACGTCCGCGGAAAGGGTGGGCGTCGGCGCGGTCTGGCCGAGCGTGGTCGGCGTCGGGCCGGGCGCGGTGGCGGTCGGGGCCGCTGTCGGGGCCGGGGTCGCCGTCGGGCCCGGACCGGCCGGGGGGCCGGTCCGGGCAGCGGGCGCGGTCTCCTGGGCCGGCGGGACCGCGGACGGCCCGGTCGTGATCTCGTCGGCCGGCTCCACGGCGCCCGGCATCCCCACGGCGGTGGTGCCCGGGCCCCGGCCGGTCGGGGGAGGAGTCTCCCCCGGTCGACGATTGCCGAAGTCGCCGAGCGACCCGGCGATCGTGATCGCGGTGAGCACCGCGCCGCCGACCGCCAGGATGGCCAGACGCCGACGCCGACGCCACGACAGGCGTCTCGTCGGCCCGGCCGAGTCGGCGGTCGCGGTGTCGGTCGGCTCGGCTGAGCCGGCCTCCGGTGCCGCAGTGACGCCCGTTCTCTCTGAGCCTGCTCCCGGTGCCGCGGTGACGCCCGTATCCTCTGAGCCTGCTCCCGGTGCCGCGGTGGCGTCCGTTTCCTCGGACGTGGCTCCGTTCATGGCGGTGAGCAGGATGCGGGCCGCTTCGGTGGCCGGTGGCCGGTCGGCGGGGTCGCGGGCCAGACACCAGCGGTAGAGCCGGTGGACCTCGGGCGGCACGCCGTCGATCTCCGGCAGCGGGTCCGGCTCGACGTGCGTGTGCGCGCGGAGCATCCCGGTCTGCGTCTCGGCCGACCACGGCAGCCGACCGGTGAGCACCCGGTGCAGCAGCAGGCCCAGGGCGTACACGTCGCAGGCCGGCAGCACCTCGCCGGCCTCCAGTCGCTCCGGGGCGAGATAGGCCGGAGTGCCCAGCAGTCGCCCCTCGAAGTCGATCTCCGACTCGCCGGCGACGGCCGCGATGCCGAAGTCGAGCACCTTCGCGCCGGTCGGCGTGAGCATCACGTTGCTCGGCTTGATGTCGCGGTGCACCAACCCCTGTGCGTGCGCGGCCGTGAGAGCGGAGGCCACCTCGGCGCAGACCCGTAAGCCGGCACGCGGCGGCAACGGCCCGGTCGTCAGCCGTTGTTCGAGAGTGAGACCGCCGAGCAACTCCATCACCACGAACGGGACCGGGGAACCGTCCAACGGCGACTCACCATAGTCGTACACGCCTGTGACGTGCGGATGCGACAGTCGGGCAGCCGCCTTGGCCTCGGCGCGGATCCGCCGCCGAGCGGAGGTGTCCGAGGCGACGAGCACCTTCACCGCGACATCCCGTTCGAGCACCTCGTCGTACGCGCGGTGCACCACCGACATGCCGCCACTGCCGAGGCGCTCCAGGAGCCGATAGCGGCCCGCAAGCAACTGATCACGCTGCACGACGGACAGCCTGCCGTACCGGCCGGCAGCGGGCCACCCCGGATCGAGGTGTCGCGATGAGTGGTATCGAAGTGCGACTAACGGTCGCGGAAGTCCGGGTGGTTACCGAGAAATGCCTCGCCCCGGCGGGCGTTGCGGAGGATCGACACGATCAGCACCACCCAGAACGCCAGCAGCAACCCGCCGGTCACCGCGTGGAACGGCGCGTACCCCACGAAGACCTGACCGACGCTCGTCATCAGCAGCCCCGAGCACAGCACCGCGAGATAGCGTTGCTTGACGAACTGTTCGGCGGTCTCCACGAGCAGAGCCCGGTCTTCGTCGACCTCGGGTGCGTCGCGTCGAACCTGCCGATCCAGCCGGCGACGGTGCGACCAGCCGAGGCCGAGCAGGGGCGACTGTCGTCCCGACCGGTAGCGGCCGGTGCCGACGATCCAGACGGCTGCGGCCACCTCGATGACGACTCCGGCAAGCACCAGGACGAGCCCGAGTCTGCTGACCCAGCGCGGCGGGTCACCGTCGAAGAAGTCGGTGTTCTGGCCACCCATCGCCACACCGACCGCGAGTGCGCCGACCACGGCGGCCAGCAACACCAGGAGCACAATCAGACGGAGCCGATGTCGACCACGCCCGGTCCGGTCTGGATTCGTCGCCGCCGCGTCCATAGTGGTCCCCCGATCACCGCGTGCAGCGGGAACTACCCATCGACCGCGACCGCGCAAACCGATCAGTCGTCGGTCGGTGGCCGCCAGGCGAAGCGGGGCGTACGCCGCTCGGCCATCGCCGCGACCCCCTCCCGGGCCTCGCCGGTGGTCGACACCTTCCGGTGCCACCAGGCGATCCGCGCCGGCCCGGCCCGGTCGTCGACGATCTCCTTCGCGGCGGCGACGCTCAGCGGCGACCGCTGGGCGATCGTCGCGGTCAGCTCGTCCAGCCGCGCGGCGAGCCGATCGCCCGGCAGCACCTCGTCGACCAGGCCGATCCGCAGGGCGCGCTCCGCGTCGATCAGCTCGGCGGTGAACAGCAGGTGCTTGGCCGCGGACGGGCCGACCAGCCCGGCCAGCCGGCGGGTGGTCGGCGCCGGATAGACCAGCCCGAGCCGGGCCGGCGGTACGCCGAAACGGGCGTCGTCCGCGGCGATCCGCAGGTCGCAGGCGACCGCGAGTTGGGCCCCGCCGCCGACGCAGGCACCCCGGATGGCAGCGATCGTCGGCTTGGCGAAGCGGGCCAGCCGTTCCTCGGCGGCCACCGCGATGCTGCTGTCACCGGCGTCCAACAGCTCGGCCAGGTCACCCAGGTCCGCACCCGCGCAGAACGCCTCGCCCGCGCCGGTGAGCACCAACGCCCGGACGTCGGGGTCGGGTTCCAGCCGGTCGAGCAGTTCGGGGAGCTGACGCCACATGGTGGCGGTCATCGCGTTGCGCCGGGCCGGGTTGTGGATCACCACCGTCGCGACCGGTCCGGTCACCTCGACCGTCAACTCCGCATCCGACACGTCCGCCCCTCCCCCGTCCCCTACGCGACGGCGCACGCCGCCGCGGGGGACCCTGACGGCCAAGATTGCCAGAAACGGCGCACACTGCCGCCGGCCGGGTGGGGGGAACCAACGCTTCGGGTGGTGCGTCCGACGGAGATGAGAAAGGCATCGGCGACCGCCGTCACGATCGCGCTCCTGACCGCAGTCCTGACCGGTTGCACCGGCGTCGACCGAGCCCCCACCCCGCTCCCGCCCCCGGTCACCACCGCTGCCGGCCCGACCGTCGTCGCCACCCCGCCGACCCGCACCGTCGCCCCGCCGCCGACCGTCGTCGCCACCGTCGGCCCCGGGACCAGTGGCGCGCCGACCCGGGTGACGTTGCGCACCTCCGGCGGCTTCGCCGGCCGAGGCGACGCCGTGACTGTCGAGCCGGACGGTCAGTGGGCCGCGGTGGACCGGGCCGGCAGTCGGCGTACCGGCCGGCTCACCCCCGCGGACCTGGGCCGCCTGACCGGGCTCGCCGCCGACCCCCGGCTGGCCGCCGAGGCGCGGCAACCGATCCGCTCGACCGTCTGCGCGGACGCGCTCAGCTACCTGCTCACGGTGGGCGGTACCGAGACCGGGTACGTCGACTGCCCGGCCGACGCTCCCCCGCCGCCGGCCACCCAGGCTCTGGTCAAGCTGCTGCTGCGCACCACCGGCACTCAGACCAGGTAGTCCGGGGGCAGGCCGGTGCCCCGCAGCTCGGGCGGAAGGTGCGCCACGTCGTTGACGGCGACCAGATTCGGCGGGCCGGCCGGGCCGTACCGGATCACGGTCAACCCCGCGTTGTGCAGGTTCAGGCCCAGCCAGCGCCGCTCCGGCGCGTCGAGGGCGTGCCGCACCAGCCAGGCGATCAGGAAGGTGTGCGTCACGACCAACTCGCGCACCGGCTCGTCGCCGATGGCTGCCTCGCCGGCCGGCCCGGCGAACCGGCGCACCGCCGCCGCCGTCACCCGCGGCCCGTCGACCCGCTCGGCCGCCGTGAACTGGGCCAGGAACTTTGCGTACGCCGGGGGCAGGTCGGCCGGGTCCGTGTCGTGCGGGAGGTGGTCACCGGCCAACTCCGTCGCGTACACCGGAACGTCGGGCAGCGACGTGGCGACCAGCTCGGCGGTCTGCGCGGCCCGGCGCAGCGGCCCGTGGTGGACGGCGGCGAACCGACGGCCCCGCAGGCGTTCGCCGAGCAGGACGGCCTGCCGCCGACCGCGCTCGGTGAGGCCGGTGTCCGGTTCCCCGGCGTCCGGCTCCCCCGGCTCGGTCAGATCCTGCTCGGCGTGGCGGGTCAGGTACAGCACGCGGGTCACCATGCCGCCCATCGCAACACAGCGGACGAGATGGTCTCGACCCGCGTCCGCTCGGCTAGTGCCGCGGGAACATCTGGCCGATGCGGATCCGGTTGCCGAACGGGTCCCGGATGCCGAAGTCGATCCCGTACGGGCGCTCGGTCGGCTCGTCGGTGATCTCGACGCCCTTCGCCACCAGGTCCTCGTGCGTCTTACGGGCGTCGTCGGTGGTCATGAAGAGGTACCCACCGAGCGCGCCCTTGGTGAGCAGCTCGCGGACCTGCTCGGCGGTGGCCGGGTCCAGTGCCGGCGGGCCCGGCTTCTCCAGCAGGATCTCCCGCTCCGGGTCGCCGGGCAGGTTCACCGTCAGCCACCGCATGAAGCCGAGATCCTGGTCGGTGTTGACCTCCATGCCGAGCTTGTGCACGTAGAAGTCGAGCGCTTCGTCCTGGTCGAGGACGTAGATCTGGGAGCGGCTGATCGCGTTCATCGTCATGCCCATGACGTTAGAGGTCGACCGTGACCTGCTGCTTATCCAAAACTGCTGGGTCGGGTCCAGGCTTTGGCGAAGCACGACGGCACGTCGACAGGTGCGACGCGTTGACGCCGGAAGTCCGAGGGTGACGTGCCGACGATCTGCCGGAACGTCCGGCTGAACGTACCCAGGCTGCTGAACCCCACGGCGTAGCAGATGTCGGTGACGTCCCGGTCGGTCTCCACCAGCAACGCCATCGCCCGCTCCACCCGCCGACGTTGCAGGTAGCGGTGCGGGGTCTCGCCGAACGTGGCCCGGAAGGTACGGATGAAGTGCGCCTCGGAGACGTGCGCGATCCGGGCCAGCGCGGGGATGTCCAGAGCCTCGGCGTACGCCCGGTCCATCGCGTCCCGCGCACGCAGCATCGCCCGGTTCGACTCCTCCACCGCGCGACTCATCGGCCCCCGTCCCGCCCCCGCTCGCTGCCCGGCCCCAGGCTACGCCGGGTACTTCGCCGTCCGGTCGTGTGGCGCGTGCGCGCCGTGGGTCGCCGAAGCGTTCGCACGCGTGCCGGCTGTGCGCCGCCCACCCGCGGTAGTCGTGGCGGCGACCAGCAGCAGAGCGGCGACGCCGAGCAGGGCACCGAGCAGCACCGTGCTGTGCACGCCGTGGCCCGGTAGCGCGAGGCCGGCGACGAGGGCACCACCGGTGATGCCGACGTTGACGGCGGCGGAGACGGTGGCGGCGGCGAGGTCGGAACGGCCGGGTGCCACCTGCAGCACGACGCCACCGAGCACCGCGGTGAACGCCGCGAACGCCAGCCCGGCCAGCGCGAGCAGGACCACGGCAGCCGCCGGCCGGTGGCCGATCGCGTACAGCCCGAGCAGTGCCACCGACTGCAGCGCGATGGTCGCGACCAGGGCGAGCCACGGGCTGCGGTCCACCACCGCTCCGACGGCGAGGATGCCGAGCACGCTGGCGACGCCGCGCGCCAGCAGGATGGCACCGACCGACGAGGCGGAAAACCCACTGACCTCGGTGACGAACAGCGCGACATAGGTGTACGCGGCGATGGCACCGGCGGTCGTCAGGATGGCCACCGCGACCAGCAGCCAGAAGCGGTGGACGTCGGGTGTCGCGCCCCGGGCGGCGTGTCCCTCGTCCGGCGGCGTCGACGGCAGGAGCGCGGCCACCGCGACGAGCACGATCGCGCCGAGCCCGGCCACCGCCAGGAACGACACCCGCCAGCCGGCGCGTTCGCCCAACCAGGTGCCCGCCGGCACTCCCAGGACCAGGGCGACGCTGCCACCGGCGAAGACGATCGCGACCACCCGCCCGCGCAGCCCGGGTCGGAACAGCTCGGCCGCGGCCGGCACCACCACCGCCCAGAACAGGGCGTGCGTCGCCGCGGTTGCCATCCTGGCCGCCAGCAGCAGCGCGAACGTGCTCGCGAACACCGTGATCGCGGTGCTGACGACGAAGCCGGCCAGGAGCGCCGACAGGAGTCGTCGGCGCGGGATCCTCCTGGCCAGCGCCGTCAACGGGATCGACGCGACGACGACCACCGCGCCGTACGCGGTGACGAGCATGCCCACCTGCGACGGCGAGACGGCGAGGTCCGCGGCCATCGGGAGCAGCAGGCCGATCGGCAGCGCCTCGGCGGTGGTGTAGAGGAAGGTCCCGCCGGCCAGGCCGAGCAACGCTCCCACTGCTCGCCGGTGACTCATCCGACCCCTCCGATCGTTACCGCCAAAACCGTCTATGCCAGTAACAAACTAACGGCGCACCCGGTGCAGGTCAACTGGTAAAGTTCGTTTTGATGGAAACAGTCGAGGACGTCACGCGGATGCACCTGGTGGGCGGCAACCTCGCCCTGGACTTCGTCAACACCCGCACCGGTCCACCCAGCGGGCCCTCCGACGACGACGTGCTCACCGGCTATCCGGAGCTGGTCGCCTGGGGCGTCTACGCGGGCGCCCTCACCGAAACAGAGGCGACAGCGTTACGCCGGCTGTCCCGCAACGATCCGGACGGCACCCGCGCTGCCTTCTCCCGAGCGCTGAGCACCCGCGACTACCTCGACGAGGTGTTCCGACCACTGGCCGGCGGCCGGTCTCCGAGCACACCCGCGCTGGCCCGGCTGCGCGACGACGAAGCCGACGCGCTCGCCCACGCACAGCTCGCGGGCGGAAGCACGTTCGCGTGGGTCTGGCGAGACGACCGGACGCTCGCCCGACCGCTACGGCCGGTGGTGCACGCGGCGGTCCAACTGCTCACCACGGGTGCACTGGACCGGATCAAGGGGTGCGGCGGCTGCCGCTTCATCTTCAACGACGAGAGCAAGAACCGCAGCCGCCGCTGGTGCAGCATGGACGACTGCGGCACGGCCGAGAAGATGCGCCGCTACGTCGCCGCGCGGCGCACCCGCGCGCCGCGGTGAGCGCGCTCCGCAGAGCCGGGAAAGCCTTGTGCATATGGAGCCCCCGGCCGGGATCGAACCGGCGACATCTCGCTTACAAGGCGAGTGCTCTGGCCAGCTGAGCTACAGGGGCGCGTGCGTCGAGGTCAGCATAGCGAGTGGTGTCCCGGACATCCCGCTCGCGATGCCTCCCCAGCACGGGAAACGTCAACATCCCGACGCACAAGGGTTCACCGACGCGTCGATTGATGGCTGAGCGTGCCCGAGTGACCGGAATGCGTACCCCGTGGGCGAGGTTGGAAGCTGCCCTGCCTTGGCAGCAAGATGAAAGCCGTTTACGGTTCACTCACACGGACGACAGCCCTGGCGCCCCCGCGACCGAGCCGCCGTCCGCTGACCGGCACGGACACGTGCCTGTCGCTCCTTCACTCGGATCGTCCGGCACGTTCCTGCCGGTGAAAGGAAGCGCTTCACCATGGCTACGGTCACCTACTCCAAGGCGTCCCGGGTCTACCCGGGCCAGGAGCGTCCCGCCGTCAACGAGCTCAACCTCGAGATCGGCGACGGCGAGTTCCTCGTCCTGGTCGGCCCCTCCGGTTGCGGCAAGTCCACGAGCCTGCGGATGCTCGCCGGCCTGGAGGACGTCGACGCCGGGTCGATCTACATCGACCAGCGTGACGTCACCCACCTTCCTCCGAAGGCCCGCGACATCGCGATGGTCTTCCAGAACTACGCGCTCTACCCGCACATGACGGTGTACGAGAACATGGCGTTCGCCCTGAAGCTGCGCAAGACCTCCAAGTCGGAGATCGACCGGCGGGTCAAGGAGGCGGCAGCCCTGCTCCAGCTGGAGGAGTACCTCAGCCGCAAGCCGAAGGCGCTCTCCGGTGGTCAGCGTCAGCGTGTCGCGATGGGCCGGGCGATCGTCCGCGAGCCGCAGGTCTTCCTCATGGACGAGCCGCTGTCGAACCTCGACGCCAAGCTGCGTGTGCAGACCCGTACCCAGATCGCGTCCCTGCAGGCCAAGCTGGGCGTCACCACCGTCTACGTCACGCACGACCAGGTCGAGGCCATGACCATGGGTCACCGGGTCGCGGTGCTGCTCGACGGTGTCCTCCAGCAGGTGGACACTCCCCGCGCGCTCTACGACACCCCGGCGAACGTGTTCGTCGCCGGCTTCATGGGTTCGCCGGCCATGAACATCAAGACCGTCGCGCTCAACGAGCGGGGCGCCGAGTTCGCCGAGCTGAGCATCCCGCTGACCCGGGAGCAGGTCGCGGCGGCCCGCGCCGAGGGTGGCGACGGCAAGGTGACCGTGGGCTTCCGCCCGGAGGACTGCGACCTGGTCAGCCCGACCGAGGGCGGCATGCCGGTCGTGGTCGAGCTGGTCGAGGACCTCGGCTCGGACGCCAACGTCTACGGCCACGCCGCGCTGGGCGGCAGCTCGGAGCGCTTCGTCGTGCGCACCGACCGGCGCACCATGCCGAACATGGGCGACACCGTGTTCGTCAAGCCGCGTACCGGTCGCAGTCACGTCTTCCACGCCGCCACCGGCAGCCGGATCTGACGTAACGCCAACCGACAGGGGCGGTCCGCTTCGGCGGGTCGCCCCTGTCGTCGTACCCAGGAGGGCTTGTCACACCACGGAGCCAGCGCGGATGTGGCTCCTCGGGGTGACTCGGCGAGGTGGGCCGCGCCCGTAGCGTCGCGGCACGCCAACCCGAGGAGACGCCGTGTCCGCCACCGCCAGCGCCCAACCGCTCAACCGTTCCCGCCCGTACCGGATGGCTCGCCTGACCGGCCGCAGCCTGGCCTACTGCGCGACGCTGGTGCCGGTCGCCCTGCTCGCACTGGTGACCGCCCCGCTGGGCGGAGCCGGTGCCGCGGTCGCACGCTGGCGGGCCCTGCGTACCGGACTGCTCGGCCTGCCACCCACCGCCGTGCCCGGCCGGCGGCCCGGCCCGGTCGCGGTGCTCGGTCACGCGCTGCTCAGCCTGCTCCTCGGCGCCGTCGCCCTGTTGCCGCTCGGCGTCCAACTGCTGCTGGTGCTGCGTGGCGTGCTCTACGGCGTGGTGGACCCCGGCCCGTACGACCACTCCTGGGGTGGTCCGAGCCGGGGCGGCGCGTGGCTTGTGCACTTCCTCGTCGGCCTGCCGATCGCCGCCGCCGGGCTGGCCGCGCTGATCGGTATCGCCGCCGTGCACCAGCGGCTGACCCGACGTCTCGACGGGGAGCGGAGCCCTCGCTGGCTGATCCCGACCGCCCTGCTGATGGCGTCGGCTGGTGCGGTGCTGTTCGTCGCCTGGACCCGGCAGATCTGACGACGAGGCCCCCTTCCGCGCTGGGCGGAAGGGGGCCTCGTCGGATGTCGTTACAGCTCGACGGCCCGTCGGCGGGCGACCTCGGCCAGGGTGACCGCGGCGGCCACGCTGGCGTTGAGCGACTCCACCTCGGAGATCATCGGAATGCTGACGGTGAGGTCGCAGGTCTCCCCGACCAGGCGGGACAGGCCCCGCCCCTCGGAACCGACCACCACCACCAGCGGACCGACCGCGGCTTCCAGGTCGTACAGGTCGGTGTCGCCGTCGGCGTCCAGGCCGACCACCATGAAGCCGGCGTCCCGGCACGCCTTCAGCGACCGGGTCAGGTTTGTCACCTGCGCCACGGGCACCCGCGCGGCCGCGCCGGCGCTGGTCCGCCAGGCGGTCGCGGTGATCCCGGCAGCACGTCGCTCGGGTACGAAGACACCCTGCGCGCCGAACGCGGCGGCCGACCGGATCACGGCACCCAGGTTGCGCGGGTCGGTGACACCGTCCAGCGCGACGAGCAGCGGGGCCTGCTGCTCCAGGGCGGCGGCGACCATGTCGTCGAACGGCTGGTACGCGAATGGCGGCACCTGCAACCCGACACCCTGGTGCAGCACGCCGCCGGTCATCCGGTCCAGCTCGGCCCGGCTGATCTCCAGGTTGGCGATGCCCCGGTCGGCGGCCGTCCGAATGATCTCGTTGATCCGGTCGTCCATGTCGATGCCCTGGGCGACGTAGAGCGCCGTCGCCGGCACCTGGGCGCGCAGCGCCTCCAGCACCGGGTTACGCCCGACCAGCAGCTCCGGCGTGTCCTTGGACGGGTTGGACTTGCGCCCCGGCGCGACCCGAGGACCGCCCCGCCCGCCGGCAGCGCCCCGCCCGCTGGCAGCGCCCCGGCCGCCGGTGGCAGCACCCCGACCCCCCGGTACGCCCCGACCGCCGCCCCTGCCCCAGGTGGTGTCCTTGCTGCCCGGCTGACCGATCTTGGGGGCGCGCCCCTCCTCGGCCGCCGCGCGGCGCTCCTTGTCCTGCTTCCAGGCGGTGCGCTGGGGCAGCTTCTCGGTGCCCGAGTAGCCCTTGTGCCACGGCCGCTCGTCGGCGGGCAGGGTGCGCCCCCGCCCGGCCAACGAGTCCTTGTTCTTGCCGCCGGTGCCCTTGGGGGCGCCTGCCTTCGACGTCAGTCGCCGGCCACGGCGCTGCGAGTTGCCGGCCATCAGTCCTGCTCTCCAATAGTCCAACGGGGGCCCTGGGGGGTGTCCTCGACCACCACACCGGCCAGCTTGAGCTGGTCACGTACCGCATCGGCGGCGGCCCAGTCCTTGCGGCCCCGGGCCTGCGCGCGCTGCTCCAGGGCCAACGCGATCAGGGAGTCCACCACGGCGCGTAGATCATCCGTGCGGCCACCGCCGGTCCAGGCCGGGTCGAGGGGGTCGACCCCGAGGATATCCAGCATCGCCCGTACCACGGCCAGGGTGGTGCGGACGGTCACATCGTCGCCAGCGCTCAGCGCGGTGTTGCCGTCCCGAATGTGCTGTTGCAGCACGGCCAACGCGGCGGACGTGTTGAGGTCGTCGTCCATCGCCGCGACGAAGCCGCCGGGCAGGTCACCGAGCTGCCCGGCACCGACCCGCTCGGTCGCCCGCTGCACGAAACCCTCGATCCGGCGGTACGCGGTCGCCGCGTCGCGGAGCGAATCCTCCGAGTAGTCGATCACCGAGCGGTAGTGCGCGGCGGCGTAGTAGTAGCGCAGCTCCACCGGCCGCACGCCGAGCGAGTCCACGTACGCCAGGTCGAGCGCGTTGCCGGCGGACTTGCCCATCTTGGCCCCGCCGATGTTGAGCAGCCCGTGGTGCACCCAGAAACGGGCGAACGGCAGCCCGGCCGCCTGAGACTGCGCGATCTCGTTCTCGTGGTGCGGGAACGTCAGATCCAGACCGCCGCCGTGGATGTCGAACTCCGGGCCGAGATAGCGCCAGCACATCGCCGAGCACTCGATGTGCCAACCCGGGCGCCCCAGACCCCACGGTGACGGCCAGTAGGCGTCCGCCGGCTCCTCCGGTTTGGCGCCCTTCCACAGGGCGAAGTCGCGCGGGTCCCGTTTGCCCCGGTCGGGGGCGTCCCCGGCCGACTGCATCGCGTCCGGGGACTGACCCGACAACGACCCGTAGGCCGGCCAGGACGCCACGTCGAAGTAGACGTCGCCGGAGCCGTCGGTCGCCGGGTACGCGTGCCCGTCGGCGATCAACTTCGTGATCAGCTCGTGCATCTCCGGGATGTGCCCGGTGGCGCGCGGCTCGTAGGTGGGCGGCAGCACGTTCAACGCCCGGTACGACTCGGCGAGGAGCAACTCGTTCGCGTACGCGATCGACCAGAACGGTCGCCCCTGCTCGCCCGCCTTGACCAGAATCTTGTCGTCGATGTCGGTCACGTTGCGGATGAAGGTGACCTCGTAGCCGGCGGCCAGCAGCCAGCGACGCAGGACGTCGTAGTTGACGCCAGAGCGAAGGTGACCGATGTGCGGCGGGGCCTGGAGGGTGAGACCACACAGGTAGACCCCCACCTTGCCGGCTTCCCGCGGGACGAAGTCCCGCACCGATCGGGTGGCAGTGTCATACAGGCGTAGCGTCACCGTACAAGGGTAGCTGTCCGTGCCTGTCCGGGTCGGCCGGTGCCGGGTCGTACGCTGCCAGGCGTGGATGCGACCGCACGCGCCGGTGAGCCGCCGACCAGCCCCAGCGCTGCTTCGGGGCAGGCTGACGCCGTCCGCAGGCAGGGTGACGACGTCACGGGGCGTGCCGGCGAGACGTCGCAGACGCTCGACCGTGGGTTACGGCTGCTGCACCTCGTCGCCGACGCCCCGGGCGGCCTGACCGTCACCGAGGCCGCGAACCGGCTCGGCATCGGCCGGGCCGCCGTCTACCGGCTGGTCGGCCCACTGACCGGGCACGGCATGCTGCGCCGCGACAGCGACGGCCGGTTACGCCTCGGCGCCGGGTTGCTACACCTGGCCCGACGGGCCCAGCCGCTGCTCGCCGAGGGGGCACTGCCCGCCCTTCGCCGCCTCGCCGAACAGGCCGGCGCGACCGCACACCTGACCGTCGTCGAGGGTGGCGAGGGGGTCGCCCTGGCCGTGGTCGAGCCAAGCTGGACGTCGTTCCACGTCGCGTACCGCACCGGGGCACGACATCCGCTGGACCGGGGGGCGGCGGGCCGAGCAATCCTGGCCGGTCGAGCCGGGGAGGCTGCGCCGGTCAGCAGCAGCGGAGAGTTGCAGGCCGGGGCGTACGGGGTGGCCGCGCCGGTGCTCGGCGTACCCGGCCTGGAGGCCAGCGTCGGCGTGGTCGCGCTCGCCCCGCTGGACGTCGACACCATCGGCCCGCAGGTGCTGGCCGCCGCGACAGCCATCACCACCGCCCTCAGCTGATCCCGGCCCGCGCCCGCGTGATCAACTCGGGTTCACGGAAGTCGCGGTGTCCCAAGGCCATCGACCGCCCGACTTTCAGAAACGCGAGTGGATCATCCCCGGCGGGACCAAGCGCGGGCGGGGCCGCCGGTGCCGTAGCACAATCGGCAGGCGGATTCGTGGTTGTCCACAGGTCCGGCGGCACGCGCGGGCGGGGTTGTCCACAGGGGTTTCGGTGGCCAGTCGGTGGTCGGCACGCTGCTTGGCATGCCGCCACGTCCGCATCGCCCCGATGCCCTGACCTGGCAGGTCTTCCGCGGCTCCGACGCTGTCCGGGACGGCCTGCTCACCGAACACCAGCTGCGCAACTCCGCCTGGGTGCGGCTGCGCCGCGACATCTACGCCGACGCGCGGCTGGAGCGGGACCACGCCCTCGCGTGTCGCGCCGCGCTCCTCCGACTACCGCCAGGAGTGGTGGTCGGCGGCCCGTCGGCCGCCTACCTGCACGGCGTCCAACACGCCGCGAGTTTCACCGACGATGTGCACGTCCTGGTGCCCCGAACATTGCGGGTCGGCCCCCAGCGCGGCCTCAGCGTGCACGTCAACGCCATCACTCCGCTCTTGGCGGGCGAAACCCCAGAGCCGGCCGCGCCCGCACCAACGAAACGGCGACTGCCAGGCACCAGACCACCATCAGCCGCAGGCCAACCGCCGGACGCCGGACGCCCGCCAGACGCAGCACGCCCGCCAGACACGAATCGACCGCCCGACGCAGCACGACCGTCGAGCGCTGGACGTCCACGTGATGCAGCGCGACCTACGGGAGCCGGGCGCCCACCTGCCGGCGGCACGTCACCCGGCCCAGCACGACAACTGTCCCGTCCGGCCGCAGCGTCCGTCAGAGCAGGGGTGATCGTGACGGCTCGGCCGGGCGTCGGCTGGGCGGCGACCAGCACACTCGGGTCCAGCGAGCGAGATGTCCCGATCCCCCGGTCCGACCCTGGGCGGGCCGCCTGGGAAACGGCTGTCTGGCTCGATCCGGTTCGGGCCGTCGCCATCGTCGACTCGCTGCTCGGGCAGGGGTTGGCCGATCGCGACACCCTGGCCGCCCTGGCTGCTCGCAACGCCAACCGGCCCGGTGGGCGACGAGCGCGTTGGGTCTTCGACCTGGCCGACGGCGGAGCCGAGTCTCCGCCGGAGTCACACCTACGGGTGCGGTTGGTGCTGGGTGGGCTGCCGCGCCCCGCAGTGCAACATCCGGTACGCCTGCCCATCGGCGTTGTCCTGCACCCCGATCTGGCCTGGCCGCAATATCGGGTAGCGGTGGAGTACGACGGGAGGTGGCATTCCGACGCGGAGCAACTGCACCGCGACCGTCGTCGGCTGAACCTGCTGGTCAACGCGGGCTGGCTCGTCCTGCACGTGACCAGCCACCGGTTGAACGGCGAGTTCCCGGCGGTGCTTCGGGAGGTGCGGGACGCACTGGTCAGCCGCGGATGGCGCCGGGGATCGTCCACAGTCTCGGGTTCATGAAAACCGCGGTGTCCCGCAGGCACCATCACCGCGCCTTCCTGAAAACCGAGTCGATCATGAGGGAACCCGAGTCGATCATGAGCGCCGACACGCGCCGACCGGCTCTCGACTCACACACCGACCGCGTCGACGCGCAGATCCGCCAGCGCGGCTGGCAGGTCGGCCAGGCTGGAGACTTCGGCATCGGGCATGAAATCGCCCGGACGAGGCAGCCCGTGCCGGTTCAACCACACCGATCGCAGGCCCACCCGCCGAGGTGCCACCACGTCGTGCTCCCACGAGTCACCGACGTACACGATCTGCTCGGCCGGCACCCCGGCTGCGGCGACCACCGCCGCGTAGAACTCCGGCGCCGGTTTCTTGGGCAGGCCGTTGTCGTGGGCGTACACCTCGAAGGCGAACTCGCCGGCGAGCCCGCAGCGTTCGGTGCGGCTGTTGCCGTTGGTGGCGAAGCCGAGCGTGTACCGGGAGCGCAACGCCGCCAGCGCCGCTGGCACGTCCGGAAAGGGTCTGGTGAGGGCGAACCGGCGAGCGAAGAAGAGGGCGACGACCTCGTCCAGGTGGTCGTTCAGCCCGGCGCGGGCCAGCGACCGGGCCAGCGCGGCGCGGCGGATCTCCGCCACCGGGGCGGCCCTCAGGTCACCGAAGACCGCGCCCCAGTCCGATTCCAGCTCGGCGAGTGTCACCTCACTCGCCGCCGGGGCGCGCCGCCGCATCTCGTCGAGGACGGCCACCAGTCCGCCGGTCACCGCCGGGCGCAGGTCGAGCAGGGTTTCGTCGGCGTCGAACACCACAGTGGTCAGCACGGTCCCCACTGTGTCACCGACCGTCGAACGCCAGCTCACCGACCATCGAACCGCAACCCACCAACCGCCGAGGCCCAACCCACCGACCCCCGAACCCCAACCCACCAACCACCGAGCCCCCACTCACCGGCCGTCGAGCGCCAGCGCCGGCTCGGGCGAGGTGGGCGTGGATGCCGACGGCGTCCCGCGCAGCTCGTCGAGTCGAACCAGCGCGACCCCGGCGACGATCAACGCGCCGCCGAACAGCTGCCAGCCGGTGGGCAGTTCGTCCAGGAAGAGCCAGGCGATCAGCACCGCGAAGAGCACCTCGGTCAGCCCGACGAACGACGACAGCCGGGGGCCGAGGATCCGGGTTCCGGCGATGCCGGCCAGGTACGCGATGACGGCTGCCACCAGCGAGAGCCCGGCGATGGGCAGCAGCCAACTGGTGGTCTGTCCGGCGAAGACGACCGCACCGAAGGTGGCGTGCAACGGCAGCAGACCGGTCAGCCCGATGAGGAGCAGCACGGCGGCGCCGACTGCCATTCCGCCGCTGGCCATGGCGACCGAGGGCAGTCGGGGGTCGACCCGCCCGGCGAGCACGAAGTAGCCGGCCAGGCCGAATGCCGCACCCAGGCCCCAGAGCACGCCCACCGGGTGGAAGTCGGCGGTGCCGGCGAGATCGAGCACGAAGGCCAGCCCGGCCAGCGCGGCCACCGACCCGGCCACGGTGAGCCGGCGGGGGCGCTGCCCGTGCCGCAGCCACATCCAGCCGACGACGAGGATGATGCCGAGGTATTCCAGCAGCAGCGCGACACCGACCGGCAGGTAGCGCACGGCGTTGAAGAAGCACACCTGGGCCAGCGCCACCCCGAGCAACCCGAACAGCCCGATGGCCGAGGCGTTGCTGCGCAGCACGGCCCACCTGCCGCGCAGCGACAGCAGGGCGGGGATCGCCAACACCAGGGCGGCGATGCCGACCCGGGCGATCACCGCGGACTCGGCGGACCAGCCGGCCTCGATGAGGGAACGGGCGAACGTGCCGGAGGTGGCGAAGGTGACCGCGGAGAGCAACGCCAACGCGGCCCCGGCAGCAGGTCGTGAGTGCATGTCGCGCTCCTCGGGTCGGCACCGTGTCATGAGCAAACTATCCTTGTGCCGATGACGCTAGGCGGAAGCTATGACAGGAGTCAAGATGCTATTTGCTCATGACACCGAGTGTTCGCTGATCGCCGCCACCGCGCTGGTCAACACCACGGGTCGGGACGGCGAGTTGCTGCCCGACGTCGCCGCGCTGGACGCGTTCTTCGTCCGCTACTCCTACAGCGGCCGACACGAGCACACCGACGCCGAGCTGCGCGCCGTCCGGGAGTTGCGGCCCGGGCTGCGCCGCATCTGGTACGCCGAGCCGCCCGAGATCGTCGCCATCGTCAACAGCCTGCTGCTGGAACACCAGGCACTGCCCCAACTCATCGAGCACGACGACGAGCCGTACCACCTGCACGCCGTGCCCCGCGACGCGCCGCTGGCCACCCGGATCGCGGTGGAGGCGGCGATGGCCATGGCCGACCTGGTCCGCGCCGGTGAGCTGAGCCGGCTGCGGATCTGCGAGTACCCGGACTGCGACAACGTGGTCATCGACCTGTCCCGCAACCGATCGCGGCGGTTCTGCGAGGCCGGCTGCGGCAACCGCGCCGCCGTGACCGCCTACCGCGCCCGCCGGGCCGCCGGCCGTTCCTGACCGACTGTCGCCCACTCCTCGGCCCGCACCTCGTACTCCACCTCACCCTGCTCGGTCCCCGGAATCGGGTCGTCCCACTGCAGGTGGAACGTCCGCACGTAGCGCAGCCCAGCCTTCACCAGCACCCGCCGCGAACGGTCGTTGACAGTCATCGTCTCGGCCCAGACCCGACGCACCCCGACAACCTCGAAGGCGTACCGGACCAACGCCCGCGACCCCTCGGTGGCCAGCCCACGCCCCCACGTCGAGCGGCGCAGCCGGTAGCCCAACTCGGCCTCGGTGCCATCCGCCGACGGGTCGAGCGCGAACCACCCCAGAAACTCGCCCGACTTCCGATCCAGCGCCGCCCAGCGCCCCAACCCGGGATACCGCTCGTACTGGGCCAGCAGTCTCGGCAACTGCTCATCCCGCACTGTCGCCAGCGGCGTGGCCACACCACCGCTGAGAAACCGCATCACCTCAGGGTCGCTGTCCAGCTCGACAAGCGCGTCCACGTCGGCCATGGTCAGGCGCCGAAACCGCAACCGCTCGGTGCGGGGCAGGTCACTCATCACGGGATCATCCCGCCGCCGCACACCACCGTCGAGCCGTTTACCCGCGCAACATCGGCGAAGTTGCGGCTACCAACCCCACGACCACCGTCGCGGGCGAGGCGGTCGCGTCAGCGCGGGGGCGCGACCACGAAGAGCCGCCAGGAGTACGCGTCGACAACCAACACGGGCCCGTCCGAGTCCTTACTGTCTCGCACCCCGACCACGCCCTCCAGATTCGTCGCCACCTCGACGCACTGGTCGTTGGAACCACTCCGGCTGCTCTTACGCCACCGGGCTTGGGTCAACTCCACGACTCCGCCACTTCCCTCAGCAACTCGATCGACTCCTGCGGTGGCAACGCCTGCCCGAGGGTAGCTTCCCAGGTCCGTTGTAGACGGAGTAGATCCGCAGGCCGATCGAGTTCCTGGCCGCCGATCTGGCCACCAAGGTAGGCAAGATCGCTACCGTCGACCACGGTGGCAAGGATGAATGGCCCGTTCAGGCCGGGATACTCCTCGGCCGAGCGAGGCACCACATGGAGCTGAACCCGCGGATGTTCGGTCGCCAAGCGCGCCAGGTGCAGAGCCTGCTCGCACATCACCTTCCGGCCGCCGACGCGTCGCCTCAGCACCGACTCGTCAAGCACCGCGACCACCTGCGGCGGGCGGTCCCCGTAGAGGACCTGCTGGCTGTCCATCCGGTCCGCCAGTCGACGCTCAACCTCGTCAGCATCGAGCAGGCGATCCGACTCGAAGATCGCGCGGGCATAACCTTCGGTTTGCAGCAGCCCAGGGACATGCAGCGGGTCGAACCATCGCAGCGACCGCGCCTCCGCGAGGATTGCCCGCCAGCCGCGTAGCCAGACCTGGGCCTTGTCCAGGCTGACCAGCTTGCTGGCCATTCGGCCGAACAACCCGCCGGTGTCCAGGGCATTGTCGACGAGTTCCAGGTACTTGGTGGTGGGCTGTTGCTGGCCCAGCTCGATGGCGCTGACCATCGACGCCGAGTAGTTGACCGCCTTCGCCAGCTCGTCCTGACTCCAGCCCCGCCGAGCCCGCGCCCGGCGCAGCTCCGCGACCAGGAACGCCGCCGCCGTCATCTGCCCATCGGCCATGCCTGCCGCCCTCCACCCCGCTGACGATCAACTCCAGCCGGCCGCCAGCGACGACGCCACCCGACGCAGGGCGGCTATGACGACGCGGCCAAACCCTTCCGACCGTAGTCGTCTGATCACCAGACTGTGAAGCGCGACGCCGCTCCCCGTCCCCCGGGTCTGTCGGCGTCGCACGGGACCGCCCGTTCCCCCGTGCCGGGCGGTCCCACCTCCCAGACCCCAATCACGCCGACCACCCCGACCAGCCCCGACTGACCCCGCAAGATCGTGCTCGATCGTGGAAACCAACACCGCTGCGTTAGGGCTCTAGCCGGCGGGTCAACCCGGGACAGGAAGTGCCCGATCGGGGAGCGGGTTGGGCCCGACTTGGCGATCATGGAGTTGTGGTGCCGACTTTGGGGGTTTACGGGCGTTCTGTTACCCACCACAACTCCATGATCGGCGAGGCAGTGCTGGTCGACGAACAGCCGTTCCACCTAACGCAACGGCGTTGACATCCTTGTTCGAGCGCGATCTTGGCCCGGCCCGGACGCAGCCCAGCCCGGGACGCAGCCCAGCCCGGGACGCAGCCCAGCCCGGGACGCACAGCCCGGCCCCGACGCACAACCCGGCCCGGACGCACAACCCGGCCCGGACGCGCGGGGAGCGCGGCGTGACGCCACAGACGATTCAGCCCGACAAGGAAGGCCGCCGCATGTCCCGGACCGCCCCGGACGACCGCGCCACGACTCCACGTCGACCGCACCTGGCCCTGCGACCGCTCTGGCTGTGCCGGGTCTGCGCCGCGCCCTGGCCCTGCCCGGTCGCGCGGCTCACCCTGCGCCAGGAGTACGCCCACGACCGGGTCGGGTTGAGCGTCTACCTGTGCTCGGTCCTGCACGAGGCGGCCGCCGACCTGTACCGGCTCAACCCGCACGACGGCCCGGACCCGGCGGTGCTCTTCACCCGCTTCCTCGGCTGGGCCAGACCACGCGGCGACGCGCGCTGAGCGGGCACCCCCGACTCAGGGGTGGGTCATCCGGAGCAGGTCCAGGGCCTCGTCGAGCTGGGTCTCGGTGAGCTTGCCGGAGTCGACGTGACCTCGGGAGATCACCACTTCGCGGATGGAGGTCTGCTTGGCCAGCGCCTCCTTCGCGATCGAGGCGGCCTCGTCGTACCCCAGGTAGCGGTTGAGTGGGGTGACGATCGACGGTGACCCTTCGGCGTACGCCAGGCAAACCTCGGCGTCCGCGACCAGGCCGGCCACCAGTCGGTCGGCGAACAAGCGGCTCACCGCGGAGAGCAGCCGGATCGACTCCAGCAGGTTGCGGCCCATCACGGGGAGCATGACGTTCAGCTCGAAGTCGCCCTGGGAGCCGGCGAAGCCGACAGTCGCGTCATTGCCGATCACCTGGGCGCAGACCTGCCGCATCGCCTCGGCGACCACCGGGTTGACCTTGCCGGGCATGATCGACGAGCCGGGCTGGAGGTCGGGGATCCGCAGTTCGCGGAGGCCGGCACGGGGGCCGGAGCCCATCCACCGGATGTCGTTCGCGATCTTGTAGAGGCCGACCGCCACGGTACGGAGCTGCCCCGAGGTCTCCACCAGCGCATCCCGGGCACCCTGTGCCTCGAAGTGGTTGCGCGCCTCGGACAACGGCAGCCCGGTCGACTCGCGCAGCCTGCCGATCACGGCGGCGGCGAAGCCGAGCGGGGTGTTGATCCCGGTGCCGACTGCGGTGCCACCCAGTGGCAGCTCCGCCAGCCGGGGCAATGCGCCTTCCAGCCGGTCGATGCCGTAGCGGACCTGGGCCGCGTACCCGCCGAACTCCTGACCCAGGGTGACCGGGGTGGCGTCCATCAGGTGGGTGCGACCGGCCTTGACCACCGTCTCGAACTCCGCCGCCTTGGCCTCCAGCGCTGCCGCGAGGTGGGCCAGCGACGGCAGCAGATCCTCCACGATGAACTGGGTGGCGGCCAGGTGGATCGAGGACGGGAAGATGTCGTTGCTGGACTGGGAGGCGTTGACGTGGTCGTTCGGGTGCACCGGCGAGCCCAGCTCGCGGCTGGCCAGGGTGGCGATCACCTCGTTGGTGTTCATGTTCGACGAGGTGCCCGAACCGGTCTGGAACACGTCCACCGGGAACTGGTCGTCGTAACCACCGTCGGCCACGTGCGCGGCGGCGGCGGCGATCGCGGCGGCCACGTTCGCGTCGATCACGCCCAACTCGCCGTTGACCTCGGCCGCCGCGCCCTTGATCTGGGCGAGCGCCTTGATCTGGGCTGGTTCGATACCCCGGCCGGAGATCGGGAAATTCTGCACCGCACGCTGGGTCTGTGCCCGCCACAGCGCCTCGGCGGGCACCTCCACCTCGCCCATCGAGTCGCGTTCGATCCGGTAACCGGTCGCCTCTGGAGTCGTCACACACACCATCCTGCCGCGCCCACCGCCGACTCGCAGATGATCCGTCAGCCCAACTCGGCGAGCAGGCACTCCACCTCGTGCCGGCCGGGTGACTCGATCTGGCGGAACAGGACCAGCGCCCGGCTCAGGTGTGCGCGCGCCGCGGCCGGGTCGGTCGTACCCAGGCAGCGGGCGATGCCCTCCAGTGCCCGGCCCTGCTCGTGTCGGGAACCCAGCCCGGTGGCGTCGACGAGCACGCGACGATGCAGGTCGAGCGCGCTCGTCACGTCGCCCTGATCCAGGATGGCGCGGGCCAGCAGGTTGCGTGAGCCGCACTGGGCGACGCGGTCCCCCACCTCGGTCATCGCGACGAGTGCCGCCCGGTGCAGGTCTGCGGCCTGTTCCGGGCGCCCGGCCTCCCGTTCCATCATCCCGATCTCGTTCAACACCTCACCCTCACCGAACCGGCTGCCCGCCTGTCGCTTGAAACGCAGCGCCACCCGCAGCAACCGGGCGGCCGGCACCACGTCACCCATCCGATGCCGGATCATTCCGAGGTGCCCGAGGGCGTTGCCGATCCGGCGCGGGTCGCCGACCTCGCGAGCGATGCCCAGGTGTCGTCGGGCAACGCGCAGTGCCTCGTCGTGCCGCCCCCACAGCAGCAGGGTCATCGCCAGGTTGTTGAGTTCGTTCGTCAGCGCCACCGTGTCGCGCATCCGCGTCGCCACCGCGCGGGCCTCGTCGAAGCACTCCCGGGCGCGACGGAACTCGAAGTTGGCGGCGTACGAGCTGCCCAGGTTGCCGAGCGTGTTGCGGAACCCGCTGCGCAGACCCAGCCGGCGGAAGATTGCGAGTGACCTTTCCATGACGCGGATCGACTCGGGAAAATCACCAAGCCGGTAGTGGGCCGAGGCCAGATAGTTGAGCATCGTCGCCACGGCCCGGTCGTCGCCCAACACCTCGGCGGCGCGCAGGCCGATGGTGTGTGTCTCGATCAACTCGTCCAGCCGACCGCCCTCGAACTGGGCGTACCAGCAGGCCCTCGCCAACTGCCAGCAGTACTGGAGGAACGCCTCGGTCTCCGCCAACCGGACCAGGGCGGTCCACCCGGCCAGGTTCTCGTCGAGCCAGGCCTGGCCCTGCTCGGCGACGAGCGCGACCAGGTCGGGGCGGAGCGGCCCCGCCACCACGATCAGCGAGTGCAGCGAGGAGAGCTCCTTCGTGCGGGCGATCGCCGTGGCGACGTGCAGATGGTGGTCGAGCAGGCGCTCGATCCCGTCCCGCCGCTCGGCTGCCCGTTCCGGCTCGGCGACCAGGGTCCGGGCGTACTCGCGGACCAGGTCGTGCAGCCGGTACCGGCCCGGCTCCGTCTCCTCCACCAGGTGCGCGTCGACCAACTCGTCGAGCAGGTCCTGGGCGTCGGGCAGGGGCAGCTCGGCGAGGACGGCCGCGACCGATTTGTCGAACCGTACCCCCGGGTGCAGGCCGAGCAGCCGGAACGCACGCTGCGCCGTCGGCGGCACCTGGGCGTACGACAGGGCGAAGGCGCGGGCGACGGACCGGTCACCCGCTTCGAACTCGGCCAACGGATCGGACCGTCTCGTCAGCCGCTCGGCCAGGTCGGCGATGCGCCAACGGGGACGGTGCGCGAGTCGGGCACCGGCCAGCCGGATGGCGAGTGGCAGGTGGCCGCAGCGGCGGACGACCTCGGTGGCCGCCTCCGGCTCGGCCGCCACCCGGTCGACGCCGACCACGTGCCCGAGCAGCTCGATCGCCTCGTCCGTGTCGAGCACGGGCAGTGACGACGGTCGCCCCTCGTCCACTCCGACCAGCCGGCGCCGACTGGTGATCAGGACGAGGCAGTGCGAGCCGTTGGGCAGCAGCGGTGTCACCTGGTCGGCGGTGGCGGCGTTGTCCAGCACCAGCAGGGCCCGTCGGCCGGCCAACTCGGTGCGCCAGAGCGCCAACCGGTCGTCCTGGTTCGTGGGTACCCGTTCGGCGGGCACACCGAGCTGCCGCAGCAGCGTGGCCACCGCCGCGGCCGGTGTCAGCGGGGTGCGCTCGCTGTGCCCGTGCAGGTCGATGTAGAGCTGGGCGTCCGGGTAGTCGTCCGCGAGGGCGGTGGCGACGTGCACCGCGAGGGTGGTCTTACCGCTGCCGGCCATCCCGTCGATGAGCTGGATTCGCGCGCCGGCCTCCACGTCCTTCACCAGACGGGCCAGCGTCTGCTGCCGACCGGTGAAGTCACCGATCGCCCGGGGCAGTGAGCGGACCGGAACGCTCGGCGACGACGCCCGACCGGCCAGGACGAGATCGCCGGCGAGCACACGCTGATGCAGCTCCTGAAGCTCGGCGCCGGGCTCGATGCCCAACTCGTCGGCGTAGAGCCGCCGCCCCTCCCGGTAGACCGCGAGCGCCTCGGCCTGCCGACCGACCGAGGAGAGGGCGAGCATCAGTTGGCCGCGCAGTCGCTCCCGCAGCGGGTGCTGGTCGATGCTCTCGGCCAGCTCGTCGATCAGCTCGACGCCTCGACCGAGACGCATCTCGACCTCGACGCACTCCTCCAGCACGGTCAGGCGCTGCTCGTCGAGGGTCTGGGCGCGGCGGCGGATGCTCTGGCTCGGGATACCGCTGAGCGCAGGCCCCCGCCAGAGCGCCAGGGCAGCGCGAAATCCGGTACGCGCGTCGTCCAGCCGACCGGCCGCGGCGGCGGCACGGGCCACCTCCACACCCCGGACGAACACCTCGACGTCCAGGTCGTTCGGTGCGGTACGGATGCCGTACCCCGCCGGGTCGGTGACGATCGCCTCCGGCGACAGCCCGAGTTCGGCGAACCGGCGGCGCAACCGCGACACACAGGTCTGCAACTGGGCTCGGACGGTGGCCGGTGGCTGCTCCTCCCACACCGCGTCGACCAGCTCTTCGACGGGCACGAGCCGGCCGGCCCGCAACAGCAGCATGGCGAGGACGATCCGGTCTCGACCAGCGGTGACTGTGGACTCACCACCGCCCACCCGCAGGGGCCCCAGGATCCCGAACCGCATCTGCTCCCCCGCCTTACTGGCCCGACCTCCAGCAGAGTAGTCCGACGGTCACGGATCGGCCCAGTCAGGCGATAGCGATGTGAGAGCGGATCGGCAGCGGTGTATCGGACACTCTCTCTGGGTTGTCGGTGACGGCATCCGACGGGGGCGGTGCGCCCGTCCCAGGGCCTTGGCGGGCCAGGCGCACCGATGTCGGTACAACACGGGCGACAAAAGGGGCGTCGAGCGAATTCGCTCGACGCCCCTTTCGTGTACGCGACGGTCGGCGGCGGCCGACGGTGCTGGTCAGGTCAGCGGCGGCCGACGGTGAGCACCGGCTTGGTGACCTCGGCGAAGAAGTCGTTGCCCTTGTCGTCGACGACGATGAAGGCCGGGAAGTCCTCCACCTCGATCTTCCAGACCGCCTCCATGCCCAGCTCCGCGTATTCGAGGACCTCGACGTGCTTGATGCAGTCCTGGGCGAGGCGGGCCGCGGGGCCGCCGATCGAGCCGAGGTAGAAGCCACCGTACTGCTGGCAGGAACGGGTCACCTGGCCGGAGCGGTTGCCCTTGGCGAGCATCACCTGCGAGCCACCCGCGGCCTGGAACTTCTCCACGTAGGCGTCCATCCGGCCGGCAGTGGTCGGGCCGAAGGAGCCGGACGCGTACCCCTCGGGGGTCTTCGCCGGGCCGGCGTAGTAGACGGCGTGGTCGCGCAGGTACCGCGGCATCGGCTCGCCGGCGTCCAGCCGCTCGGCGATCTTGGCGTGCGCGATGTCGCGGGCCACCACGAGCGGGCCGGACAGCGAGAGCCGGGTCTTCACCGGGTATTTCGACAGCTCGGCGCGGATCTCGTCCATCGGCCGGTTGAGGTCGACCCGGACCACCAGTTCGGCGTCGAGCGCGTCGTCGGTGACGTCGGGCAGGAAGCGCGCCGGGTCGGTTTCCAGTCGCTCCAGCCACACGCCCGACGGAGTGATCTTGGCGACCGCCTGCCGGTCCGCCGAACAGGAGACGGCGATCGCCACCGGGCAGGACGCGCCGTGCCGGGGCAGCCGGACCACCCGTACGTCGTGGCAGAAGTACCGGCCACCGAACTGCGCCCCGATGCCGAAGTTGCGGGTCAGCTCCAGCACCTCGGCCTCCAACTCCAGGTCGCGGAAGCCGTGCGCGCTCATCGAGCCGGAGGTGGGCAGCGCGTCGAGATACTTCGCGCTGGCGTACTTCGCGGTCTTCAGGGCGTACTCGGCGGAGGTGCCGCCGATGACGATGGCCAGGTGGTACGGCGGGCAGGCGGCGGTGCCGATCAGCCGCAGCTTCTCCTCCAGGAACTGCATCATCCGCGTCGGGTTGAGCAGCGCCTTGGTCTCCTGGTAGAGGTACGACTTGTTGGCCGAGCCGCCACCCTTGGCCATGAACAGGAACTTGTACGCGTCGGGGTGCCCGTCCGGGTCCTCGGCGTACAGGTCGACCTGGGCCGGCAGGTTGCTGCCGGTGTTCCGCTCGTCCCACATGGTCAGCGGGGCGAGCTGGGAGTAGCGCAGGTTGAGCTTGGTGTAGGCCTGGTAGACGCCCCGGGAGATGGCCTCGGCGTCGCCGCCGTCGGTGAGCACGTGCCGGCCGCGCTTGCCCATCACGATCGCGGTGCCGGTGTCCTGGCACATCGGCAGCACTCCGCCGGCGGCGATGTTGGCGTTGCGCAGCAGGTCCAGTGCGACGAACCGGTCGTTCGGCGAGGCGGCCGGATCATCGATGATCGCCCGGAGTTGGGCCAGGTGCGCGGGGCGGAGGAAGTGCGCGATGTCGTGCATCGCCTCGGCGGTCAGCGCGGTGAGCGCGGCCGGCTCCACAGTGAGGAACCGGCGGCCTCCCGGGCCGTGTACGACGTCGACGCCCTCGTCGGTGACCAGGCGGTAATCCGTCTGGTCGGGGCCGGTCGGCAGCAGGGGGGCGTACGAGAATGCGGCGGCACTGCTCATGAGCGGCAAGCCTAGGGCAGACCGGTCGATCACTCCCACCCGCCGGGCGGGTCCTGGGACGCCGCTCTCATCCCGCGGACCCGTCGCCCGCTCACCCACGCGGTGACCAGGCCCTAGCCGTCCTTGCCGCCGTCCGGGTCGGGGCAGAGCTCGCCCTTCGGGCCGCAGTCGCCGTTGTTCTGCCCACCGGGGCCGGTGCCGCCCGGCCCGGGATTCCCACCGTCGCCGGGTGGGCGGGCGGGCGAGCCTCCGGCAGCGCCGAAGCGGACATATCCGATCTCGCGCCCCTCACCGATGATCATGCCCTGCGAGCCGACCGCGAGGGCGTTCGCCGAGGTGCGCAGGACGGCCAGCTCCCGGCCGGTGCGCGGGTCCACCGCGACCAACCGGGACGGCTTCTCGTCCGCGACCACCGCCGCGTACGGGGTCAGCGCGGCACCGGCCTTGCCGCTGGCGGGCCGAGTCCACAGCACCCGGTCGGTGCCGAGCTGACGGGCGACCACCGAACGCTTGTCGGCCGCCCGGAACACCGCGTAGCGGTCGTCGACCGCGATCAACTTGGTGCCCGCTTCGCCGACCCAGAGCAGCCGGCCATCGTACCCGTCGATGACCGCCTCGCGGCCGTCCGGGCCGACACCGATCAGCACGTTCCGCGCACCCTGCGGGTCCTCGCGCTGCACGCAGCCGGCGCTGTCGGCGGTCCGTAGGTTGATCCCGGCCCGCTGCCAGGCCTCCTGCCCGGTCGCCGGGTCGCGGGCCGAGATGGCGAAGTAGCAGGCGCCGTCCTGGGATCGGGCGGCGATCCGCAGCATCCGGCCGCCCACCACGGACAGCCGCTCGTCCCGGCCGGGTTCGACATTCTGCAACACCCGGCCGGTGGCGGTGTCCACCACGTGCACCCGGCCGTCCACCGGGAAGCCGAGCAGCGGTGGCGCGGGTTCCGCACCGGCCACCCCGTCGTCGATCCGGGTGGCGGTGAGCCGGCGGGTGCCGCGCAGGCCCGGATTGTCGGCGAGCAGGCCGCTGTGCACCCCGGGCAGGAAGGCCGTCCAGATCGGCGCGGTGCCGCGCGGGTCCCAGGCGCTCAGGGTGCAGTCGGTGGCGTCCGTGCAGCGGGCGTCGAGGAGCAGGTTGCGGTAGGTCCACACGGCCACCGCGTCGCCGTCGCGTCGCCGGGTCGCCCCGGTGGTCGGGTCGAGCAGCTCGTACCCCTTGACCAGGAGCTTGCCCACGGCGACGACCGGGTCCCGGTCACCGCCGGCGACCGCCGCCCAGTCGGCCTTGCGCTCCCAGAGCTGCGCGCCGGTGGCCAGGCTGCGCGCCTCGACCCGGGTGCGCTGCTCGACCACGACGGCGTCGCCGGCGATCGTCACACTGCGCGGGGTGCCGCCGATCCGTTGCTGCCAGACCACGTCGGGCTCGGAGATGGGCTCGCTGCGGTCCACCCAGTCCCACAGGCCGGGGAAGGGATTCCACACGCCGGTCGCGGCGAGGGCGACGACCACGGCAAGGCCGAGCAGCAGCCCCCCGCGCACCCTCCCCTTCGCCACCCGCACACCGTAGCCACGATCGCGGATCTTCCGTGCCCTCGCGCCGCCGTGTCGCCGCGCTTTCTGCGCTCGGAGGTGTTACAGCGCCCGTATGGCGCTGCGGACGAGGGGAAGCGTGCGGTATGGGATCTGCTCGGCCAACGCGATGATCGTCGACGCCCGGGTGATGCCGGCGGAGGAGACGATCTGGTCGATGACCCGCTGCAGGTCGGTGTTCGAGCGGGCCACGATCCGGCAGAGCAGGTCACTGGAGCCGGTGATGGTGTGCGCCTCCAGCACCTCGGGGATGGCGGCGAGGTGCGCGGTGACCGGGTCGTGGCCGTGCCGCTGGCTGATCTCCAGGGTGACGAAGCTGGTCACCCCGAACCCGATCGCGGCCGGTGCGATCTCCGGGCCGAAGCCACCGATGACGCCCCGGTCGATCAGCTTGTCCAGCCGGGCCTGCACGGTGCCCCGGGCCACCCCGAGCCGGCGGGAGCACTCCAGCACCCCGATCCGCGGCTCCTCGGCGAGCAGTTCGATCAAGCGCACGTCCAGTGCGTCGAGCTGTACATTCTGCTCACCATTCATGAGTGTTGACCATACCGAATGCGCAACCTGACCAGCATTTACCCGGACAGTTGCCCAGCCGATGCCCGCACCGCGATCCTTCGGTCAACAACCGGCCCACGAGGCCGGCCGGTACGCGAGGGAGGCCATCATGACCCAGGCGATCGACCGACCCCAGTCGACCGAGGACGTCGACGTCGACCGGCTCGTCGGCGCTGTCGACCACGACATCAGCCACGACCCGTTCCCGGTCCGGGGCCTCGACCACGTGCACTTCCTGGTCGGCAACGCCAAGCAGGCCGCGCACTACTACTCCACCGCGTTCGGCATGACCTGTGTGGCGTACCGCGGCCCCGAGCAGGGCTACCGCGACCACGCCCAGTACGTGCTGACCAGCGGCTCGGCCCGGTTCGTGCTGACCGGCGCGGTGCGCCCGGACGCCGACGGCGCCGAGCACGTGGCGAAGCACAGCGACGGGATCAGCGACATCGCGCTGGAGGTCCCGGACGTCGACGCCGCGTACGCGCACGCCGTCGCGCAGGGCGCCGCCAGCGTCGTCGAGCCGCACGAGGTGACCGACGAGCACGGCACGGTCCGGATGGCCGCCATCGCCGCGTACGGCGACACCCGGCACACCCTCGTCGACAGGTCCCGCTACACCGGCCCGTTCCTGCCCGGCTTCGCCGCCCGCGGCCCGATCGTGGACCGGCAGCCGATGATCGCCGCCGGCATCCAGCCGAAGCGCTTCTTCCAGGCCGTCGACCACGTGGTCGGCAACGTGGAGCTGGGCCGGATGGACGAGTGGGTCGAGTTCTACAAGCGGGTGATGGGCTTCTCCAACATGGCGGAGTTCGTCGGCGACGACATCGCCACCGACTACTCGGCGCTGATGAGCAAGGTCGTGGCGAACGGCACCCGGAAGGTGAAGTTCCCACTCAACGAGCCGGCGATCGCCCGGAAGAAGTCCCAGATCGACGAGTACCTGGAGTTCTACCAGGGCCCCGGGGCGCAGCACATCGCCGTCGCCACCAACGACATCCTGGCCAGCGTCGACGCGATGCGGGCCGCCGGGGTGGAGTTCCTGGACACCCCGGACTCGTACTACGAGGACCCCGAGCTGCGGGCCCGCATCGGCAAGGTGCGGGTGCCGATCGAGGAGCTGAAGGCCCGCAAGATCCTCGTCGACCGCGACGAGGACGGCTACCTGCTGCAGATCTTCACCAAGCCGGTGCAGGACCGCCCCACCGTGTTCTTCGAACTGATCGAACGGCACGGCTCGCTGGGCTTCGGCAAGGGCAACTTCAAGGCGCTCTTCCAGGCGATCGAGCGAGAGCAGGAAGCACGCGGCAACCTGTAACACTTGCGAGCGTGACGCAGCCTCCGTCGTACCCGACGCCGCCGGTCGGTGGGCCTCAGCCCGCCACCGGCGGCTTCGCGCCGCCGCCCGGACCACACCCCCAGGGGTACGCCGCGCCGCCGCAGTACGCCCCACCCGGGTACGCCCCGCCGCCGTGGCCCGCCGGACCACCCGGCCCGCTGCCGCCGACGCTGAGCCCGGGTGGTCAGCCGCTGGCGAGCTTCGGCGACCGGCTGCTCGCCTGGCTGATCGACACGGCGTTGGCCAGTGCCGTGTCGCTGGTGCTGTTCCTGCCGTTCTTCCTCGTCCTCTGGTGGCGGATGGTCACCGAGATGACCCGGACCAACCCGGACGGCACGCTTGTGGAGCCCGACATGGCGACCTTCTTCGTCGAGTTCCTCCTGCCGATCATGCTGCTACAGCTCGGGCTCTTCGTCGTGACGCTCGGGCTCTACTGGCTCTACCACGTGGAATACCTCAAGCGCGGCGGTCAGACGCTCGGCAAGAAGGTGCTGAAGCTGCGGGTGGTGCCGATCGACCCGACCCGCACGCTGGACCGGCGGATGGCCGGCCGGCGCTGGCTCGTGCAGTACCTCGGTGGCTCGTTGGTCCCGGGAGGCGCCTACGTCGACGGCCTGTGGCAACTCTGGGACAAGCCGTGGCAGCAGTGCCTCCATGACAAGTTCGCCGATACGGTCGTCGTTAAGGTGTCCACGTGAGCGAGCGCAACGACCGAAACAGCAGGCAGCGAAGCGGAGCGGCGGCGTGAGCGAGCGCAGCGAGCGAACCAGTAGGCACAGGAGCGTGGCGCCGCGCGCCGTCGCGCAGCGAAGCGGAGCAGCGGCGTGAGCGTTCAGCCCGGCTGGTATGTCGACCCGGCCGACAGGGAGACCCAGCGTTACTGGGACGGCGAGGGTTGGCTCGGTGCACCCATCTCCGCCGACGCCACCCCGCCGGACGGTCCTCCGCCGGTCGAGCCGCCGCCGGCGCCGGTCACCTCGGCCGTGCCCGCCGCGGCGGGCACCTCGGGCCCGGGGACCGGCGCGCCCGGCGGGCCGCCGCAGCAGGGTCCACCACCGGGGTACGGCCCGCCGCCGGGGCAGGGCCCTGGCTGGGGTCCGCAGGGCGGTCCGTCAGGCTGGGGGCCACCGGCCGGCCCGCCGGCCTGGGGTCCGCAGGGCGGCCCGCCAGGCTGGGCGCCTCCGGGTGGCCACCCGGGTTCAGCACCCCTGCCCGGGCACCCGGGTTGGGTGCCCCC
The DNA here is from genome assembly GCF_040648675.1 of Micromonospora sp. NPDC049101. Taxonomy (NCBI): domain Bacteria; kingdom Bacillati; phylum Actinomycetota; class Actinomycetes; order Micromonosporales; family Micromonosporaceae; genus Micromonospora; species Micromonospora sp. NPDC049101. The sequence continues at coordinate 74,915 of NZ_JBEZED010000007.1, read as the reverse complement.
GCCCGGTCACCCGGGTTGGTCGATGCGACCGCCCGAGCCACGACCGCACGGCCTCCGGCTGGCCGGCTACGGCCGCCGGTTCGTTGCTCGGCTTATCGACTTCGGCCTCCTCCTCGCACTGAACATCGTGGCGAACGGCTGGTTCGTCTGGCGCTGGGTGCAGGAGTGGACCCCGTACTGGCAGGAGATCTTCCGGCGGGCGGCCCGGGGCGACACCTCCGCCGAGGGCCTGCCGTTGCCCGACCAGCAGGCCAACTCGCTCCTGGTGGTGATCCTGCTGGTCGCCACCGCGCTCTGGCTGGCGTACGAGGTGCCCGCCATGGCCGCTGGTGGGCAGACCGTCGGCAAGCGGGTGATGCGAATCCGGGCGGTGCCGATCGCCGCCGACCAGCCGCTGGGCATGGGCCGGGCACTGGTCCGGTGGAGCCTGCTGGGTCTGCCGACTCTGATCTGGTACTGCGCAGGGATCGGCCTGGTGGTGCAACTTGTCGACGCCCTCTCCCCACTCTTCGACCAGCCGCTGCGCCAGGCGCTGCACGACAAGCGCGCCCAGACGGTGGTCGTCGAGGTTCCCCACCACACCGGACCCACCCCCTCGAACGACCGCAACCACCCCCCGGGAGACACCCCATGACCGACTCCGGACGTCACCAGCCGGCGCTGCGGCTGACCCGCGCCGACCTGGACGCGCTGCCCAACTACGTGCCGGGGCGCAGTCCCGCCGACCTGGCTCGGGAGTTGGGCCTACCGGAGGCCATCAAGCTGGCCAGCAACGAGGTTCCGTACGGGCCGCTGCCCGGCGTGGTGGAGGCGGTCACCGAGGCGATCAGCACCTCGCACCGCTACCCGGACATGGGCGTGGTCGCGCTGCGGGAGGCGCTGGCCCAGCGGTACGGGGTGGACGCCGACCGGATCGCCACCGGCTGCGGGTCGGTGGCGCTCGCCGAGCACCTGGTGCGGGCCACCTGCCTGCCCGGCGACGAGGTGCTCTACTCGTGGCGGTCCTTCGAGGCGTACCCGATCATTGTGGCGACCAGCGGCGCGACAAGCGTGCGGCTGCCCAACGACGCCGGGCACGGGCACGACCTGGCGGCGATGGCCGCGGCGGTGACCGACCGGACCCGGGTGATTTTCGTCTGCAACCCGAACAACCCCACCGGCACCGCCGTACGCCGGGCCGACCTGGACCGGTTCCTCGACGCGGTGCCGGACGACGTGCTGGTGGTGATCGACGAGGCGTACCGGGAGTTCGTCACCGACGCGGAGGTGCCGGACGGGCTCGACTACCTGGACCGGCCCAACGTCGCGGTGCTGCGCACCCTGTCCAAGGCGTGGGGGCTCGCCGGGCTGCGGATGGGCTGGCTGGTCGCCCAGCCGGTGGTCGCGGCGGCCATCCGCAAGGTGGCGACCCCGTTCTCCAGCAGCACGGCGGCCCAGGCCGGGGCGCTCGCCGCGCTGGCACAGGCGACGGAGATGGAGCGGCGCTGCGCCCTTGTCGTCGCCGAGCGGGACCGGGTCACCGAGGCCCTGCGCAAGTTCGTGCCCGAGGTGCCGACGAGCCAGGCCAACTTCGTCTGGCTGCCGCTGGCCGAGCGGGCGGTGGCGTTCGGCAAGGCGTGCGAGGCGCGCGGGGTGATCGTGCGGCCGTTCGCCGGGGACGGGGTTCGGGTCACCATCGGCACCCCCGCCGAGAACGACGCGTTCCTGGCTGCGGCGGAGTCCGCACTGACCTGACCCGGAACGGGTCATAAGCGTTGTTTGTCCACTTCTGCCCCGATAACTGCCCTATCTTCCGAAGTAGCCGGCTGTGTCGAGGAATCACGCCGGCTCACTTCGAGAACGGGGTAACAAACAGTGCGTACTGCCAAGATCTGTCTCGCCGGAGCGGCCGCCGCCGCGATGGTCGGCTTCCTCGCGGCACCGGCCGCCGCCGCGCCGACCGACACCACCACCGTCACCTTCGAGGTGGAGGCGGGCACCCTCGACATCGACGCGCCGGCCACCGCCGACCTGGGCGGCGGCGCGCCCGGCACCACCATCACCGGCCAACTCGGCCCGGTCACGGTCACCGACTCCCGGGGTGCGGCGGACGCCTCCTGGGTGGCCACGGTGACGGCCAGCGTCTTCCAGACCGGCGGCGGCACCCCCGCCGAGACGGTTCTGCCGGGGGAGATCGACTACTGGTCCGGCCCGGCGACGGCGACCACCGGCACCGGCACCTTCACGCCCGGTCAGGCCAACGCCGGCGCAGCGGAGCCGCTGGACAGCGTCACGCCGGTCACGGCGTTCACCCACACCGGTGGCACCGGTGGTAACACCGCGACCTGGAACCCGACCCTGATCGTCAACGTGCCGCTGGACAGCATCGCGGGCGTCTACACCGGGACGGTGACGCATTCGGTGGCCTAGCCGCCACGGCCGGTCGACCGTCGCGGTCGCGCTGGCGCTGCTCAGCCTCGCCGGTCCGGGTCTGTCGACCCGGGCCGGCGCGGTCGAGCCGGACGCCGACGACCGCCTCGGGATCCGGCTGCTGGAGGCGCCGACCAATCGCCGCGACGACCCCCGGGCGTTGCGGTACATCGTCGATCACCTGCCGCCGGGCACCACCATCAAGCGGCAACTGCTGATCAGCAATCGGACCGACGAGGCCCGCCGCATCGACGTCTATCCGGCGGCGGCCACCGTGGAAGGGTCCGAGTTCAGGTTCGGCGAGGGCCGCGCGACAAACGAGCTGACCTCGTGGATCACCCTCGACAAGTCCGTCGTGGAGGTGGAACCGTGGGGCGAGGCCCGGGTCCTGGCCACCATCGTGGTGCCGCGGGCCGCCTCACGCGGCGAGCGGTACGGGGTGGTCTGGGCGTCCGCCACCTCGGCGCCCCGCTCCGACGGGGAGGTCACCCAGATCCACCGGGTCGGCGTTCGGATGTACCTCGACATCGGGCCCGGGGGTGAGCCGGTCTCCGACTTCTCGATCGGTGAGCTTCGCCCGGCCCGCGACCCCGAGGGCGTGCCCTCGGTGACCGCCCAGGTCACCAACACCGGTGGTCGTGCCATCGACCTGACCGGCTCGGTCGCCCTCAGCGAGGGACCGGCCGACAGCCGAGCCGGCCCATTCCAGGTCGGCCAGGGCGTCACGCTGCCGCCGGGCGGCTCCGGGCAGGTCATCGCCCGGCTGCCGGCCGAGCTGCCGAACGGGCCCTGGAAGATCGAGGTGAACCTGGAGAGCGGGATGGTCAAGCGCAGCATCACCGCGCAGATCGAGTTTCCCGACGCGGGTCAGGTCGGCAAGCGGGGCAGCGTCATCTCCCGGATGACGTCCGCCTGGACCGTGGCGGCAGCCGTCGCGGGCCTCCTGCTCATCGCCGGCCTCGTGATGCTGGCCCGTCGATCCCGGCGGTCCACCCGGCCCCCCACCGGCCGTCCACGGGAGCGGGTCTCGGCCGGACACTGACGCCACGCCGGCGGCCGCGCGACGAATCGGCCGCCGGCGGCGGGCTCGCGCCAGCCGCCGGCGGGCCTCCGCAAGCCGTCGGGGCCGTAGCCTCCGCAAGCTGTCGGCGGGGCGCACCCGACAGGCCCGCCCCCGGCGGCGGGCCTGCGTCAATCGCCGACGGCCGGCGTACGTCACACGCGCCGCCACCGACGGGCGGCGAGCCCACCGACGATCAGCAGGAGCACGCCCAGCCCGACGAGCAGCAACGTCGACCCGCCGGAACCGGTGACCGGCAGTTGACCGTGGCTGGGTGTGGGCTGGGGTGGTGCCGGCGTGGGTTGCGTCGGCGTGGGCGCGGGTTGCGTGGGAGTGGGAGTGGGCGTGGGCGTCGGCGACGCCGGCAGGATCTCGAAGGTGACGCCGGTGTCCGCCGACGGCGCCGCCCGGACGGCAGCGAACCCGCGCGCCGAGGCGGGATCCGCGCCCAGCACCGGCGGAACCGCCAGCGCGAGGCTCGCGGCGGCGGCCAGTGCGCCGCCCACGAGGTAGTTGGCTGCTGTCCTGCCCATGCGCCGACCCCTTCCCGAGGAAAACCTGAACCGCGAAAAACATATCCTTTACCGACAAAAGGTATGGACGGTTCGAATCCTCGGGCGCCGAAGACGCCACGATCAGGTGGCGGCCAGGATCACCGCCTCCGACGTCAGGTAGTAACGCTTGTCGTCCCCGTCGGGGTTCACCGGCCTGCGGAGCCGTTCCACCGCGACGAAGCCACCCCCGACCCCCACCGCCCCGGGCGCCCAGCCAGTCCCGTCCCGCCCGACGTTGAGCGAGAAGCGGGACAGTTGCCCACCGGTCGCCGGGTCCAGCGTCACCAGGTCGTTGGTCTCGGTCAGCAGGTGCACCCGGCCGGGCTGCGCGGCCAGCACCCGTACCGCACCAAGATCGGCCGACCGCCACAGCTCCGCGCCCGTACGCGCCGAACGACCCACCGCCACCCCGTCGAGCACCACGACTGCCCGTTCACCCACCACCGTGGCCCCGGCCGGATCGAGCGCGGGGGCGGCGACCGGCTCACCGGTGCCCAGCAGCCATCCCCGGCCGGCCGCGTCGCCCGGTCCAGCGGTGCGCAGGGCCGGGCAGTCCGACCGGCCGGTACGACAACCGAGCGGAGTCACCACCAACTCGTCCGCCCCACCCGGCGGCCGCCACCGTTCGCGTACCGCACCCGTCGCCGCGTCCCGGAACTCGACAGTGGCCGGGCCGGCGCACCGGTCCAGACCGATCAGCTGCCCGGAGGCGGTGGTGCCGACGTCACTGCGGCAACCGCCGGGCAGGTCGACCCGCCACAGCTGCCGACCGCCGCGCACCTCGACCCCGCGCGCCTCGGCGTCTCCGCTGGCCACCACCACCGTGCGACCGTCCGGAAGTTCGGTGAGATGCAGCCCGCTCGGGTCCCAGACGGTGGCCGCACCGGTACGGCGTACCACCGCAGCGCTCTTCACGGGCTCCGGGCCGTCGGCCCTCCACAGCACCCGACCCGTCGGCGCGTCGAGCGCGACAAGTCGACCGTCGGACCAACGGCTCACCACCGTGCTGCCGCTGGCCACCACCCCGGTCAACTCCGCCGGCCAGCGCCGGTACGACCAGTACGGGGTGGTCCGGTACCGCCAGTCCACCGGCCGGTCGGCGTAGACCTGGCGGTGCGCGGCGTACACCCGCAGTCTGCCGTCCACGATCAACGGGGCGACCGGCAGTCGACCGACCACGCCGGCAGCCGGTTGGGCCGCGGGCGGATAGTCGGCTCGGGCCACCGTGCTCACCTCGGCCGGCGCGAGCACCCGGTAACCGATGACCACGACGGCCACTGTCGCGAGCAGCGCCACGACCGCCATCGCGAGCCGTCGTCGGCCCCTCGGGATCCCCATGCCGCACCTCCGCCCGGCACCCTACCCAGGGCAACCGGCCGGACCCCGCGCAGGTCACGGCGACCACGTGCGCAGGGTGACCGGCCGCGCTCAGGCGGCTTCGACGGAGCCGGCACCGGCCGCGATGGCCAGGTCGGCGAGGTCGCGCCGGAGTGCCACCTCGACCGCCCGCGCGGCGAGGTGGCCGAGCAACAGCGCCACCACCCGGCCGTACGGAGCGGTCGGCACGGCCTCGTGGGTGACGGTGACCGCCGTACAACCTCGTCGGCGACGCCGGACCTGTCGCAAACTCCAGGTGATCCGGTAATCCACGCCGGCACCGGAGGAACACAGCACCAGCCGGTGTGGGGCCTGTGTCTCCACCACCAGGAACTCTTCGGTCAACGTGCCGCCGTCGGGCTGGGCGCGCTCCTCACGCCAGGCGGTGCCCGGCCCGAACGGACCCGGGGTGAGCACCTCGATCGGGCCGGCGGCGGTCAGCCGGACCGCGCGGCCGGGCAGGTCGGTCAGCAGACACCAGACATCGACAGCGTCCGCCTCGATGAACCTGGTAACCGCCACCGTCGACATGCCAGCCTCCCGTGTCCCCGACGGTACGCGGAGTAAGCGCCAGCCGTGGCCCCCCGGAACGAATTTTCCACAGGTGCGGACCTGCGGGCGCTACGGCTTGAAGAGGAACACCTGCACGCTGTCGTTGAAACAGGACACCTGGGCGACAGCGGTGCCCGCCGTTCGGCCACCGTCGATCGGGCCGACGCACATCTTCGGTGCGGTCGCGGGGTGCAGCCGGTAACCCTGGCCCGCGTTCGTCTGGACCGGTTCGAGAATGAACCGCTGATCCGGACGATCGCAGTAGCCGCGCGGTGCCAGCAACTGCCCGTGGGCGGTCGATGGTCCGCCGTTCGGGTCGGGGTCGACCTGTAGGCATCCGCCACCGCCGGACGGGCGCGCCCAGTAGATCTGGTACGTGTTCGTCGCCACCTTCCGCAGCTCGCTGGCGGCGGGCTCGGCCTCGGCACACGGGACGATCACGGCCACCTCCGGCCGGTCGTTCCCGGGTTCCGGACCAACGCCCACGCAGTTCGACCCACCGTCGGTGGCCGCCGGCATCATGCGGTACGTCCCGGCCGCGGGCAGCGCGGCGGCGGCCGGCTTCGTCGGCGATGCCTTGGGTGACCTCGGCGCCCTGGTCGTGGGCGCGGGGACGACGATGATCGACGGAGCGCTGGGGCTGGCTGTCCTCCCGCCGCGATCCTTCGACAGCAGTTGCCCCCCGTCGTCCTGGGCGACTGTCGGCCCCGCCTGCACACCTGCCGGGCCGTCGCCCCGGTTGGCATCGCGGAGCGCCCGGACCGCCACGCCGACGGCTACCAGGACCAGCAGGACAACCATCGCGCCGAGGAGCACGCGCGTCGACCAGCCGGCCCGAAAAGCCAGCGGCGGCACGAAGTCGCGCAGCCGCAGCGGTGCGACGGCCACCCCGTCGGCCTCCGCGGCCCGCTTGCGGTGCAGCCCCGACCAGGCGCCGTCGCGCCGGTTCCGCACGACCGTGGCCAGCGGCCCGTCGGAGTACGCGTGGACACGCGACGGCCGATCCACGGTCGGGACGGATTCGCCCGCGGCCGGCTCGGGCGGCGCGTCAGCCGGCTCGGGCGGCGCGGCGGCCAGCTCGGACCGCGCGTCAGCCGGCTCGGACCGCGTTGCGGCCGAGTCGGACCGCGTCGTAGCCGAGTCGGGCGGCGCGGCGGCCAGCTCGGACCGCGTTGCGGCCGGCTCGGGCTCCCGGGGCGATGCTTCGGGTTCGCGCGGAGCGGACGAATCCGGGGCGGCCGCGTATCGGTACGGCTTGTCGGCGACGGCGGCTGGCTTGCCGCGTGTCGATCCGGCGACAGCCGACCCACTGGTCACCGTGTCGCTGCTGCCCGGCTCGTCGGCGGTCGTCGTCTCCGGCGGCTGCTCGCCACCGCGTTCCCAGTCGGTCACCTGGGACAGTTCGGCCGGTAGGGGCGGTACCGCGTCGAGCAACCCCCACGGCGGGCGGACCCTCGGCTCGTCGGCGATCGAGCTGGCACCGGCCATCCCCGCGGCGGCGGCGACGGTGGCGACCGGCTCGGGCTGACCGGCCGCGGCCGCGGCGAGCCCCTTGCGCACCGTGATCCAGGCGTCCACCGTGTCCTGATCGCCGCCGCAGGCCCGGACGAAGGCCGCGACCAGCTCCTCCCTCGGCAGGGTGGCCCGGCCCAACGCCGTGTTCAGCGTGCTGTGCGGCAGCACGTCGCCGGCCTCCTTCGCCTTCCTCGTAACCTGCCGAATGGTCAGTCCGGACCACTGACGAAGCGCGCGCAGCTGGGCCACGAACTCGGCCGCCGAGCCGGCGGCCTGTGGGTCAGGCGCCCCACCGGCGGTGGGCTGCTCGTTTGCCATCGACAGTTCCTCCCCCGCGCTCAGGCAGCCCGACACGCCGGCTGGCGCATTCGTGCGCCGACTCCGCTCGATGCTGACCGGGCCCGGTCGACAGTGGACGACCCACCGCCCGGCCGATTGAGCATGGCCGGGCGGTGGGAACGTTTCAAGTCGGTACGACTGATGATCAGGCCGGAGAGTCGGCGAGGGTCACCTGAGCGAGGCCCTCGGCGGTGCGCCGACTAGTAGGTGAAGCACTTGTGGTGCGTGGGGTCGTACGCGCGGATCTTGTTGTAGACCCGTGAGCAACTGCCCTTCTCCGTGATGGTCTGCCAGGCCGATGGCTGACACGATCGCATGTCACCGCACTGGTTGGTGCGGTAGGAAGCGGCCCCGGCCATCCAACCGCGGACGATGCTGCAGTTCGTCAGCTGCTTGTAGACGTACTCGCCGCCCCCCGAACGGAACTGCACGTACGCGTCGCCCGGCCTGGAGTTGCGGGTCGCCCAGAACCAGGGCGACGTCTTCTGCCACTGGAACGTACGGCGCGGGTTGTACCGCTTGTATCCGTGCCCTTCGCACGGCCTGGCCTTCTTCGCACCGGCGGCGGCCCGATCGGCGGTGACCTCGTTGCTCTGGGCCAGTTCGCTACTGTCCTCGGCGGCCTGGTCGGAGTCGGCGTCGGCGGCGCTGCCCTCGGCCAGCTCGCTGCCGTCGGCGGCGGCCCGGTCGGCGGTGACCTCGTCGCCCTCGGTCAGTTCGCTGCTGGACCGTTCGGCGATGGCCCGTTCGGCGCTGCCGTCGTTGCCCTGGGCCGAGGTGCCACTGGAGCCTTCGGCTGCGGGCTGGATGACCTGCACGCGACTCTTGGCGGCGTTGGCGTTGTCACCCGAGCCGGTCACCAGGGCCAGGATCACGCTGAGCGCGGCGAGCAGGGAGATGATGCCGAGGATTGCGTTTCGTGTGTTGGGGCGAATTCCGCCCACAACCGAATGGGTTCTCATGTCCTCCAGACCAGCTGTACGAACTGGTCTCGGCAAGCGATCCGCCGCCTGGGACAGTCCCGGACGACCACCGGGACAGGCCCTGGACGACAGTTCGGCACCGGTCGTCGCCGACCGGTGCCGAAACGGCGGTCAGCGTTCGAAACGACCGACTCGAATCGCGCCGATGAACGCCGTCCACCCAGGCGGGCTGACCGCGAGTGTGGGGCCGGCCTGGTCCTTGGAGTCGCGGATGGCGACCAGACCACGGACATCGACCAGGTTGTCTGCCACTTCCACGCAGAGTCCCTGGTCGTTGGAGCGGCTGCTGGTACGCCAGACCGCGCCCGCGAGATCGTGCATAGTCGTTACCTCCGTGTGCGATGGGCCCCACCGCCGCTGGCAACCAGGAGGGTGGCCCGGACCGTGCGGCGAGGCGACGTATCCGGACGATCAACGGATCAACCAGGGCCGGCGGTCGCACAGCCGGTGCGACCACGGGTCCCATGCACGAGACGGACGGAACGAGCCCGCCCAGCGGGCCGGACGGAAGCGGGCCGGACGGAAGCGGGCCGGACGGAAGCGGGCCGGACGGAAGCGGGCCGGACGGAAGCGGGCCGGACGGAAAGGGGCCTACTCAGCGGGCCGGACGAATCGTGCCGGTGACCTCGCCCAGGGCGATGGTGGTGCCGTCCGGGCCGGGCGCGGTGGCGGTGATGGTCACCGTGTCGCCGTCGGCGAGGAAGGTGCGGCTCTCGTCGCCCACCGGGACCGGCTCCGTCCCGCCCCAGGTCAGCTCCAGGAACGAGCCGACCTGCGACCGGTCCGGGCCGGACACGGTGCCGGAGGCGTACAGGTCGCCGGTGCGCAGTGCCGCGCCGTTGACGGTGAGGTGGGCCAACTGCTGGGCCGGTGTCCAGTACATGGTGGCGAACGGCGGCTCGCTGACCAGTGCGCCGTTCCACTCCACCGCCAGCCGAAGGTCCAGGCCCAGGTGCGGCACGTCGCGCAGGTAGTCGACCACCGGCGGATCCTGGTCGGGGGCCGGTACGAAGGCGTCGCCGAGCGCGTCCAGCGGCGTGACCCAGGCCGAGACCGAGGTGGCGAACGACTTGCCGAGGAACGGGCCGAGCGGCTGGTACTCCCAGGCCTGGATGTCCCGAGCGGACCAGTCGTTGACGAGCACCACCCCGAAGACGTGGTCGGCGAAGTCGTCGACGGACACCCGATCGCCCAGCTCGCTCGGTACGCCCACCACGAAGCCGACCTCGGCCTCGATGTCGAGGCGTACCGATGGGCCGGTGACCGGGCCCTCGGCGGAGGCCCGCTGGCCGGTCGGCCGGGTCACCGGCGTGCCGGAGACGACCACCGTGCCGGCCCGCCCGTGGTAACCGATCGGCAGGTGCTTCCAGTTGGGCAGCAGTGCCGGCTGACCGGGGCGGAAGATCTGCCCCACGTTCGACGCGTGGTGCTCGGAGGAGTAGAAGTCGACGTAGTCGGCCACCTCGATCGGGAGCAGCAGCTCCACGTCGTCGAGGGGCACCAGCATCGGCTCCACGTCGGCCCGGTGCGTCGGGTCGGTCAACAGCTCGGTGATCCGCTGCCGTACCGCGACCCACTGCGGACGGCCCAACGCCATGAACTCGTTCAGGGTGGGCCGGCACAACGCACCGGCGGCCAGCACCAGCTCCGCGGCCTCCGCCGCGGCCAGGTCGAACACCCACGACCCGATCCGTACGCCGATCCGTGGCTCGCCCCCGTCGCGCCGGAAGACCCCGTACGGCAAGTTCGTCACCCCGTACGGCGAACCGTCAACGCCGGTCACCCAGGTCATGCGTCGTAGCCCCCGTTCACCAGCCCCAGCCGGATCAGATCGGTAAGTGGTTCCAGGATGCTGCACGAGCCGAAGCCGACCCAGAGTGGGCGGGGCTCGTGCAGCCGTGCGGTGGCGCGTTCCAACAGGGGGCGCGGGTCGAGCGCGGTCAGCAGCTCGGCGACCCGGCTCACGCCCGCGCCGTCGGCGGCGGCCAGCGTCGCGGCCAGCACGTTGGCGTACCCGTGGTGGGTGAACCCGGTCTCCGGGTCGAGGTGCCGGACGGCCTGGTGCAGCCCGGCGGTGAGCTTGAACGGCAGGTCCCGGTCCCGGCAGGCGCAGATCACCGCGGCCAACTCGGTCGGGGTGGGGAAGAGTTCGGCGGCCAGCCCGCCGGTGCGGAACTTGGCGGCGATCGGCACGCCGTCGGCCCGGGCGGCGGTGAGCGCGTCCAGCGCGCCCATCAGCCCGAAGGTCAACGGAAGCTCGGCGTACACGGCCTCGACGCCCGACATGGTGTCGATCAGCCGCAGCAGCTCGGCGATGCCGGGCAGCGGGTCCTCACCGCGCTTGGCGACCGCCACCTCGACCTGACGCGCGGTGACACCGTCCGGTGCCAGGACCGAGAGCGTGAACGGCAGGTTCCCGATCCCGGTGTCACCGATCAGCCCGATCACCAGGCCCTCGCCCGGGTCGACCAGAGCACTCAGCTCGCCCGCCGCGATGGTCGAGGCGGGGATCAGCAGCGGACCGACCAGGTCCGCGTACCAGGCGGCGCGGTGCTGCCGGTGGGCAGCCAGGGCGTCGGGCAGCGCGGCGCTGCCCGGAGGGAAGACGGCAGCGTCGTCCACCAGGCCATCGAGGAGTACGGGCACCTGCGTTGACACGGAACAAGAATGTACGGGACGCTACGAGGAACGGACAACAGCGTCCGATTATCGGACGCCTTCGGCCGGTGAACGGGAAATATCGGGAGGCGAGATGCCGTATTACCGCAGCGTCGGCGAGGTGCCGCGCAAGCGCCACACCCAGTTCCGGCAGCCCGACGGCAGCCTCTACGCCGAGGAACTGATGGGCCAGGAGGGCTTCTCCTCCGACTCGTCCCTGCTCTACCACCGGCACGCGCCCACCGCGATCCTGGCCGCCGACGAGTTCACCCCGCCCGCGTTCACCCGGGCACCGAACCTGCCGCTCAAGCCCCGCCACCTGCGCACCCACAAGCTGGACACCGGCGGCGCCGACCCGATCCTCGGCCGGCAGTACCTGCTCGCCAACGACGACGTCCGAATCGGTTACGTGCTCGCCGACCGGCCCTCGCCGCTGTTCCGCGACGCCACCGGCGACCACTGCCTCTACGTCGAGTCGGGCACCCTGCGGGTCGAGTCCCCGTTCGGGGCGCTGGACGCGGTCGCCGGCGACTACGTCGTCATCCCCACCTCGACGATCCACCGGCTGGTGCCCACCGGCGACCAGCCGGTCCGGCTGCTCGCCGTCGAGGCCTCCGGGCACATCGGCCCGCCCAAGCGCTACCTCTCCGTGCGCGGCCAGTTCCTGGAGCACTCGCCGTACTGCGAGCGCGACGTCCGTGGCCCCGACGCCCCGCTGCTCGTCGACGGCGAGGAGGTCGAGGTGCTGGTCCGCCACCGGCGCGGTTGGACCCGCTACGTCTACGCCCACCACCCGTTCGACGTGGTCGGTTGGGACGGGCACCTCTACCCGTGGGCCTTCTCCATCCACGACTTCGAGCCGATCACCGGCCGCATCCACCAGCCCCCGCCGGTGCACCAGACCTTCCAGGGCCCCAACTTCGTCATCTGCTCGTTCGTGCCCCGCAAGGTCGACTACCACCCGGACTCGATCCCGGTGCCGTACAACCACCACAACGTCGACTCCGACGAGATGCTCTTCTACACCGGCGGCAACTACGAGGCCCGCCGCGGCTCCGGCATCGAGCAGGGCTCGATCTCGCTGCACCCGTCCGGGTTCACCCACGGACCGCAGCCGGGCGCCGCCGAGCGTTCCATCGGCGCCGACTACTTCGACGAGTTGGCCGTCATGGTCGACACCTTCCGCCCCCTGGACCTCTGCGACGCCGCCAACACCTGCGAGGACGAGGGGTACGCCTGGACCTGGGCCCGCCGGAGCTAGCCCTCCCCCGGCCGACCCCACCCCTCCCGGCCCCGTACCGCCCGTGCCGCCCTCCGGCGGGTCGATCATGGAGTTGTGGTGGGTGACAAAGAGCCCGCGACATTACAAAACAGGCACCACAACTCCATGATCGACACGGGCCCCGCCCGCCCTCTCGCGATCTTGCAGTTTCTGCCCCCGACTTAGGGGACTTTCCGCGCATATCGACGGCCGAAAATGCAAGATCGACGGGGGTACGGGGCACGGGGCACGGGGCGCGGGGCGCGGGCGGGGCGTTCTTGTGGGGGTGGCTAGCGGATTGCGGTTCTGGTGAAGATGGCGAACTCGGCTACCGCCGTGGCGACGATGGTCAGCACCAGGGGCCACGGGGAGCCGACCACCGCGTAGACCAGCAGCAGCAGCGGCGCGGCGGCCACGGCGTAGATCGCCAGGGCCATCGCGCGGTCCGAGTGCAGCAGGGCGGGGAGGACTGTCCGGGTCAGTCCCGGCAGCCGGGCCGCGAGCTGCCAGACGACGATCCCGCCGGTGAGCGCGGCGAGGACCGCCAGGATGCGGGAGAACCCGTCGTTCGCCGACGCCGCGAACGCGACGAGCACCGCCGCCACCAGTGACCAGCCCGCGCCGTAGAGCACCAGGCGGTGCAGCCCGTACGCGAGGGTCCGTGGCGAGTCGATCCGGCTCGGGCTGATCGTCACCGCCTCGGCGACGTGTGCCAACGCCTCCGACCAGCGGCGCTGCTCCAGCCGCAGGACACCCACGTCGTGCGCGGCATCGGTGAGACGTGGGTCGAGCCGCAGCGCCTCCCGGTAGGCCCGCTCGGCCAGGTCGAACAGGTCCAGGCGGGCGGCGACCAGACTGAGCACGAGGTGTGCCTGCGACTCCTCCGGGGCCAGCTCGACGCCACGCCAGGCCGCGTTCAACGCCGGTTGGCCGTTACGGGCGTCCGCCAGGATCGCCGCCGCGCTCCGCTGGGCGTACGCGTCGGCCGGGTCAAGGACGAGGATCCGATCCGCGGTGGCCGCCGACTCGGAATACCGCTCCAGGTCGGCCAGCGCCATGGCCCTGGCGACCAGCGGCGGAAGTGACTCCGGGGCGGCCGCCACGGCCCGGTCCGCGGCGGTGAGCGCCTCGGCTGGGCGGCCGGCGGCCAGGTGCACCCGGGCCAGCATGGTGAGGGCGTCCACGTCGTCCGGCTGGAGGGCCAGCCCGTAGGTCAGCTCCCCGGTCGCCTCGTCGTGGCGGCCGAGCTCGGCGAGAAGTTGGGCCCGCTGGACGTAGCCGTCGGCGGCGGACTGGTCGGGGGCCGGGTCGCTGGACATCGCGGCGAGCTTAGGCGGCCGGCGCGTCGTACACCAGGGCCACCGCCACGCCGGCCAGCCCTTCCTCGCGGCCGGTGAAGCCGAGCCCGTCGGTGGTCGCGGCGGAGAGGGTGACCGGAGCGCCCACGGCGGCGGAGAGCACCTCCTGTGCCTCCGCACGACGCTTGCCGATCTTGGGGCGGTTGCCGACGACCTGCACCGACACGTTGCCGATCTCCAGGCCGCTGGCCCGCACCCGGCGCGCCGTCTCGGTCAGCAGGGCCACCCCGGACGCGCCGGCCCACTCCGGCTGGCCCACCCCGAAGGCGGAGCCGAGGTCACCGAGACCGGCGGCGGAGAGCAGCGCGTTGCAGGCGGCGTGCGCGACCACGTCGGCGTCCGAGTGCCCGGCGAGGCCGTCCTGGTCGGGCCAGAGCAGACCCGCGACCCAGCAGGGCCGGCCCGGCTCGAACGCGTGCACGTCGGTGCCGATGGCCACCCGGGGAACGATCATGAGCAGAGAGTACGCGTCAACCGGACGCGGCAAGCAGGTGCTCGGCCAGCGCCAGGTCGAACGGCCTGGTGATTTTCAGGGCGTACTCCGAGCCCGGCACGCAGCTCACCGCGACGCCCTGCTTCTCGACAAGCCCGGCGTCGTCGGTGAGCGGGTCGCCGGCCGCGGCGTGCGCGGCACTGAGCACGGACCGGCGGAAACCCTGCGGGGTCTGCACCGCGCGCAGGGCGGAACGGTCGACGGTGCCGAGCACCACCTCGTCGGCACCGACCTCCTTGATCGTGTCGACGACCGGCAGCACCGGGATCACCGCGGCCCGTCCGTCGCGGACGGCCGCCGCGACGGACTCGACGAGCTCGGGTGGGGTGAGCGCCCGGGCCGCGTCATGCACCAGGACGATCGTCGGGCCGGCGGGCACTGCGGCCAGCGCGGCGGCCACCGACGCCTGCCGTTCCGCACCGCCCGCGACGACGATCACCGGCGCGACCGGGGCCAGCAAATCGCGGACGGCCTGCACGTCGGCGACCGGTGCGGCCACCACGATCGTGTGCACCGACGGTGCGGCGGCCAGTCGACGCACGGCGTGCACCAACAGCGGCTCGCCGGCGAGCAGGCGCAGCGCCTTGGGTCGGCCGGGGCCGAGGCGTACACCGGCACCCGCCGCAGGCACGAGGACCGCGACGTCACCGCGCGGGTTGAGCTGCGCGGTCACGTCGCGGTCCTCGGTGGTTTCTTCGCTGGGTAGTGGGAAGACGATGCTGTGCGGACTAGGCCTCGGTCAGGACCTTGTCGAGCAGCGTCTCCGCCTCATCCTTGGTGCTCTTCTCGGCCAGCGCGACCTCGCCGACGAGAATGTCGCGGGCCTTGGCAAGCATCCGCTTCTCGCCCGCGGAGAGGCCCCGCTCCCGCTCCCGGCGCCACAGGTCACGCACGACCTCGGCGACCTTCAGCGGATTGCCGGAGGCCAGCTTTTCCAAGTTGGCCTTGTAACGCCGCGACCAGTTGGTCGGCTCCTCGGTGTGCGGAGCCCGCAGAACGTCGAAGACCTTGCCGAGGCCCTCTTCGCCGACAACCTCACGAACGCCCACGATCTCGGCGTTCTCAGCCGGCACCCGGACCGTCAGGTCACCCTGCGCGACCCTCAGGACGAGGTATTGCTTAGGCTCGCCCTTGATGACCCGAGTCTCGATTGCCTCGATGAGTGCGGCCCCGTGGTGGGGGTAAACAACGGTCTCGCCGACACTGAAAACCATAGGTTCGAAACCCCTTTCGCTGTGTCTAGGGTAACACGCTCAGGCACCGATGTCTCACCGATGTCCTGACCGTTGGCGCAGCTCAGGGGCCCTGTGAGAGGTCTTTCTTCAGCTTGACAGGCGGTCAAACCGATGGTTCAAACACGCTCCGTAACGTGCGGATGACTGCCCGGCACGAGTGAACAGAACGTCGAGATCAAGGGCAATGCGCTCCTCCCATGGTATCCCGGCCAGCGGGAATGCGCCCAGGTGTAGCGGGAGGTGCCCCTGGTGCGCGACCCTGGAGACCGAGCCGCACTCCGCTCTCGAGACCCTCCAGGAGGTCCGATGGGCAAGCCGGATGCCGAGGGCCACGGGCCGACCGAGGGCCTGCCCGGCCTGCCGCCCGAGTGGGGCCGCGTCGTGGTCCCCGACGACGCCTCGGCGCTCGCCAGCGAGGCCGCCCAGGTGCGTCGCGAGCTGCGCCGCGCCGCCGCCGGCCACCGCTCCGGCCACCTCGCCCTGCCACTGCTGGTGCTGATGGTCGCGGTGCTCACCACGATGGCCGGCCTCCTCGCCGTCGCCTGGCCACGCGCCAGCCGGGGCACCGACCGCCCGACCCCGGCCCCATACTCGCCTCCCGCCACCGTCGCCGGCCGCGCGCTGCCCGCGCTGGACCTGGTCGACGCCGCCCAGGAGCCGGTGCCGCTCCGCGGCCTGCTGCCCGCCATGATCATCCTGGTGGACGGCTGCCCCTGCCCCGAGCGGATCGGCGAGGCCGTGACGGCAGCGCCGGCCGGAGTCGTGGTAATCACCGTGGCCGGAGGGCGGACGGTCGCGACCCCGCCACCCGACCGCCGGGGCGTCCGGGCACTGGCCGACCCCGCCGGCGGGCTGCGGTCGTTCCTGGGCCAACCGGCCCGCCCCGGCACCCTGACCGCGCTGCTTGTCGACCGCGACGGTGTGGTGACCCGGGTGTTGCCCGACCTGGGGACCGTCGACTCCTACCGCAGCGACCTGAGCGCCCTCGCCGGCTGACCCGCCCCACCGGTTAACGGGGCAGGCCGACGAGTTGCGCCTCGACATCGATCTCGCGCACCCCGACTGTCGACAGCGCCACCCGGAACGGCCTGCCGTGCGAGAGCACCTCGGTGGTGGTGATGGTGCCGTCGCAGTCGATCTCGGACGGCCCGGCCAGCTCGCCGTCGAAGACCGTCACCGACAGGGTGCCCGGCCTGGTGCACCGGTACTGCAGCAGGTAGCGGGAGTCACCGCCGCCCGCCTGCCGGACGACGCGCTGCCCCGGCACGAGCACCGCCCGCTCCCGCCAGATCGTCTCGCGGAACGAGGGCAGCTCACCCCGGAAGAAGAGCCAGCTCGGATCGCCCTCGATGTCGATGATCGTGCCGTTGGCCGGGTCGATCACCGCCCGCGGGGCATCCACCGCCCGGACGACCGCCCCCGTCTCTCCGTCGACCCGCGCGGTCAGCTCACCACCCCGGACCAGGGCGCGATCCAACGGTGTGCTGACGCTGGGCCCCACGGCAGGTGCTGCCGTCGCACCAGCCGGCCCGGCCACCGGGGAGGGCGCGGCGGAGCGCCACCACCAGCCGCCGACGACCAGGACGGCCACCGTCGCGCCGAACAGCACCGCCGAGCGCAGCCGCTCATCCACCGTCGCATCCACCCATCCAGCGTAACGCCGCAGGTGGCGGAGACTCACTCCTGTCGATCGAGCAGGGCAGCATACAGGGTGAGGCCGGGGCCGAAGGCCAGCATGACGACCCGCCGAGCCGCCGGCGTCGAACGGCCCAACCGGTCCAGGATCAGCAACACGGTCGGCGACGAACAGTTGCCGTGCTCGTCGAGCGTCGCCCGGGACGCGGCCAACCCCTCCGGAGGAAGTGCCAACTCCCGCTCCACCACGTTGAGGATTCGCGGACCACCCGGGTGCACCGCCCAGCCGTCCACGTCGGAGCTGGTGACCCCGTGCCGGGCCAGCATCTCGTCGACCAACCCACGGACGTGCCTCGAGAGCACCTGCGGCACCTTCGGCGACAACCCCATCCGGAAGCCGGCATCGGTGACGTCCCACGTCATGTGGTCGGCGGTCGAGGTGTCGGTGACCGCGGTGACCTCGCGTAACGCGTACCCCCGGCCGCCGGGCACGACCACGGCGGCGACCGCGGCGTCCGAGAAAAGCGCGTGGGAGACGATCTGCTGGGTGTCCACCCGGGCGCTGGACGGCTGGATGTGCAGGCTGGTCAGCTCCGCGCAGAGCAGCAGCGCCGGCCGCCCCCGCGCGGTGACGAAGTCGCTCGCCGCGCCGAGCCCCGGCAGCGCCGCATAACAGCCCATGTGGCCGATGAACATCCGTTGGGTGTCCGCGGCCATGCCGAGGTCCCGGGCGAGCAGGATGTCCAGCCCGGGCGTGGCGTAGCCGGTGCAGGAGCAGACGATGAACAGCCCGATGTCACCGGCGTCCAGCCCGGCGGCGGTCAACGCGCGACCCACCGCCTCCTTGCCCAACGGCAGCGCCTCCACCTGGTAGCGGCGCATCCGGCGCTCGGTCGGCCAGTCCGAGACGTCCTCCAACAGCGGGTTGACCGCCGCCTGGCGCCGGGTCACCCCGGAGTTCGCGAAGATCCGCTGGGCCAACGACCGGGTGGTGCCGGTGAAGTGCCGGGCGAAGAAGCCCTCCCACAACTCGTCCTGCGAAGCGGACGGCGGCTGCGCAGTCCCGAGCCCCGCGATCACTGGTACGGACACGATCCCCACCTCTCGTCAGATGCTGTCCTCCCCCTGGCCGTCCCACCAGCCACCTCGGCTGGCCGTTCTTTCCTGCGTGCCGCGTGCGGTCGGCTCACCAACGCGGTGCCGATCCGTCACGATCCGGGTCGCCGCCCAACGCGGCGATGCCGAGCCAGTCGGCGCAGACATCCGACGTGGCCGGGTGCAGTGAGCCGCAGCGGGCATCCCGGTAGAGCCGCTCCAACGGGTGACCACGGCGGGTCGCCGAGGTGCCCGCCGCCTCCAGCACCGACGCGGCCACCTCCGCCGCCGTGGTGCCGGCGAGCAGCTTCGCCCGCCACACCCAGCGGTTGGTCTCCTCGTCGCCGGGCGCCTCGTCCACCCGACGGGCCGCCTCGGCGACCACCAGCTGGGCGGCAGCGGTCGTGGCGTCCGCTCGCCCCAGCCGGGCCCGCACCGCCGGCAGGCCGGCCAGGTTGCGGGCGTTGAGATGCTCCGCCGCCGCGTCGATCGCCGCGCGGGCGACCCCCACGTAGACGGCCGCGTAGCTGGCCACCAGCCAGTGCGGCATCAGCTGGGCGACCACCAGCGCCAACCCCTCCACGCCACCGAGCAGCCGGTCGGCCGGCACGCTGACGTCCAGGTGCAGGTCGTGTGAGGAGGTGGCCCGCATGCCGAGCGCGTCCCAGGTCGACTCCACGGTCAGCCCGTCGCCGGCCGGCACCAGGAACTGCGAGACCACCGACTGGTCGGCCGCGCTGCGCGCCGCCACCAGGTAGCCGTCGGCGTGCCCGGCACCGGAACAGAAGGTCTTGCTGCCCTTGAGATGCCAGCCCTCGTCGGTCGCCTCGTAGACAGTGCTCAGTTGGGACAGCCGGGCGCCGGCGCCACGCTCGCTCATCGCGACCGCGTACCAGGAGCCACCCGCGGCGGCGGTGAGCAGTCGGTCCCGGGCGGCCAGCGCCTCGTCCGGCACACCCAACGCCTCGGCCAACTCCTCGGTGACCGCACCCAGCGCGCCGGTCACCGAGGCGTGCATGTTGAACACCAGGGCGGTCGCCCCGTTGCCCCGGGCAAGCTCAGTGGCCACTGCGGTGTACTCGGCGAAGGTAGCTCCCATGCCTCCCAGCGCGCGGGGCACCAGCAACCCGAACAGGCCGGCCTCCCGCAGATCACGGAAGTCGTCCACCGGAAAGGAACCGTCCCGGTCGTGCTGGGCCGCCCGCGCGGCGAACCGGGGCGCCAACCGGCGGGCCGCCTCAAGCGCGTGCACCGTCATCTCGTCTCCTCCACTCCAGTGCCGTACCCCGCCACGGCCCGACTATCCGTTTCGGACTCCCCAGCCCTGGTAGAGCACGGCGGTGGACCTGGTGGGCACGATGCGCGGAACGGGGCCGGCTGGCGTCGCACCCGACCGGTTTGCCCGGGCGCGTCGCAGCAGCCAGGCGACCAGGCCGCCGGCCTGCGGGCGGATGCCGCGCACCCGCAGGTCGACGCCGTGTCGAGCACACTCGGCGACCAACGCCCGAGCATCCACGAACAACCGTGGATCGTGGATGCCGCGCGGCACCGTCGGCAGTCGCTCGGCGATCCGTACCGCGACGAGCCGGGCCAGCGCCGTGTCGTTCAGCGTGTCCAACACCAGCAGGCCGCCCGGACGCAGCAGCCGGCACGCCTCGGCCACCACGCGCGGCCAGGCCGGCACGTGCTCCAGCAACTCGCCAGCGGAGACCACGTCGGCACAGCCGTCCGGGAGCGGCACGGCTGTCGCGTCACCCTGGACGACGCGCACCCCGTGCTCGGCCGCCTGGACCAGCGCCGAGCGGGTCAGATCCACACCGACGTGGCGGTAACCCCTGCCGGTCAGGTGCGGCGCGAGCAGGCCGGCACCGCAGCCCAGGTCCACGAGCAACGCGCCGGGGCGGGTCGCCGGTGGCACCAGCGCCGCGCGGGCCGCGGCAAGCCAGTGCAGCATCGCGAACGCGCCATCCGGCCGCCACCACTCACCGGCCAGGTCGTCGTACTGGCGCGGGTCGTTACGCGGCAACACCCTCGGGCCGGCGGGCGCCGCGGCCGCAGCCACGTCTCGCATGGCACCGAGCGTGGCACGACTGCTCGGTAACGACCAGACTTCCCTTATGTCGTCGAGGGTGTTAGGGCTGGTCAGAGCGAGCCATCCAGAACCGGCCGCAGCGGTGACCACGGTCGCCGGTCTGCTGGCGTGGGGAGTGGGCCACCGGGCGTCCGGAATCGTCTCGGTGGTGCTCGCCGTGCTGGCCAGTCAGCTCGCCGTCGGGTGGACCAACGACGCCCTGGACGCCGAGCGGGACGCCACTGTGGGGCGTACCGACAAACCGGTCGCCGCCGGCGCGGTCGGCCGGCGCGCCACGGCCTGGGCGGCGGCGGTGGCCGCGGTCGCCTGCCCGCTGCTGGCGCTGACCACGAACCCGACGGCGGCGTTCTGGCTGACCGTCGCCCTGGTCTCCGCGCTGCTCTACGACTGGCCGCTCAAGGCCACCGCCTTCTCGGTGCTGCCGTACGCCGTCTCGTTCGGCGCCCTGCCCGCCTTCGTGGTGCTGGCGCTGCCCGGCCAGCCGACCCCACCGCTCTGGTTGGTGACGGCGGCGGCCTGCCTGGGAGCCGGGGCGCACTTCGCCAACGTGCTGCCCGACCTGGCCGACGACGCCCGGACCGGGGTGCGCGGCCTGCCCCACCGGCTGGGGGCCGCCGGCAGCCGGGCGGCGGCGGCCGGCCTGCTGCTCGCGGCGACCGCGACCCTGGTCCTCGGACCACCCGGGCCGCCGTCGGCCATCGGGCTGGCGGCGGTCGGCACGGCCGCCGTGGTGCCGGCACTGAGCTGGTACGCCGGACGCTCGGCGGTCCGGGCGGGCCGGCGGCCGGTGGCGGCCTTCCGGGCGGTGATGCTGGTGGCCCTGATCGACGTGGTCCTGCTGGTGGCGAGCGGTCGGGTGGTCTGAGCGGCACCCGGCCAGGTGGCATTGCCGGGTCCGCGTGCGGGCCTCGATCAGCCCCAACTACCCTGGAGCGCGGTCTGCGCGGGTATGGCCACCGTGCCCGGCATGCGGTCCGGGTGGGGATTGTGACGAGGAGGACCGACGTGACGCGCTCGATCAGGGGATCCCGGCGGGCGGCCCTGTTGCTGTCCGGGATTGCGGCAACCGGCCTGC
Source organism: Micromonospora sp. NPDC049101 (assembly GCF_040648675.1). Taxonomy (NCBI): domain Bacteria; kingdom Bacillati; phylum Actinomycetota; class Actinomycetes; order Micromonosporales; family Micromonosporaceae; genus Micromonospora; species Micromonospora sp. NPDC049101. Next base: position 53,224 of record NZ_JBEZED010000007.1, on the reverse strand, counting down.
TGGCGTCCGGATGCGGCACCGGTCAGATCGCCGAGACCGCGTTGAAGGAGCCGTCGGTCCAGGGCGCCAACCTCACGACCAGCAACGGTTTCTTCTCCGTCCGGGGCCTGCTGGTGAACTACCCGGGCGTCGAGGGCTACAAGGCCGGCCAGGACGCTCCGCTGAACGCCGTGATCTACAACGACTCCAAGGAGACGGTCACCGTCACCGTCACCACCGAGGGCGCTCGCGAGGTGCGGATCAGCGACGGCTCGGCGTCCGCGTCGGCCAGCGCGTCCGCGTCGGCCAGCGCGTCCCCGTCCGGCAGCGTGTTGCCGTCCGGCAGCGCGTCGCCGTCCGGCTCACAGAGCCCGTCGGTGTCCACGTCCCGCCCGGCGGCTACCCCGTCCGAGACCGGGTCGTCCTCGGCCACGCCGTCCGCTCCGGAGTCGGCGCGGGCGTCGGGCTCGGCCAGCCCCGCGGCCCCCGGCGAGCTGGCCCGCATCGAGCTGGCTCCGCTGAGCTACCTCCAGCTCAACTCCGAGGCCACCTCGCAGCTCCGGCTGATCGGCCTGACCGAGGCGCTGCGCTCCGGTCAGAACGTCTCGGTGACCTTCGACTTCGGCAACGGCATCAAGCTGACCGGCCAGGCGCCGATCGCGGTGCCGCTCACCCCGGCCGCACCCCCCTCGCCGATCATCGAGCGCGAGGGCGGCTACGAGGGCGACGAGGGCGGCACGACCCACGAGTGACACGACCTCCGCATCGACAGACGCCCCGGCGTGGTGACCACCACGCCGGGGTGTTTTCGTCGTACGCGAGGGCTAGCGTCCTGATGTGACCACCTCCCGATCGACCCCTCCGCGTGGCGGCACGACAAATGCCGCCCGTGGTCGGTCCACCGCCCGCGAGCCTCGTCCGGCCTACCAGTGCGACGCCTGTGGGCACCAGCCGCCCAAGTGGGTGGGGCGCTGCCCGGAGTGCGGCGAGTGGGGCGCGGTGGTCGAGAGCACGGTGACCGGCCCGACCGTCTCCGGTCGGGTGGTCAGCTCCCGGGTGCCGTCCGAGCCGGCCCGGCCGATCGCCACCATCAGCGCCGCCCCGGCCCGCGCCGTGCCCACCGGGGTGAGCGAGCTCGACCGGGTGCTCGGCGGCGGCCTGGTGCCCGGTGCCGTGGTGCTGCTCGCCGGCGAGCCCGGCGTGGGCAAGTCGACCCTGCTGCTGGATGTGGCCCAGCAGTGGGCGGTCAATGCCGGCAGCCCTTCGCTGGTGGTCAGTGGCGAGGAGTCGGTCAGTCAGGTGCGGTTGCGCGCCGAGCGGATGGGCACCCTGCACGACCGGCTCTACCTCGCGGCCGAGAGCGACCTGGCGTCGGTGCTCGGCCACCTCGACGCGGTCAAGCCGGGCCTGCTGGTGCTCGACTCGGTGCAGACCATCTCCACCACCGGCACCGAGGGGGTGCCCGGCGGGGTGACCCAGGTGCGCGCGGTCACCGCCGCGCTGGTCTCGGTCGCCAAGGAGCGCGGCATCGCCACCGTGCTGGTCGGGCACGTCACCAAGGACGGCCAGGTCGCCGGGCCGCGGGTGCTGGAGCACCTGGTCGACGTGGTGTTGCACTTCGAGGGTGACAAGCACTCCTCGCTGCGCCTGGTGCGCGGCGTGAAGAACCGGTTCGGCGCGGCCGACGAGGTCGGCTGTTTCGAGATGCACGAGGGCGGCATCAGCAGCCTGGCCGACCCGTCCGGGCTGTTCCTGACCCGCTACGCGGAGCCGGTTCCGGGCACCTGCGTGACGGTGGCCATGGAGGGGCGGCGGGCCCTGGTCACCGAGGTGCAGGCGCTGATCGGCGCGACGGTGGCCGGCTCTCCCCGGCGCACCGTCTCCGGCCTCGACTCGGCGCGCCTGGCGATGGTGCTCGCGGTGCTGCAACGGCGCACCGAGCGGCTGACCCTGCACGACCGGGAGGTCTTCGCCGCCACGGTGGGCGGCATCCGGGTGGTGGAGCCGGCCGCCGACCTCGCGGTCGCGTTGGCGGTCGCCTCCGGCGGGCTCAACCTGGCCATCGCCCCGCACCTGGTGGCGATCGGCGAGGTGGGTCTGACCGGCGAGGTGCGTCGGGTCGGTGCGGTGCCTCGCCGACTGGCCGAGGCGGCCCGGCTGGGGTTCAAGGTGGCCCTGGTGCCGCCCGGTTGCGGCCCGACCAGCGCGGGCGCCGGTCCCGAGCAGATGCGCGTGACCGAGGTCACGGATGTCCGTTCTGCACTGCACCATGCGGCTCGCGCGTCCGCTGAGTGACCCACCGTGCCGACGGAGACGGCGAAACCGGACAGCACGTCGCAACCAGGAAACGGGTTGGAAGGGCCGCATCGTGACACATCACAGTAACCACGACAGCACCCACCGCACGGCAGTCCGTAGACTGTCCCCGTGCCGATCGACCGCGATACCACCAAGCCAGCCGGCGCGCCGCCCCAGGCCCGCACCGGCGCCGTGGGCTCGCCCGCCCGCACGATCAGCGTGAGCGTGACCGCGGGAGCCACCGGGAGCGCCGGGGACCCACTGCGCGCCAACCTCGCCCTGATGGCCCCGGGCACCGCCCTGCGCGACGGTTTGGAGCGCATCCTGCGCGGCCGCACCGGCGCGCTGATCGTGCTCGGCTACGACAAGGTCGTCGAGGGCCTGTGCACCGGTGGCTTTCCACTGGACGTGGAGTTCTCCGCGACGCGGGTCCGGGAGCTGTGCAAAATGGACGGCGCCGTCGTGCTCTCCAGCGACGGCACCAGGATCGTCCGGGCGGCCGTGCACCTGATGCCCGACCCGTCCATCCCGACCGAAGAGTCCGGCACCCGGCACCGCACCGCCGAGCGGGTGGCCCGGCAGACCGGCTATCCGGTCATCTCGGTCAGCCAGTCGATGCGGATCATCAGCCTCTACGTCAACGGCCAGCGGCACGTGCTGGACGACTCGGCGGCGATCCTCTCCCGGGCCAACCAGGCGCTCGCCACCCTTGAGCGATACAAGCTCCGGCTGGACGAGGTCTCCGGCACGCTCTCCGCACTGGAGATCGAGGATCTCGTCACCGTCCGGGACGCGGTGGCCGTGGTGCAGCGACTGGAGATGGTTCGCCGGATCGCCGACGAGATCGCCGGCTACGTGGTGGAGCTGGGCACCGACGGCCGCCTGCTGGCCCTGCAGCTCGACGAGCTGATGGCCGGCGTGGACGCCGACCGGACGCTTGTCATCCGGGACTACCTCCCGGTCGGCCGCAAGTCGCGCACCCTGGACGAGGCACTTGTCGAGCTGGACCTGCTCGGCGCCACCGAGCTGATCGACCTGGTGTCGGTGGCCAAGGCCATCGGCTACCCGGCCGCGTCCGACGCACTGGACGCCGCGGTCAGCCCTCGCGGTTTCCGACTGCTGGCCAAGGTGCCGAGGCTGCCGGTGGCGGTGGTCGACCGTCTGGTGTTGCATTTCGGCAGCCTCCAACGGCTGCTCGGCGCGACAGTCGAGGATCTGCAGGCCGTCGAAGGGGTCGGCGACGCCCGGGCACGCGGCGTCCGTGAAGGGCTGTCTCGGCTCGCCGAGGCATCGATCCTGGAACGCTACGTCTGATCCGGCTCAGCCGGTGACGGTGAGCTTCACCGGCGCGCTGAGCTTCGTGCCGACCCGGGCGAACACCTCGTACGCGCCGGTCGGCGGGAACGGCCCGGCGGCCAGCCCGCTGCCGTCGCACCGGCTGGTGTCCCGCCCGTTCCACGCCACGGTGTAGGAGCGCTCCAGGTTCGGGGTGAAGGACTGCACGTCCGAGCCCTGGACCTTGCCGCAGGTGTCCGAGGACCAGACCTTCTCGGCACCGGACTTGATGAAGATCTCCTGTGCCTCGGCACCGACGTTCCGGCTGCACGTCCGGTCCGACGTGTTTTTGATCTTGAGGTGCAGATCAACGAGCGCCCCACGCTGGGCCGAGGTCGGACTCGCCACCGAGACCACCCGGATCTCCGCGTCGGTGCAGGTGCCGTCGTCCTCCGCACCGGCGGCCGCACCCGGTGGAGGCGTGTTGCTGGTGATCGCGGGGCTCGGGGTCGTCGCACCGGCATCGGCGGAAGCGGGCGGCGGCGGAGCCCCGGTCTGTGGCGTCAGCAGCGGCCCGCCGGGACCTGTCGTCCCGGTGGGCGTGGCCGTGGACGCCGCCCCCGTCTTCCGGTCGTCGTCGGAGCGACCCGAGCCGGTGCAGGAGTAGAGCAGGACAATCAGGAAGAGAAGCCCCGCTCCGAGTACGACGACGCGACGCCGCCAGTACACGGCGGGTGGCAGGGGGCCGACCGTCAGACGCATGATGCCCCCCACCGTAGCCGCGCTGCGCCCGCCAGTGGAGCGCGACGCGCCGGAGCCCTCCCGGGACACCCGCTCCACCCTCCACTGAGGACGGACAGTCCGATCGTCCGGCACCCGATCAGAGGTAGACCTTGCGCTGATAGACGGCGTGCGCACCCGCCACCCGATCCAGAAAGAGCAACCCCGCGCAGTGGTCGATCTCGTGCTGCAACGCCCGCGCCTCGAAGCCGTCGGTCACCAACCGGACCGGCGTACCGGTGCCCGGCAGGTCACCCTCCACCACCAGCCGGCTGGCTCGCTTCACGTCCCCGGTCAGGTCCGGCACCGACATGCAACCCTCCCGGCCCGGTTTCCACCGGGTCGCCTCGACCACGCGCGCATTGCACAACACGAAGGTCCCGTGCACCGTGACCGCCTTCGGATGCCCCGTCACGTCCACGGCGAAGACACGAGCACCCACCCCCACCTGCGGTGCCGCCAGCCCGACACAGCCCGGCGACACCCGCATCGTCGCCACCAGGTCGGCCGCGAGCTGGACTGTCTCGTCCGCCGTGGGATCGACCTCTCCGGCGGCCCGACTCAGCACCGGATGCGGAGCGGACAACACCGCCCGCACCACACCCGGCAGGGCCAACGCCTCGGGTGTCCAACCGCCCAGACCGGCGTACGCCTCGGCGTCCGGCACGCTCTCCGCGCCGGTCACAGCAGATCCGGGTCCGCCGGACGGAGCGTGACCTCCACGCCCAGCTCGGCAGCCGTCCGATGCAGCCGGTCGACGAGTGCGTCGGCCACACCGGCCGGCAACTCGACCTCGGCCAACACCACGTAGAGCGAACCCGCCAACCGGGTGCTCAGGTCGGTGACATTCCCGCCCGCGTCGACAAGCACCCGCGTCATCGCCGCCACGATGCCCATCCGGTCCGAACCGTGCACCGCCATCACGTACGGCTCACCCACCGCGGGCACCTCGCCGTCGGGAGTCACCGCGCGTACCGTCGCCAGCAGTTGACCCTCGGCGGCCAGCGGCGCCAGCGCGGCCTCGACCTCGGCGACGGCCGGTCCGGTGCAGATCAGGGTCATCGCGAAATGCCCCCGCAGCCGTGTCATCGTGCTGTCGGTGAGGTTCGCGCCCAGTCGGGCGAGCACCTCGGCGACGTCGGCCACGATGCCCGGCCGGTCCCGACCGATGACGGTGATCGCGAGCTCGTTCATCCGCGCATTCTCGCCGATCCGCCCGACTCCGTCCGGACACCCCGCCCGAGCCGCCCATCCAGCGGGACCGCACCACGTGACATCATCGACGGCGCCATGACTCAACCCGATTTCGCCACCCTGGTCAGCCGATGGTTCCAGCAGCACGCCCGCGACCTCCCGTGGCGTGCGCCGGGCACCAGCCCGTGGGCCATCCTGGTCAGCGAGGTCATGCTCCAGCAGACACCCGTGGTCCGCGTGGTGCCGGCCTGGCAGGCATGGCTGGCCCGCTGGCCGGAGCCGGCGGCGCTGGCCGCGGACACCCCCGCCGAGGCGATCCGGATGTGGGGACGCCTCGGTTACCCCCGTCGGGCGGTCCGGCTGCGGGAATGCGCGGTCGCGATCGTCGACCGGCACGGCGGCCAGGTGCCGGACCGCCTGGAACAACTGCTGGCCCTGCCCGGGGTCGGCACGTACACGGCGCGGGCGGTGGCAGCCTTCGCGTACGGGCAGCGGCACCCGGTGGTCGACACCAACGTGCGTCGGGTGGTCTGCCGGGCCGTAGCCGGCGAGCCGGACGCCGGACCGGTCACCCGACCAGCCGACCTGGTCGCCACCGAGGAGCTACTCCCGGCACAACCGGCCGCGGCCGCGCTGGCCAGCGCCGCGTTCATGGAGCTGGGCGCGGTCATCTGCACTGCCCGGTCACCGCGCTGCACGGCCTGCCCGGTCGAGTCGATCTGCGCGTGGCGGGCCTCCGGGCAGGAGGCCCCGGCCGGGCCAACCCGCCGACCCCAGCGGTACGCGGGCACCGACCGACAGGTACGCGGCCTGCTGCTCGGGGTGCTCCGGGAGACCACCGGACCGGTGCCACACGAACGGCTGGACCAGGTCTGGACCGACGACGTGCAGCGCGCCCGTGCCCTGGCCGGCCTGGTGCAGGACGGGCTTGTCGAACCGGCCGGCACCGACTCCTTCCGCCTCGTCGGCGACGGCCCGTCCCTCCCCACCGCCGACCTGACCACCTGACCCACCACAGTTGCGCTAACGGTCAGCTGAGTGGCGCGAAACTCGCGCCTCCGCACGTTCGTCACCCCAGGAACGCCCCAGCCTCGCCGATCTTGCACTTTCGGTCGCCGTTATGCCCTGAACACCCCCTTATGCCGCGACAGCAAGTGCAAGATCGCGGAGAAGGAGCATTTCGGTCTCGTCGATCATGGGGTTGTGGTGCCTGGTTTGATGCTATTAGGGCGATTTGTTGCCCACCACAACTGCATGATCGACGAGGAGTGCGGGTTGACGAGCAGCACCGCCGCCCCGGATCAGCCCCGCCGCCCCGATCAGGCCACAACATCAGGGAAAGTGTTGCCTCCGGATGCTTCGAGGCAACACTTTCCCTGATGTTGTGGGGATCTTGTGCCAGCCGGGCGCAGGCGCGAGCATCGCGGCACAAGGCGCGAGCATCGCGGCGCAGCACTCAGGCGCAGGACGCGGACACGGGACACGGGACACGGGACACGGGACACGGCACACGGCACACGGCACACGGCACACGGCACACGGGACACGGGACACGGGACACGGGACACGGGACACGGGCGCACCCGACTGGCGCGGCGGGCGCGGGCGCGGCCCACGGCGCGGGCCGAACGCGGCGGGCGCGGGCCGGTGCGGCGGGCACGGGCCGAACGCGGCGAGCGGGTGTGGCCTGTGGGCGTAGCGCAAAAAGGCGGGGCCCCGATGGCTTTCGCCACCGGGGCCCCGCCCCTTGCTGTGCTGGTTGTGCTACTCGTCCGCGCCTGCGGCGGCGGTGCCAGCGGCAGTGCCACCCAGGTCGGCCGGGACGGCGTCCGGAACTTCGACCGGCTTGTCCGCGCCGTGGAAGACCAGCTTGGACTTGTCGATGTCGTTCGGGTCGCCCTCACAGTCCACCACGACGATCTGACCCGGGGTCAGCTCGTTGAACAGGATCCGCTCGGAGAGGTTGTCCTCGATGTCGCGCTGGATCGTGCGACGAAGCGGACGGGCACCGAGCACCGGGTCGAAGCCCTTCGCCGCCAGGTACTTCTTGGCGTTGTCGGTCAGCTCCAGACCCATGTCCTTGTTGCGCAGCTGGCCCTCGATCCGCTGGATCATGATGTCCACGATCGAGAGGATCTCGCTCTGGCGCAGCTGGTGGAAGACGATGGTGTCGTCGATCCGGTTGAGGAACTCAGGCCGGAAGTGCTGCTTGAGCTCGTCGTTGACCTTCTGCTTCATCCGGTCGTAGTTGGACTCGGCGTCCTCCGACTGCTGGAAGCCCAGCGACACCGCCTTGGCGACGTCACGGGTGCCCAGGTTGGTGGTCAGGATGATGACCGTGTTCTTGAAGTCCACGATCCGACCCTGACCGTCGGTGAGCCGACCATCTTCGAGGATCTGGAGCAGCGTGTTGAACACGTCCGGGTGGGCCTTCTCGATCTCGTCGAAGAGGACCACCGAGAACGGCCGACGCCGCACCTTCTCGGTCAGCTGCCCGCCCTCGTCGTAACCGACGTAGCCGGGAGGGGCACCCACAAGCCGGGAGACCGTGTAGCGGTCGTGGAACTCGGACATGTCCAGCTGGATGAGGGCATCCTCGCTGCCGAAGAGGAACTCGGCGAGCGCCTTGGACAGCTCGGTCTTACCGACACCGGACGGGCCGGCGAAGATGAACGAGCCCGACGGGCGCTTCGGGTCCTTCAGGCCGGCCCGGGTACGCCGGATCGCCTTCGAGACCGCCTTGACCGCATCCTCCTGGCCGATGACGCGCTTGTGCAGCTCGTCCTCCATGCGCAGCAGGCGTGAGGTCTCCTCCTCGGTCAGCTTGTAGACCGGGATGCCGGTCCAGTTGCCGAGCACCTCGGCGATCTGCTCGTCGTCAACCTCGCTGACGACGTCCAGGTCACCGGCCTTCCACTCCTTCTCCCGCTGAGCCTTCTGGCCGAGCAGCTGCTTCTCCTTGTCGCGCAGCTGGGCGGCACGCTCGAAGTCCTGAGCGTCGATCGCGGACTCCTTGTCGCGCCGCACCTGGGCGATGCGCTCGTCGAAGTCACGCAGGTCTGGCGGCGCGGTCATCCGACGGATCCGCATCCGGGCACCGGCCTCGTCGATCAGGTCGATCGCCTTGTCCGGCAGGAAGCGGTCGGAGATGTACCGGTCGGCCAGCGTCGCCGCAGCCACGAGAGCGGCGTCGGTGATGCTCACCCGGTGGTGCGCCTCGTAACGGTCACGCAGGCCCTTGAGGATCTCGATGGTGTGCGCCAGCGAGGGCTCACCCACCTGGATCGGCTGGAACCGACGCTCGAGAGCGGCATCCTTTTCCAGGTGCTTGCGGTATTCGTCAAGCGTGGTGGCACCGATGGTCTGCAGCTCACCACGGGCCAACATCGGCTTGAGGATGCTCGCGGCGTCGATCGCGCCCTCGGCGGCACCCGCACCCACCAGGGTGTGGATCTCGTCGATGAACAGGATGATGTCGCCGCGGGTGCGGATCTCCTTGAGCACCTTCTTGAGGCGCTCCTCGAAGTCACCGCGGTAGCGGGAACCGGCGACCAGCGCACCCAGGTCGAGCGTGTAGAGCTGCTTGTCCTTCAGAGTCTCGGGCACCTCGCCCTTGATGATCTTCTGGGAAAGCCCCTCCACCACGGCGGTCTTACCGACGCCGGGCTCACCGATCAGGACCGGGTTGTTCTTGGTACGGCGGGAGAGCACCTGCATGACCCGCTCGATTTCCTTCTCGCGCCCGATGACCGGGTCGAGCTTGCCCTCGCGGGCGGCCTGGGTCAGGTTGCGGCCGAACTGGTCCAGCACCAGGCTGGTCGACGGCGCGGCCTCACCCGGCGCGGCGCCCGCCGCGGCAGGCTCCTTGCCCTGGTAGCCGGAGAGCAGCTGGATCACCTGCTGGCGGACCCGGTTGAGGTCGGCGCCGAGCTTGACCAGCACCTGGGCGGCGACGCCCTCGCCCTCACGGATCAGCCCGAGCAGGATGTGCTCCGTGCCGATGTAGTTGTGGCCGAGCTGCAGCGCCTCGCGCAGCGACAGCTCCAGCACCTTCTTGGCCCGCGGCGTGAACGGGATGTGCCCGCTCGGCGCCTGCTGACCCTGGCCGATGATCTCCTCGACCTGCTGGCGGACGCCCTCCAGGGAGATGCCGAGGCTCTCCAGGGCCTTCGCCGCGACGCCTTCACCTTCGTGGATCAGGCCCAGCAGGATGTGTTCCGTACCGATGTAGTTGTGGTTGAGCATCCGGGCCTCTTCTTGGGCCAGGACGACAACCCGTCGCGCTCGGTCGGTGAACCGCTCGAACATGCCCTCGTGCTCCTCACGTGCCGTGCGCCTTGATGGTCAAGATCTTGGCGGGGCCGGTGCACGAACGTCCGGGACGGGCGTCCGTGCCTCCTTACTCTATCGTCGCTGACCGACTCAGCTGAGGTCGTGTGTCTCCGGTCTGGGTCGGTTGCACGTCGTTTTGGACAACCGTCCGCGCTCAGGAGGTGTTCCGGTAGTCCTGTCGCTACGCGCAGAGCGAAATCCGACTGGGGCGACCGACGCCCGATCCGGGCTTCGGAGGCGTTCCGGAAGCCCTCGGGAGGGCGGACCGCCGGTCGCGGCAACGCCGCGCACCGAGCTTGGGGAAGCTTGTCCACAGGCTGTGGATAGTTGCTCCACTGGTTGTGGACAACGTCGGTGCACGCGGAATGCTTCCCGGCCCGCAGACACGGCGACGCCGGCCCGCAGACGGCCCGCAGACACGGCGACGCCGGCCCGCAGACGGCCCGCAGACACGGCGACGCCGGCCCGGAGAAACTCCTCCGGCCCGGCGTCGGTGTCGCCTACGGTGGCGACTGACCACCAACTGGTGCTGGATCAGCGCTTCGCGTGGTACTCGTCGACGATCTCCTGCGGGATACGACCCCGGTCCGAGATGTCCTTGCCGGCCTTCTTGGCCCACTCCCGGATCGCCTTGTTCTGTTCGCGATCGGCCGTCGCGCCGCCCCGACCACGGGCGGCCCGCCCACCGATCACCACGCCGCCCCGGCCGACCTTGGTGCCGGCGCCCACGTACGAGGCAAAAGCGTCGCGCAATTTAGCCGCGTTGGCACTCGACAGGTCGATCTCGTACTGAACGCCGTCGAGGGCGAACTTGACGGTCTCGTCCGCGTCCCCGCCGTCCAGGTCATCGACCAGCTTGTGAATGATCTGCTTGGCCACGTCCCACATTCCTTTCGAGCAGGGCACTCCTGCTAACGAGAGCACAATAACCCCCGCAGTGCTTGCCGCGTCAATAGGATGCCGTTACGGCACGGCGCGTGGCGGGCGAGACTACTCCGGGCGGACCAACGGGAAGAGGATCGTTTCCCGAATTCCGAGGCCGGTCAGGGCCATCAACAGCCGGTCGATTCCCATTCCCATACCGCCGGCCGGCGGCATTCCGTACTCCATCGCCCGGAGAAAGTCCTCGTCGAGGCGCATCGCCTCGTCGTCGCCACGGGCCGCGAGCTGCGCCTGGGCCACCAGCCGCTCCCGCTGCACGACCGGGTCGACCAGCTCGGAGTACCCGGTGCCCAGCTCGAAACCGAGCACGTAGAGGTCCCACTTCTCGGCCAGCCCCGGCTCGCCGCGGTGGGCCCGGGTGAGCGGGCTGGTCTCCTCCGGGTAGTCCCGCACGAAGGTGGGCGCCTCCAGGCTGGGGACGACCAGTTCCTCGAACAGTTCCTCGGCCAGCTTGCCCGGCCCCCACTTCGGGTCGACCGCCAATCCCACCTTGTCCGCGTACTCGACCAGGCGGGTCCGCTCGGTGCGGACCGTGACCTCCTCGCCGAGCGCTTCGGAAAGCACGCCGAACAGCGTGACCGACCGCCACTCGCCCCCCAGGTCGAACTCCCGCCCGTCGGCGTGGGTCACCACCGTCGAACCGCTGACCGCGATCGCCGCCTGTTGCACGAGATTACGGGTCAGGTCGGCGATCGTGTCGTAGTCGCCGTACGCCTGGTACGTCTCCAGCATCGCGAACTCGGGCGAGTGCGAAGAGTCGACACCCTCATTACGGAAGTTGCGGTTGATCTCGAAGACTCGGTCGACACCGCCGACCACCGCGCGCTTGAGAAACAGTTCCGGAGCGATTCGCAGATACAGATCAGTGCTCAACGCATTGCTGTGGGTCACGAACGGCCGGGCCGTCGCCCCGCCATGCAGCAGTTGCAACATCGGTGTTTCCACCTCGATGAAGCCCTGTCCGTGGAGTGAATCGCGCAGACTGCGTACGGCGGCGGCTCGGGTACGGACCATCTCCCGTGCCTGCGGCCGGACGATCAGGTCGACGTAACGTTGCCGGACGCGGGCCTCCTCGGAGAGCGGCTTGTGTGCCACCGGCAACGGCCGCAGCGCCTTGGCGGTCATCTCCCAGCGCTGCGCCAACACCGACAGCTCGCCCCGGCGGCTGGTGATCACCTCACCGGTGACGCCGACGTGGTCGCCGAGGTCGACCAGGCGCTTCCACGCCTCCAGCCGCTCCGGCCCGACCCGGTCCAGGGAGAGCATCGCCTGCAACTCGGTGCCGTCGCCGTCGCGCAGGGTGGCGAAGCACAGCTTGCCGGTGTTGCGTACGAAGATCACCCGGCCGGTGACCGCGACCTGGTCGCCGGTCGCGGTGTCGGTCGGCAGGTCGGCATAGCGGGCCCGGACCTGCGCCAGGGTGGTCGTCCGGGGAAAACCGACCGGGTAGGGCTGGACGCCCTCGGCGAGCATCCGGTCCCGCTTCTCCCGGCGGACCTTCATCTGCTCGGGAAGGTCGTCGGCGGGGTCCACTGGCACGGCGTTCTGCTCGCTCACGGCACGCTTCCTCGTCACGAAGATTCAGGGGGTCAGGGCCGAGCGTACTCAAGCCGTCCGGGGGCTGTTACCGGATAACCTGCCCGTCATGGTCGATCACACTCACGCCCTGTCCTTCGGTGCCGCGGCGAGTAGTTACGACCGGTTTCGACCGCACTATCCGGCAGCTGCCCTCCGGTGGGCACTCGACGGGTTGCGCCGCGCCCGGATCGTCGATCTCGGCGCGGGCACCGGCATCCTGACCCGGGACGTGCAGGCGCTGGGCCACGAGGTCGTACCCGTCGAACCCGATCCGGGGATGCGGGCGCAGCTCGCCGAGAGCACCCCGGGCACGACGGCGCTGGCGGGCAGCGCCGAGGCGGTGCCGCTGCCCGAAGCGGTGGCGGACGCGGTGCTGGTCGGGACGGCGTACCACTGGTTCGACCGGGAGCCGGCGCACGCCGAGATCGCCCGGGTGCTCCGCACCGGCGGCACCTTCGCCCCCATCTGGAACATCCGGGACGACAATGTCGACTGGGTGGCGGAGCTGGGCCGGATCGCCCACCTCGACGACAAGTCCGCCGGCCTGGTCGAGAGGAACACGGACTTCGGGCCCGCGTTCGGCGCGATCGAGGCGCGCGAGTTCGTACACCGCACGACCCTCACCCCGGACGAGGTGCTCGGCATGGTCCGTACCCGCTCGTACTGGCTCACCGCCTCCGGCGAGGATCAGCAACGGGTGGAGCGGGAGCTGACCGAACTCCTCGACACCCACCCCGACCTGGCCGGTCGGGAGACCGTCGAGCTGCCGTACCGGACGTTGGTGCTGCGCGCCCGGCGGCACTGACTGTCACAGGTTGCGTTCGTAGACCATCCGGAGGCCGATCAGCGTGATCATCGGCTCGTGGTGGGTGATGGTGCGGCACTCGTTGATCACCAGGGAGGCCAGGCCGCCGGTGGCGATCACCGCCTTCACCTCGCCCAACTCCTCGGTCATCCGCTCGACGATGCGGTCCACCTGCCCGGCGAACCCGAAGTAGAGGCCGGCCTGGAGGCACTCCACGGTGTTCTTGCCGATCACCGAACGGGGCTTGGTGGCCTCGACCTTGCGCAGTTGGGCGGCGCGGGCGGCCAACGCGTCGAAGGAGATCTCGATGCCCGGGGCGAACGCCCCGCCGAGGAACTCGCCCCGGCCGCTGATCACGTCGAAGTTGGTGGTGGTGCCGAAGTCCACCACGATCGACGGCCCGCCGTAGAGGGAGTACGCGGCAAGCGTGTTCACCACCCGGTCGGCGCCCACCTCCTTCGGATTGTCGATCGCCAGCTGCACCCCGGTCCGTACGCCTGGCTCGACGATCACGCTCGGCAGGTCCGCGTAGTAGCGGCCGAGCATGGTGCGCAGCGAGCGCAGCGCGGCAGGCACCGTCGAGCAGGCGGCCACGCCGGTGATCTCGACGTTGTCCCCGGCGAGCAGCCCCCGGAACATCAGGCCCAACTCGTCCGCCGTCGAGCGGGCATCGGTCTTGATCCGCCAGGAGTGCACCAGCTTGTCGCCGTCGAAGGTCGCCAGCACGGTGTTGGTGTTTCCGATGTCGATGCAGAGCAGCACGCACGCAGCCTAGACAACCGGAGCGTGCGTCCAGGCCACTGGCCGCCCGGCTCGACCGGGCTCTACCCGGTGCGCAGGTCCAGCGCGATGTCCAGGATCGGCGACGAGTGGGTCAACGCACCCACCGAGAGGAAGTCGACGCCGGTGGCCGCGTACCGCCCGGCCACCTCCAGGGTCAGCCCGCCGGTCGCCTCCAGCTCGGCCCGGTCACCCACCGCGGCCACCGCCTCGGCCAGCACCTCCGGCGTCATGTTGTCGCAGAGCAGGAAGTCCGCACCGGCCTCGACCGCCTCCACCGCCTCGTCGACGGTTGTCACCTCGACCTGCACCGGCACCTCCGGGAACGCCTCCCGGACCCGCCGGTAGGCCGGTGTGATGCCGCCGGCCGCCAACTTGTGGTTGTCCTTGATCATGGCCACGTCGTAGAGGCCCATCCGCTTGTTGGTGCCCCCGCCGGCGCGCACCGCGTACTTCTCCAGCGCCCGCAGGCCCGGCGTCGTCTTGCGGGTGTCCAGCACCATCGCCTTCGTGCCGGCCAGGGCGTCGGCCCAGGCCCGGGTGTGGGTGGCCACCCCGGACATCCGGCAGAGCAGGTTGAGCGCCGTCCGCTCGGCCGTCAGCAGCAGCCGGGTCGGGCCGGTCACCGTCGCCAGCACGTCGCCGCGGGCCACCCGCTCGCCGTCGCGGGCCGACACCGACACCTCGACGGTACGACCGAAGCCGGTCACCTCCCCCACCAGCTCGAACACGGCGGCGGCCACGGCCGTCCCGGCCAGCACACCATCCGCGCGGGCCACCAGGTCGGCGGTGTCGGTCTGCTCCGCCGGAATGGTGGCCACACTCGTGACGTCCAGGAAGTCCGGGCCCAGGTCCTCGACCAGCGCGGTCTCGATCACCTGCCGCACCTGTACCGGATCCAGCCCGGCCGCCCGCAACGCCGCCTCTGTCGACCCCGTCAATGCCGTCCCCGTTCGCGACTGCGGGGCTCGCAAAACCGGCTCACTCCTCGCGCTCACTGTGAGTTCCCCTCCCACTGTTGGCCCACCCGACCTCCTGCCCCGACCGACCCGACCAGGTGGCCCAGCCACCGCTCGTCGGCCGTCGGGAAGTCCTCCCGCCAGTGGCAACCCCGGGTCTCACCCCGCGCGTACGCGGCGGCGACAAGCGTCGACGCCACGGTGAGCAGGTTCGTCGCCTCCCAGTCGGCGGTCCGGGGCCGCCCCCGGGCGGCGCCCAACTCCCGCAGTGTCCCGGCCGTCTCGGCCAGCGTCGCCGCGGATCGGAGCACCCCGGCGCCCCGGCTCATCGCCCGTTGCAGGGTCGGCGTCGCCGCCGCGGGCAGCACCCAGCCCGCGCCCCCACGCCAGGCACCGGTGTCCGCCGGCTGCGCCTGCTCGGGCAGGCCGGCCGCGATGTCCTCGGCGATCCGCCGGGAGAAGACCAGGCCCTCCAGCAGCGAGTTGCTGGCCAGCCGGTTCGCGCCGTGCACACCCGTGCAGGCCACCTCGCCGCAGGCGTACAGGCCGGGGATCGAGGTGCGGCCGCGCAGATCGGTGCGGACGCCGCCGGAGGCGTAGTGGGCGGCCGGTGCCACCGGGATCAGGTCGGTCGCCGGGTCCACGCCGATCGCCAGGCAGGACGCCACGATCGTGGGGAACCGGCCGGCCAGGAAATCGCCGCCCAGGTGCCGTGCGTCGAGGTAGACGTGGTCCGCGCCGGTGGCCAGCAACACCCGGTGGATGCCCTTGGCCACCACGTCCCGGGGGGCCAGCTCGGCCAGCTCGTGCTGGCCCACCATGAACCGCTTGCCGTCGGCGTCCACCAGGTAGGCGCCCTCGCCGCGCAGCGCCTCGGAGACCAGCGGCTGCTGCGCGTGCCCGGCGCCGGGCACTCCCGCGCCGGGCGGGGTGATCAGGGCGGTCGGATGGAACTGGACGAACTCCACGTCGGTCACCGCCGCGCCGGCCCGCAGCGCCAGCGCCACCCCGTCGCCGGTGGAGACGGCCGGGTTGGTGGTGGCCGCGAAGACCTGGCCCATTCCGCCGGTGGCGAGCACCACCGCACGGGCCAGCAGTGCGCCGACGCCGTCCTCGCTGCCCTCGCCGAGCACGTGCAGGGTGATGCCGCAGGCCGGGCCGAGCCCGTCCGGGCCGTCGCCGGGCGCGCGCAGCAGGTCCAGGACCAGGGCGTGCTCGACCAGGCGGATCCACGGGTCGCGTTGCACCGCGGCGTGCAGGGCCCGCTGCACCTCCGCGCCGGTGGCGTCACCGCCCGCGTGCACGATCCGGTCCGCCCGGTGCCCGCCCTCGCGGGTCAGCATCAGGGAGCCGTCCGGATGGCGATCGAACTCGGCACCGACGCGCATCAGCTCCCGCAGCCGGGTCGGGCCCTCCTCGACGAGCACCCGGACCGCCGCCGGGTCGCAGAGCCCGACTCCGGCGATCTCGGTGTCGCGGGCATGTGCCGCCGGGGTGTCGGTGGGGTCGAGCACGGCGGCGATGCCGCCCTGCGCCCAGCGCGTCGAGCCGTCGTCGATGTTGACCTTGGTGACCACCGTGACGTGCAGGCCCGCCTCACGCAGGTGCAGTGCGGCGGTCAACCCGGCCACCCCGGAACCCACCACGATCACGTCGGTGGTCTCCACCCAGCCGGGCGCGGGCGCGGCCAACAACGCGGGCAGGGTCGGCAGGTCGACGGTCGGAACGTCCATCCCCTCAGTCAACCCGAACCATCCTCGCTCGGGGCGGCGGGGGCGGGACGAGTGTTCTGGGCTACCCCGTCCGGCGTCGTGCCGGCCGGCTGGCCATTGTCACTTCGTCCGGATGGGAAGACCAGCCGGGCCCGCGCCCTTCAGCGAGGCGGTCACCATACGGTCGCTGAGCCAGAGGTAGCAGCGGACACCCCGGTCGCCGACCCGCCAGCGCCCCGCACCCGGTGGGCGGGCCACCACACCGCTGCGCAAACGCAGCTTGGCGTCGTCCGGCACGCCCACGTACCGGCCGAGGATGCTGCGACAGCCGGTGTAGAGCCGCGCCCAGTCGGCGCCCCTGGTCGGGTACGCCATGTCCGGCGCGCGCCACACCCCGACGAACTCGGCGTCGTGCTGTTGCGCGCACTCCACCGGGACCAGTGTCTGCACGCCCGCACCGGCCCCCGTGCGGGTCTGCTGGCAACCGAGCCGCAGCCCAGCGGCCCCCTTCAACGCGTCCCGCAGGCTGCCCGACCGGACCACCACGGTGGCCGCGGACTCGACGGTGGTCAGCTCGGTGAGGTCGCACCGGAACCAACGGGAACCGGCCGTCCAGCCCGGCCCGGAGGGCAGCGCCACCGACAACCGCAGTCGGCCGGCCCGCCAGTCGTCGCCCACGTACCCCGTCGCCCGGGTGTCGCACTCGGTGAACGCGCCCCGCAGCTCCGCCGAGCCACCCGCCGGGGCGCTCGCCCGCTCGACCGGAAACGCCCCCACATGCACGGTCTCCACCCGGTGCGGGCCGGCGCAGTCCACCGGCTCGTAGGCGGCGAGGGTGACCACATCGGTGAAGTCGGCGGCCTGACAGACGCCGGCGGCCGGGGTGAACGCCGACGCCTGCGGCAGCGCCGCCCAGTCGTCGGTCAGGTCACCGTCCAGGCCGCCGGACCCGGCACAGCCCACCAGCAGCACTGCCGTCACGGCAGCGGCGAACAGGGTCGTCGTGGCACTGCGCATATAGCGGCCTCCCCCAGCCACCGACCGGCTTCCGCCAGCGCGCCAAGGGTAACCGGTAATGACCTTCCGGTGACAGACCGGAATTGCGTCGCGCGCGATCAGACTCCGGACACGGCGAACGGACTGGGCACCGGGTCGCCGGCCATGCCGGGTGCCACACCGGCCGGGTCCCCGCCCAACTCGATCACCCGGTTGTCGGCGTTCACGTGCACCACAAGTGGCCGGTACGACCGGGCCTCGGCGTCGTCCATCTGGCCGTACGAGATCAGAATGACCAGGTCACCGGGGTGCACCAGGTGCGCGGCGGCACCGTTGATGCCGATCACGCCGCTGCCCCGCACGCCGGGGATCACGTACGTCTCCAGCCGGGCACCGTTGGTGATGTCCACGATCGCCACCTGCTCGCCGGGGAGCAGGTCGGCGGCGTCGAGCAGATCCTCGTCCACTGTCACGGAACCGACGTAGTGCAGGTCGGCCTGAGTCACGGTGGCTCGGTGGATCTTCGACTTGAGCATGGTCCGGAACATCGGGGTGGCCTTTCGCGGATTGGTGGAGGGTGGCGGCCGGGTCAGGCGCGCGGGGCGAGGTGGACGGCCGCGTTGTCGATCAGGCGGGTGGCGCCCACCCAGGCGGCGATCACCAGCCGCGCCGGCCCGCTGACCGGCCCCGGCTCCAGCTCGGGATCGGTGAGCACCAGGTAGTCGAGGCGTGCTCCCGGCGTACCTGCGCCGAACGCGGTGTGCGCGGCGGTCAGCACCGCGCCCGCGTCCAGGCCGTCCTCGGCGGCCCGGGCACCGGCCCGCAACGCGGCGGACAGGCTCAGCGCGGCGGCCCGCTCCGACTCGCTCAGGTAGCGGTTACGGCTGGACAGCGCCAACCCGTCCGGCTCCCGGACGGTCGGCACGCCGACCACCTCGACCGGCACGTCCAGGTCCCGGGTCATCCGCCGGACCAGGGTGAGCTGCTGGTAGTCCTTCTCGCCGAAGAACGTCAGGTCCGGTCGGGTGAGCTGGAGCAGCTTCAGCACCACGGTGAGCACCCCGTGGAAGAAGCCGGGGCGGCTCGCGCCCTCCAACTCCGCACCGAGCGGGCCCGGGTCGAGGCGTACGCGGGGCTGACCGTCCGGGTACATGTCCGCCACCGACGGGGCGAAGACGAGGTCCGCCCCCGCCCGCCGGCACACCTCCAGGTCGGCGTCGAGGGTGCGCGGGTAACGGTCGAAGTCCTCGTTCGGCCCGAACTGCAACGGGTTCACGAAGATCGTCACCAGCACGTGGTCGGCCTGTTCCCGGGCCGCGCGCAGCAACGTCTCGTGCCCGGAGTGCAGCGCGCCCATCGTCATCACCACGCCGACCGTGCCCTTCAGCCCGGCCCGGGCCTCGGCCAGCTCGGCGCGCGAGTGTACGAGCTGTGTCATGCGGCCACCTCCCGGGCAGTGTCGGCGAGCACGCCGAGCAGCGACTGCGCGTCCACCGGCCGCAGTCGGCCGGCGGCGATCGCCCGGTCGGCGGTACGCCGGGCCAGGGCGAGATAGGCGGGGACGGACTCCGGAGCGGTGGCGGCCAACCGGGCCAGGTGCCGCTGGACGGTGCCCGCGTCGCCCCGGGAGACCGGGCCGGTCAACGCGTCGTCACCGAGCCGCAGCGCATTTTCCAGGGCGGCTCGCAGCAGCGGGGCCAGCACCTTCTCCGGTCGGGCCACCCCGGCGTCGCGCAGCCGGTCGGTCGCCTCGTTCACCAGGGTCACCAGGTGGTTCGCGCCGTGGGCCAGCGCGGCGTGGTACAGCGGGCGGTCCGACTCGGCCACCCATTCGGGCACGCCACCCAGGTCGGCGACCAACCGGGCGGCGAGGGGACGCAGCTCCGCCGGGGCGGTCACCCCGTACGAGATGCCGCCCAGCCGGGCCAGGTCGTCCGGCGTACCGGTGAAGGTCATGGCGGGGTGCAGGGCGAGCGGGCGGGCGCCGACCGCGGCGGCCGGCGACAGCACGGCCAGGCCGTGCGCGCCCGAGGTGTGCGCGACGATCTGGCCCGGACGCAGCGCGCCCCGCTCGGCGAGGTCGGCCACCACACCGGCCAACGAGTCGTCCGGCACCGCGATCAGCAGCAGGTCGGCGGCGGCGTGGGCGACGGCGGCGGCCGGGCGGCGGGGCACCTCGGGCAGCAGCAGGGCGAGGCGGGCCCGGCTGGCCCCGGAGTCGCCGGTGACGGCGACCACCCGGTGCCCGGCGGCGACGAGTGCGGCACCCAGGACGGCTCCGACCCGGCCGGCGCCAACGACACCGACGGTGAGCAGACGGGAGGTGGGAGGGGTGCCGGGAGCGGCGGGCCCGGACAGGGCGGCCGGACGCGGGCGCAGCGGTGCGCTCATGACGACGATCCAGTCCTCGAGAAGGGGTACCGGTCGATCGCAAGTATGCGCCCGCGTCACGGGGCCGAAACAGGAGTGTGAAAACGTTCACCACCGAAGAAGGGCCCGGTGGTGACCGGTCGGGCTCAGGCCGGGGCCGTCGTGAGCGTGCGTAGCTCGGTGGCCACCTCGGCGATCAGGTCGGCGAGCGAGCCGCCATCGCTCTCGGGTGCGACCCAGCGGGCGAGCGCCACCCGGAAGACCAGCACACCGGACTCGGTCGCCAGGGCGGCGGTCGTCTCGCTGAGGCCCTTGGCACGCAGAGCGGCGGCGACCGCGGCCGTCAGCGAGCTCGTCTTGCGCAGCTCACGCTCCTGCAACTCGGGACTACCGGCAATGATCGACTGGCGCATCCGGACCAGCTCGATGCGATCGGTGAAGATCTGCTCCGCCACCCGGCGGAAGGCGGCGACGACCGCCTCGAACGGCCCGGCGTCCGTCTCGGCCACCGCCTTGACCAGAACCTCCTCCAGCTGCTCGCCGCCGCTGAAGAGCGCCTCGCGCTTGTCGCCGAAGAGCCGGTAGAAGGTGCGCTTGTCGAGGCCCGCGCGGGCGGCGATGTCGGCGACCGTCGTCTGTTCGAAGCCGCGCTCGCGGAACAGCTCGAAGGCAGCCGCCTCCAGGCGGCCGCGCGCGTCCGGTTGCCAGCGGGCCATCCGCCGATGGTATCCGATGTCACGTTGCGACATTCTTTCCGGCCGAGCCATGTCACATCGCGACATCGTGGAGTACGGTGATGTCACAAGGCGACATGACCATCTCACAAAGGAACTGCCATGCGCGTATTCGTCACCGGCGCCTCCGGCCACCTCGGCTCCGCAGTCGTGCCGGCACTGCTCTCAGCCGGACATGACGTCGTCGGCCTGGCCCGCTCCGACACGTCCGCCGCCGCGATCGAGAAGCTCGGCGCTGAGGTACGCCGCGGCGACCTGTCCGACCTCGACGTGCTTCGCCAGGAAGCCGCCGCCTCCGACGGGGTGATCCACCTGGCGTTCCGCCACGACCTCATGATCAACGGCGACATGGCCGACGCAGCCGAAACCGACCTGGCCGCCCTCGGGGCACTCGCCGACGGCCTGGACGGCTCCGGCAAACCCCTGGTCGGCACCAGCGGGACAGCCATGCTCGCGATGGGCGGCATCGTCGGTCGCCCCGGCACCGAGCGCGACGCCTTCCCGAGCGGCTACCGGATCGACGCGGAGAACTTCGTAGTCGACCTCGCCGCCCGCGGTGTGCGCTCCTCCATCGTCCGGCTCGCGCCCACCGTGCACAGCACGCTCGACCACTACGGCTTCATCACCGCCATCATCGCTGCCGCCCGGCAGAACGGGTACGCCGCATACGTCGGCGAGGGCACCAACCGGTGGCCGGCCGTGCACACGCTCGACGCGGCCGAGCTCTACCGGCTCGCCCTGGAAAAGGCCCCGGCCGGTGCACGCCTGCATGCAGCCGCCGACGAAGGAGTCTCCTTCCGGCAGATCGCCACCGCCATCGGGCGCAACCTGGACATCCCGGTCCGAAGCACCAGCCCCGACGAGGCAGACAACTTCTTCGGCTTCCTCGGGTCGTTCGCGCAGATGGACAACCCGACGTCATCCGCGCTCACACGCGAGCTGCTGGGCTGGTCCCCTGTCCGCCCCGGCCTGATCGCGGACCTGGACGAAGGGCACTACTTCCAGGCCTGAACAAAGTTCCGGGGAGCCCACCTTGATCAAATGATGAAAAGTAGGTGCGGGGAGCTTTCCTGACCTACTTTTCAGCAACTGATCACCGCGCGCCCCTCCGCTGCCGAGCGGGACGGCGCGGATGATCGTGACGTGGGCCGGAATCGGAGTGGGTGGATGTCGATCACCTGGCGGGACGCCATGAGCAGAGCCCTCTACGGGCCGGGTGGCTTCTTCGTCGCCGGCACCGGGCCGGCCGACCACTTCCGCACCAGCGTGCACGCCGCACCGGCGTTCGCCACCGCCCTGCTACGGCTTCTCGAAAACGTGGACTCGGCCCTCGGCCATCCGCCACGGTTCGACGTGGTCGACGTGGGTGCCGGGCGGGGGGAGCTGCTGCAACGCCTGCTGGCGTCCGTCGGGGTTGCGGTGGGGGTTTCCGGGGCGCCCACCCGCTCCGGGCGATCAGGCTTGATCCCTGCGCGGGCGGGCTCCCCGGAAACCCCGACTCCCCCGGCGTCCGCCCGTCGGTCGCCGGACGAGCCGTCGTCGGTCACCGTCCGTCCGTCGCTTGCGGAGCGGGTCCGCTTCACAGCAGTCGAGTACGCCGACCGCCCGGAGAACCTGCCCAAAGAGATCGACTGGACAGCCGAGATCCCAACCAAGATCACCGGAGTACTGCTGGCCACCGAGTGGTTGGACAACGTCCCGCTGGACATAGCGGTACACACCGAGGACGGCTGGCGATATCTGCTGGTCGACCCCGAGAGCGGCACAGAGACGGTCGGTGACCCGGTCAGTCCCGCCGATCTCGAGTGGCTGACGAGGTGGTGGCTGCACCCCGCGAGCCCGCCCAGCACGGACAGTGACCCGAGTCGGGGGATGGCCGGGACAGACCCGACCAGCGGAAGCGAGTCGGGTTTCCGGGCAGCCCGGCCGGCGCAGGGATCAAGCCTGACCGCCCGGAGCCGGCCGGGCTGCCCCGAAACCCCCCACAGCGACTACCCACGAGCCGAGATCGGCCGAAGCAGGGATGAGGCCTGGGCCAACGCGGTCCGGAAGATCAGCCGGGGTCTGGCGCTGGCCGTCGACTACGGGCACGTGAGCGAGGCACGGCCGGTGTACGGGACGTTGACCGGTTACCGCGCTGGGCGGCAGGTGCCTCCGGTGCCGGACGGGTCGAGTGACGTGACCGCGCACGTCGCCATGGACTCGGTCGCCTCCGCCGGTGCGGCGGTCGCCCGGTGTGCGTACTCCCTGGTCTCGCAGGCCGAGGCGCTGCGGGCGCTCGGGGCCGACGGCGGCCGACCGCCGCTGAGCATGGCCGGCACCGACCCGGCGGGGTACGTGCGGGCGTTGGCCGCCGCGTCGGCGGTGGCCGAGCTGACCGACCCGGCCGGGCTCGGCGGGCACCTGTGGCTGCGCCAACCGGTCGGCATCCCGCTCGACCCGTCCGTGGCACGATGACGGGCATGACCACCGACGCCGGGGACCTTCGTGAACTGACCGTCGGCACCGGGGCCGGGCTGATCGCCGGCACCGGCGATCAGCAGCTCGGCACCGACATGGTGCTGAACATCGGCCCGCAGCACCCCTCCACGCACGGTGTGCTGCGGCTCAAGCTGGTGCTCGACGGCGAACGGGTGGTCGCCTGCGAACCGATCATCGGTTACATGCACCGGGGTGCGGAGAAGCTCTTCGAGGTACGCGACTACCGGCAGATCATCGTGCTGGCCAACCGGCACGACTGGCTCTCGGCGTTCTCCAACGAGCTGGGTGTGGTGCTCGCGGTGGAACGCCTGATGGGCATGGAGGTGCCGGAGCGGGCCACCTGGCTGCGGATGGCCCTCGCGGAGCTGAACCGGGTGCTCAACCACCTGATGTTCCTCGGCTCGTACCCGTTGGAGATCGGGGCGATCACACCGATCTTCTACGCCTTCCGGGAGCGGGAGACGATCCAGGCGGTCATGGAGGAAGTCTCCGGCGGCCGGATCCACTACATGTTCAACCGGGTGGGTGGCCTCAAGGAGGAGGTGCCGTACGGGTGGACCGGCCGGGCGCGCGCGGCGATCGGTGAGGTACGTCGGCGGTTGCCCGACCTGGACCACCTGATCCGGCGCAACGAGATCTTCCTGGCCCGGACGGTGGGCGTGGGCGTGCTGTCCGCCGCCGACGCTGCCGCGTTCGGCGCGTCCGGGCCGGTGGCCCGCGCCTCCGGGCTCGACCTGGACCTGCGCCGCGACGACCCCTACCTGGCCTACGACGAGCTGGACGTGCCGGTGGTGACGAAGACCGCCGGGGACTGCCACGCGCGCTTCGAGGTGCTGCTGGACCAGGTGTACGCGTCGCTGGACCTCGCCGAGCAGTGCCTGGACCGGGTGGACCGGCTGACCGGGCCGATCAACACCCGGCTGCCGAAGGTGCTCAAGGCGCCGGAGGGGCACACCTACGCGTGGACGGAGAACCCGCTCGGCATCAACGGCTACTACCTGGTGTCGCGGGGTGAGAAGACGCCGTGGCGGTTGAAGTTGCGCACCGCCTCGTACGCGAACGTGCAGGCGCTGGCCACCCTGCTTCCCGGCTGCCTGGTGCCGGATCTGATCGCCATCCTCGGTTCGATGTTCTTCGTGGTCGGCGACATCGACAAGTGAGCCGGGCCGTCTGAGGTGTCAGCGCCAGCGCTCCGCGGGCGGGGTGCCGCCGGCCCGCGGCACGTCGTCCTGCGGCGGATAGCCGTAGCGCTCGTCGACCCGGCGTCGGCCGGTCCGCTCGGGAGCGGGTTCCGCCTGGTGGCCGCGCTGGTGCGGAGGACGCCACTCGTCCGGCACCGGCACCCCGCCCACCGGTAGCGCCGGCCGGCCCGCCGGCTCGGCCCGCCGGCCACCGTCGCGATCGTGCCGACGCGCCGGCTCGTCCCGCTGGTACGACTCGCGCTGCTCGTGCCGGCGCGGCTCCTCGTGCCGGCGCGGCTCCTCGTGCCGGCGCGGCTCCTCGTGCCGGCGCGGCTCCTCGTGCCCACGCGGCTCGTCATGCCCACGGGGCTCCTCATGACGACGGGGCTCCTCGCGCCGAC
Source organism: Micromonospora sp. NPDC049101 (assembly GCF_040648675.1). Taxonomy (NCBI): domain Bacteria; kingdom Bacillati; phylum Actinomycetota; class Actinomycetes; order Micromonosporales; family Micromonosporaceae; genus Micromonospora; species Micromonospora sp. NPDC049101. The sequence goes on along the minus strand of NZ_JBEZED010000007.1, from coordinate 28,427 downwards.
GCGGCTCCTCGCGCCGACGCGGCTCCTCGCGCCGGACGGCGGCCCAGCGGTCGGCCATCCGGTACTCGGTGCCGGTGGCGTCGGTGCGCACCTCGGCCCGGCGTTCGCCGACCCGCAGCTCGTGGCCGTCCTCGTCGTCACGGACCGCGGCCCACCGGTCACCGGCCCGCAACTGCGACCAGTACTCGCCCGTGTCGTCGGCCCGCAGGGCCGGCCCGGGCTGCGGAGCGGCAGCGCTCGCCCGGTCGCGCCGCTCCGACCAACCGCGATCGTCCGGGTTGTCCCAGGAGCCCGAGGTCGGCCTCTGCGGCGCCTGGTGCGGCCTGGCGGCCGGGCCGGGCTCGTCGTACGTGTCGCGAGAGTCGGTCCACTCCGGCTCGTCGCGGCGACCCGTCCAGCCCGGCTCGTGCCCGTCCGGGTCCGACTCGTTCCGGTCCGGGCCCCAACCCGACGCTTCCCGCGCGCCGCTCCACTCGGGCTCGCCACCGGCCGAGGGCTGCGGCCCTCGCACCCGGTTGTCACCGGGGCGAGCCCGGTCGTCGCCGTACCCGGCTCGGGGGCGCTCCCCCGGCTCGCCCGCCGGCCGGCCGGCCGCGCGGGCACGCTCATCCACGCCACCACCCCGGGTCCACTCCTGCGCCGGCGGGGTCCACCGGCCCGAATGTTCGCCGCCGTAGTGCCCACCCGGCTCGGCGCCGTAGCGTCCACCCGGCTCGGCGCCGTAGCGTCCACCCGGCTCGGCCCCGTAGTGCCCACCTGGCTCGGCGGGCCCGCCGTCCACCACCGTGTGCCGGGTGGTGACGTGCACGGTTTCGGTGTGCCGGACCACGCCGAGGGGTCGGTGCGCCGGCTCGGGGCGGTCGTGTTCCTGGCGGCGGGCTGAGCCGTACGTGGCGTCGGCCGGCCGTTGCGCGCCGTACGTCCCCGCCGTCGCCCGCGGCTCGGCGGCCTCCCGTGGGTGGGCCGGCCCGTCGTCCGGAGGTGCGGGCTGACCCCACCGGGACGCGTCGTCCGGGCCGGACACCCGGGCGCGGCCCGGCGGTGCGTCCTCCGGCACCGAAACGCGGCTACGGGCCACCGGCGCGTTGTCCCCCGGCGGCTCGACACTCGGCACCCGCGCCCGGCCGGCACCCGCCGGCTCCGCCACCGGAGCGGCGGCGGCAGCGACGGGTGCGGCACCGGCGAGAGTGGCACCGCTGGCGTCGAGACGGCGGCGGACCGCGGCGATCCCCTCCTGTGCCCGGTGCGCCTGGTCGAGGGCCTGGCTACCGCGCTGAGCGGCGGTCGCGATCTGGGTACGCAGCTCCTCGATCTCATCCTGCAGCTCGTCGGCCCGGGCCGAGGCACCGGCATCGTCGGCCCGCAGCGCGATGGAGAGGCCGATCAGCACCACGGAGACGATGGCGAGCACCGCGGCGAAGCGCAGCGGGCCGTTGCCGTCGGCGACCAGCAGGATCAGCGCCGCCACCGGCGCGAGAGCCACCCCCGCCCAGAAGAGCACGGTCAGCAGCGATGGTCGACGCCGGGTGTCAGAGGTGACCGGGGCTGGCATGGATGTGCAGCCTACCGACGAGGTTCGCCGGAGGGAACGGGGTCCCCGGACGCGCGGACGCCCCCGCCCGGTCGGGGCGGGGGCGTCCGCGGCACGCCCGGCGACGGCTCAGCTGGTGGCGAACGCGCCGTCCGAGGAGAAGATCAGGCCCACGCTGATCGAGCCGTCACGCAGACCGCTCTTGGTCAGCGGCCCGCCCTGGTCCAGTGAGGAGAACGAGCCGACCTTCAGCCCGTACGTCTTCTCCAGACCCGGCTTGCAGAACGGACGCTGCTCGCACTCCGGCGGGCCGCCCAACTTCGTCGCGCTGCCCGAGCACTTCGCGGCGAGCTCGGAGAGGGTCCGCACGCCGTACTTGTCGGCGAAGGCCTGGGTGACGGCGAAGGCGTTCTGGTCCTGTGCGGCGGCCGGGGCGCCGAAGGTGATGCCCGCCTTGTCGCCCTCGGCCTTGAGCGCGGTCACCGTGGTGTTGATGTCGGGCGAGGAGATCGGCGGAGGGGTGCCGCCCTTGGCCTTGGTGTTGAGGAACTCGGCCATCGTCGCCGCGTACTCCGGGACGACCTGGATCTCGCCCTTCACCAGCGCCGGCTCGTACAGCTCGCGGTTGCCGATCTGCTGCACCTTGACCTGGTAGCCGGCGGCGGTGAGCGCGATCCGGTACAGCTCGCCCAGGATCTGACTCTCGGCGAAGTTGGCGGCACCCACCACGATGTCGCCGCCCGACCCCTTGGCGATGCCCGCGGTGACGTTGTTGGCGCTGGCGAACTCCTCGGCCGCCACCTTGGCGGTCTTGCGGTCCTCGTTGACGGCCTTGTTGAGCTGGATCAGCTTCGGGGTGTCGAGGGACGCGGAGACCTTGTCCAGTGCGGCGATCAGCTGCGGGTTGGCCGCCTTGCTGTTGACCGCGGGAATGACGTTGTCGGAGTTCTGGAGCTTCTTGTCGTCCTGCAGAGCGATGAGCTGCTTGCCGGCGACCGGGGCGCACCCGGCGCCGGAGGCGCTCTGCTGGGGTGCGTCGGTGCCGGACGAGCCGGCGTCACCGCAACCGGTGAGAAGTGCTGCCCCGGCGACGGCGCCGATGGCGCCGATCGCCAGACGTGTACGTGCGCGCATGTGCCCGCCTTCCGTGTCCCGGCGCGGCCCGTCCCGGGCCGGCCGCGTGTCCGACGGGCGATCCTGACTGTCGGTCGCCCGCGAATGTCCACCCAACATGCTCCGCAACCGACCGACAACCTGGGATGGACTTCGTCACCTCATCGTCACCGATCGGACCAGCGTCGGTGGCCGGCTTGACGCGGGGCTCACCCGGACGGGTCAGGCGCGCCCGGTGGCGTCCGCGGCTCGGGGCCGCCCCAGCCGCTGCCGCCCGCGCCGCAGCGGACGCGGGGTGACCAGGCGTTCGACCCCGCCGAGAATCACCTCGGCCAGCAGCGCCAGACCCGCCACCAGCACACCGCCGGCGACGATCTGCCCGCCGCCGGCCGCGATACCGATGCCGAAGCCGGTCCGGATGATCTGACCCAGGCCGCCGCCGTTGACGAACGAGGCCAGCGCGGCGGTCGCGATCACCTGCACCGCGGCGGTCCGGAAACCGGCGGCCAGGTAGGGCACCGCGAGCGGCAACTCGACGCGGCGCAGCAACTGCCCGCCGGACAGGCCCATCCCCCGGGCCGCGTCGCGGGCCTCCGGGTCCACCTGCCGCACCCCGGTGTACGCGTTGGCCAGCAGCGGCGGCACGGCGAAGACGGCAAGCGCCACCACGACCGGCGTCCGCCCGAAGCCGCTGGCGAAGGCCACCGGCAGGATGGTGAGCAGCGCCAGGGTGGGGATGGCCAGGGTGGCGTTGGACACCAGCACCACCAGGCCACCGCCCCGGCCGAGGTGCCCCAGCCAGAGCCCCAGCGGCCACGCCACCAGGCAGCCGAGCGCCACCGCCAGGGCCGAGATGGTCAGGTGCTCACCGAGCCGGTCCAGCATGCCGCCGGGGTTGGTCCAGTTGAGTGGGTCGTTGATCCAGGTGATCCCCTGGCCGATCGGATTTTCCGCGACGGTCACCGTGCCCTCCGGGCGGACCAGGGGGTCACCAGCCGGGCGACCAGGACGAGCAGGAGGTCGAGCACGAGCGCGAGCGCCACGCAGAGCAGCGCGGCGGTCATGATCTCGGCCTTGTAGAGGTTGTTCTGGAAGCCCGCGAAGATCAACTGCCCGAGGCCGCCGTGCCCGACCAGGACGCCGACTGTGACCAACGCCACGGTCGAGACGGTCGCCAGGCGTACGCCGGTCACGATGCCCGGAAGGGCCAACGGCAGGTCGATCCGGAACAGCCGACCCCACCGGCCGTAGCCCATCCCCTCGGCCGCCTCGCCGACCTCCGGGGGCACCTGGTTGAGCCCGGCCACCACGTTGCGCACGATCAGCAGCAGCGCGTAGAGGACCAGCCCGACCAGCACGGTGGTCGTCCCGGTGCCCAGGTAGGGCGCGATGAACGCGAAGAGCGCCAACGACGGGATGGTGTAGACGATCCCGCTGACCGCGAGGATCGGCCCGGCGAGCGGCCGGAACCAGTACGCCAGCACGGACAACGGCAACGCGATCAACACGGCGAGCAGCACCGCCCGCCCGGTGAGGGTGGCGTGTTCACGCACGGCGGCAAGGATCGTGTCAGAGTTGTCCCGCACGTACTGCCAGGAGAACCAGGGGTTACCCGGGTCGGCCCGGTAGCTCAGGCGGAAGGACATACGTGGACGTTACCCCGGAGGCTGCCGACGTGGCCTCATCCCCTCGCGCGGCGTCGATCTCCCTACAGGGCATCCAGAAGCGCTACCCGAACGGCACCGAGGCGGTCCGGGACCTCAGCCTGGACGTCCGGGCCGGCGAGCTGGTGGTGCTGATCGGCCCCTCCGGCTGCGGCAAGTCGACGGTGCTGCGCATGATCAATCGTCTGATCGAGCCGTCCGCCGGCCGGATCACGCTCGGCGACGAGGACGTGACGGATGCCGACCCGGTGCGCCTGCGCCGCCGCATCGGGTACGTGATCCAGAACGTCGGCCTGTTTCCACACCAGACGGTCCGGGCCAACGTGGCCACCGTGCCGGGCCTGCTCCGGTGGCCCAAACGCCAGACCCGGGCCCGGGTCGACGAGTTGCTCGACCTGGTCGGCCTGGACCCGGCCCAGTTCGGCGGCCGCTATCCGCACGAGCTCTCCGGTGGCCAGCGGCAGCGGGTCGGGGTGGCCCGCGCGCTCGCCGCCGACCCGGTGGTGCTGCTGATGGACGAGCCGTTCTCGGCCGTCGACCCGATCGTCCGGACCCGCCTCCAGGAGGAGTTCCTCCGGCTTCAGGCCGAGGTCCGCAAGACGATCGTCCTGGTCACCCACGACCTCGACGAGGCGGTCCGGCTCGGCGACCGGATCGCGGTGCTCTCCGAGGGCGGGCACCTGGAGCAGTACGACACACCGGCCGCGCTGCTCGGCGCCCCCGCCACCCCGTTCGTCCGCGAGTTCGTCGGGGCCGACCGGGGCATCCGCCGGCTGGCGGTGACCCCACTCGACCGGGAGGACCTGGAACCCGTACCCGGCGACGCCGCGGCGGACCTGCCCACCGTGGCACTGGACGGCACCGCGTACGACGCGCTGGCGGTGCTGCTCACCTCGGGACGGGACCAGCTCGTGGTGACCGACGCCGGCCGACCGGTGGGTGCGCTCAGTCGACACCGCCTGCTCGACCTGGGCCGCGCACCGAACTGACCGGACGACGACCGGGCTGCCGCGTCGGCGGCCCGGTCCCGGCCACCCCAACTCAGGCGCGACCGCGCCGGGCCAGCTCAGGCGCGACCGCGCCGGGCCAGCTCAGGCGCGACCGCGCCGGGCCAGCTCAGGCGCGACCGCCCAGGCTGGCGGTGCCGATGATCCAGCCGGTGAGGAAGCCGTAGCCGGCGCCGGCGCTGGCGTCCTGCAGGGCAACCAGCAGTGACGGATCCGGGCCGAGCAGCGCCGACAACACGGCGGCGAGCCCGCCGGCGAGCACGTACGCGGCCCAGCCGGAGAGGAACTGGCTGACCGAGCCGGGCACCCGGGCCACCTGCGCGGCGGGCAGCAGGTAGAGCAGGGCCACCGCGAGGACCACCAGCAGCACGGCTCGCAGGTCGGCGGCGAACAGGCCGCCGGCCTGACCGTCCGCGTGGAGCCGCCAGGCCGGCCACGCGAGCAGGCGCAGGTAGAAGGCGCCGGCCGAGTCCGGGTCGGTCTGGGCGGCGGCCCAACCGGTGTACGCCGGACTGCCGCAGATCCCGACAAGCAACAACACGGCGAGCGCGCCGGTGCCGGCCGCCGTGCCGTAACGGCTGACCGGGCCGGAGCGGTGGAAGAGTGACACCATCCGCCCAGGCCCCGAACCTGTCGTTCGGGCGGACCTGGGCTGCCCCGCGCGGCTCAGTGCTTCAGCAGGTAGTCGATGAAGGCGGCCCGCAGCAGCGGCGCGGACTCCTCGTAACCGTGACCGGTCAGCTCCCGCCACAGCGCGTTGGCCTCGTCGATGGTCGGGCCGATCGAGTTCGGTGCGCCGTCCAGCACCGTGGCCTCGTCCGCGTTCGGCAGGTGCCGCAGCACCGACCAGTAGAACTTGACGTCGCGACGCTCCCGGGCCAGGGCGAACGCCCGCTCCCGCAGCTCCTCGGTGGACAGCGCGTCAAGCTCGGCGAACGAGGTTCCGCCGGGGGCGGCGGCAGGTGTGTCGGTCATGTCGCCGAGCCTAACGGTCGAGATCAGCTCCGGCTCGGCGGACGCCACCGTGGTCACCGCTCGTCGACGTCCCACCGACGCGGGCCGTCCTCCCAGCGCGGATCCCGCCACGGGTCGACCGGTTGCGGCGCGGCCGGCGTCGGCAGCGTCGGAGGCCAGTTGTCGACCGACTGCGACTGCGGCATGGTCCAACCCGTGCTGATCGTGCCGTCGGTGACCGGTTCGGGTTTGTCGGTGCTGCCGGGTCGGGGCCGACCAAACGTCTCGACGAGCCGGGTGACCAGCAGCCCGGCGCCCAACACGGCGCCGCCGACCGCCCAGGTGCTCAGCGTCCAGCCCCGCTCCGGCGCGTACGCCCGAAAGACGGTGACCAGGCTGACCGCCAGCACCACGCCGAACACGCCGCCCCGGCGGCCGTACGCGCTGGTGCCGGCGAGCAGGGTCACCCCGATCGCCAGGACCGTCCAGTCCAGCCCCGAGGTGGGTGCCACCGGCCCGGGGTCGTTGGCGGCGATCAGCACACCGGCGAGGGCGGCCAGCACGGTGGAGCCGACGAGCGCGGCCCCGGCGACCACGGCGGCGGCGGCGCCCCGCCGACGGGCCGGGTCGGCGACCGGCCGATACCGGCTGACCAGCCGGCGAATCGCCCGGATCGCGCCGAACAGCCCGCCGAGGACGGCCACCGCCGCGAAGCCGGCGAAGAGGTATCCGGCGCTGCGCCCCGGGTCGTAGTCGCCCTGCACCAGCACGGGCGCCGAACGGCGTTCGATGAACACCACCACACCCGCCGCGCCGGCCAGGCTGGCGGCCCACGCCGGCACGTGCAGCACCACCACGACCAACGCCAGCGCGAGCCCACCCAGCGCGGCGACCGCCACGGCCGGGCCGACCGACGCCGGCAGACCCCGGTCACCCTGCTCGGCGTAGTGCAGGGCGGTGGCGACCGCGACCGGCCCGACGGCCAGGTTCGGTGCCGCGGTACGCAGACTCAGCCCGGCGGCCAGGGCGAGCAACCCCAACCCGACCGCGTCGACGAGCAACGCGCGCAGGTTGTCGGCGCGCAGGGCGGCCTGATCCTCCCGCCAGAGCAGCCAGCCCAGAGCGGCCAGCCCGGCCAGCAGCACGAACTCCCAGCCCAGCTGCACGCCGATCCGGTCCCGGCCGGGCTCACCGTGGGTGGGGTCGTCGAAGACGTTCTCCAGAACGGCGGCGGGCACCCCGGACGAGGGCTCGGCCGAGCGCTCCCGGCCCGCTTCTTCGTACCCCATGACGCCGCCTCCCCAGTGGCCCGGCCGTCCCCGGTCCGGCGCGCGGACGGACCGTGGGCGGCCCTTGCTCTCCGATCGCAGGCACCGTACCCGCGCCCGGAGCCGGGCGTAACCCCCTGCTCAGCGCTGGCCGGGACGGCTCTCCCGTGGGTCCTGCTCGCGTTCGTCGTCCGGGCGTTCCGGCACCCGGCAGGAGCGCTCCAACCACAGCGCGGCACCCACCAGAGCCAGCGAGGCGAGCAGGCCCCCGCCGGCGGCCGGACGATCGTCCAGGGCGGCGCGGGTGGTTTCCATGAAGAGCCAGCCGGCAAGCCCCGCGTAGAAGCCGGCGAAGATGGCCGCGGCCAGCGCCGACGCCTTGGCCAACACCACGAAACGGGCGACCAGCAGTGGGTTGACCGCGTCCCGACCGGGCTTGCGCTCGATCCGGCCCCGGGTGTTGATCGCGGCGTACGCCTCCAGCACGGCCAGCCCGGCCAGCGTCACCACCGGCAGCCAGGGCAGCCGGGGGATGCCGCTGTAGTAGAGGGAGCTGATCAGCAGCCAGGCCACCGCCGCCGCGGCCAGGGCGGCCACGACCAGTGTCGAGATCCGGGTGGGGCCCATCCGGGACCGATCCGGGTCGGACCCGCCCGGTGGTGGGGACTTCGCCTGCGTCATGCCGGCCGACTCCGCTCGGTCATGACGTCGACTCTAACGCCAACTCCGGCCGGGGACGCAGTTCCAGCGCGTCGGCCGCCGCGGGGCCGGTGGTGAGCAGGTCAGTCAACCAGCCGTGACCGGGCAGCCGACCGTACGGCTGGATGTCGATCCACGGCCGCAGCACGAAGGCGCGCAGGTGCGCCCGGGGGTGCGGCAGGGTCAGCTCGTCGTCGTCGCTGAGCACCGGCTCGTCGTCGTCGCCCCAGACCGCGATCACGTCCACGTCGAGGGTGCGCGGCCCGAACCGCCGCTGCGGGTCACGCACCCGGCCGGCCGCGCGCTCCGCGGCGCGGGCCCGCTCCAGCCAGTCGCGCGGGGTCGCCGTCGCGTCCTGGGCGAGCAGCACCGCGTTGAGGTACGCGGGCTGGTCGGCGTCGCCCCACGGTGGAGTCTCGTACACCCCGGAGAGCACGAGTACGGCGTCGCCGAACGACGTGACCGCCGTGCGCAGGTGGCCCAGCCGGTCGCCCAGGTTGCTGCCGAGCGACAGCACCGCCCTGGTCACTGGGCCCGCGTCCGGGTCATGGTGACGGCCACGTCGGTGAACGTGTGCGGCACCGGGGCCTCCGGCTTGTGCACGGTGATCGTGGCGGTGCCCACCCGCCCGTCGGCCAGGCAGACCGCGAGGAGTCGATCGGCCAGCGTCTCGATCAGGTTCACCGGCTCGCCGGTCACCACCGCGACCAGGCGTTCGGCCAACTCGCCGTAGTGGACGGTGTCGGTGACGTCGTCGCTGGCCGCCGCCGGAGCCAGGTCCATTTCGAGGACGGCGTCGACCACGAAGTCCTGTCCCTGGGCCCGCTCGAAGTCGTACACCCCGTGTCGGCCGTGGGCCCGCAGGCCGGTCAGCTGGATCCGGTCGGTCGTCATCGCCGTACCTCCTGCTCGTGATCGTGTCGTGCCCGCTCCTTGTCGTGCGGCGGCACGGCCAGGCGCGGGCTGCCGGTCGCGACCCAGACCGCCAGGGCGTCGGCGGTGGCCCGCACGTCGTGCACGCGGACGCCCCAGGCTCCCGCGGCGACCGCGAGCACGCTGGTGGCCACCGTGGCCGCCTCCCGCTGGGCGGTCGGTCGTGGGGTGCCGTCCGGGGCCGCGAGCAACCCGCCGAGGTACGACTTGCGGCTGGCCCCGAAGAGCAGCGGGCAACCGAGGTCCAGCAGCTCCGGCAGACGGGCGCTGAGTTCCCAGTTGTGCGCGGCGGTCTTGGCGAAACCGAGCCCCGGGTCGACGATGATCCGATCAGCGGAAACCCCGGCGGCCAGCGCCGCGTCGATCCGTTGGGCCAGCTCGGCCCGAACGTCGGCCACCACGTCGGTGTAGTGGGCCAGCTCGCGCATCGCGCGGGAGTGGCCACGCCAGTGCATCAACACCCAGGGGCAGTGCGCGTCGCGGACCACGCGGGCCATGTCCGGGTCGGCCAACCCACCGGAGACGTCGTTGACCACCGCCGCCCCGGCGGTCAGGGCGGCCTCCGCCACCCGGGCGCGGCTGGTGTCGATGCTGACCGCCACCCCGGCGGCGGTCAGCTCGCGGATGACCGGCAATACCCGGGCCACCTCGGTCGCGGCGTCGATGCGCTCGGCACCCGGCCGGGTCGACTCACCGCCGATGTCGACCAGGTGTGCACCGGCGTCGCGCAGACGGACGCCGTGTCCGACGGCCGAGTCGAGGTCGGCGTACCGTCCGCCGTCGGAGAAGGAGTCCGGTGTGACGTTGAGGACGCCCATCACCACCGGGCCCGAGGCCCGCACCAGATCGGTCACGACTAGACGGTACCGGTCGCGGCGGCGGCGCCAATCGACCCGGGTCGGCTCCCCCGACCAACCCTGACGTGCTGATTAGAACAGGTGTACGATCGGTCATCCGGGCAGCATCGGGCAGCCTCTTCGCGGCTTGTCGCAATCCGGGGCGGCCCGTACGCTTTGGAATTGGCCAGCATCGAGATGGCGAAGCTTGGAGGGAGGGCCGAAGCGGGAAAAATCCGCCCAAACCTCGCCACGCTACGTGGTGAGTAACGAACGCAGGGTCAAGAACGCTGCGCCCTGTGGAGCAGATTTCCGCCAGGCTCGCCTTTTGCACCGCCGCGGCACCGCCGGCCGCGCTATGGGGAGGTTCCAGTGATCGCCTTCGAGCTCATGGAGACGGCGTCGTCCGGCGTCGCCCACGCGCTCTCCACCCTGGCGTCGACTCCGCTCGCCGAGCCGGCACCGAAGGGGATCGACACCAACAGTGTGGTCACCTTCTTCGCCAGCAAGATCGCGCCGATCCTGCTGGCCGTCCTGGGCGTCATCTTCATCGGCCGGGCCAGCCGGGGCGAGATCTCCAAGGTGCTGACCAGCTCCGCGATCGCGATCGTCGGGCTCGCCTTCATCGCCGGCGCGGCAACACTCTTCTTCGTCGGCGATTACCTGATCGACCTGATCTTCGAATAGGCGCGTTCACCAGATGCGGCTGCGCACCGACGACGACATCTACCGGGCCCGCCTGGTCTACCTCGGGCCGCCCGGTTACACCCTTCCGGTCCACCTGCCCTACGCCCAGTACGGGCTCTTCATGCTCCTGGTTCCCCTCTACATGTTCATCCACTGGCTGTTCACGTTGACGGTCGAGCTCTTCCCGGCCTGGGAGATCGCGCTCGCCATCGTGACCACGTCGTTCATCTTCCGGCACGTCGACCCCGACCGGCCGGCGCGGGTGGTCATCCGCACCGCGCTGACCGACTGGCGACGCACTCGGGAGCCGGCGATCGAGCAGCGCGACCCGCGCCTGGTCGGCAGCCGGATCAGGATCCGGGAGGAGCTGGCATGACCGGGCGTACGCCGATCGGTCCGTGGCACGACGCGGGCAGGGCCTGTTTCACAAGGGCGGTCGAGCCGAGGCGGAGCCCGGGCGGCGATCCGGCAAGGCGCGGTTTCGTCTGGATACCGGTGTCGTATCCGGGCGAAACCGCAACGCCGCCGGTCGTCGTTCGGGCCCGCCGCAGGCTGGCCAGCCTTCCGCCGGTTTCGAGGGCTGTCGTATGAGTCGCTCGTCCACGCCGGGTCCCCCGGCCGGCCACTCGGCCGTGCCGGCCGGTCACCGTGCGCAATCGTTCGACTACGCCGAAGACGAGGACGAGGTGGCGCTCGATCCCGCGCTGGTGACGTCGCCCGGCCACGGCGCGGTGGGTGTGTTCCAGGCACCCCGGCCGGTCCCCCGCCGGACACCACCCGCCGAGCCCAGTGCGGTCTCGGCCGGCGAGAACGCCGACATCGACTCCCCCTTCCTGGACCTGTTCGGCGGGGCACGACCCAACGCCGCGCGAGCCCTGCCGGCCGGCCCGGGCACCCGGGAGCAGCCGGCGATCCCGGCCCAGCCGCCGACGGCCAGCCCGGCACCGGCCCGCCCGGTTCCCGAGCTCGAACCACCGTGGACGCCCGACGACCAGCCCCGCAGCGGCCGCCGGTCCGTCGAGCCACGACACGGCGGCGGCCACCCGGCCAGCGAGTCCCGGGTGCCGCACCAGGCCGGCGATCGGCTGCCGATGCTCCGTCCGTCGGATGAGCCCGACCCCGCCCCCACCACACCACCGGCGAGCACCGGTCCGGTCAGACCACCGGCGAGCACCGGTCCGGTCAGACCACCGGCGGGCACCGGTCCGGGCAGCGGCCCGGCGAGCACCACGCCGGGCAGCCGCTCCACGGCCGCGCCACTCAGCCGGCCAGCACCCCAGTCCGGCCGACCGGCAGCTCAACCGGCCCCGGCCGAGCAGCCGCCCAGCGCCGGCCGCACGGACCGGCCGGCGCTGGAGGGCACGGGACGCCGCGCCACCGACTCGGACCGACCCGAGGACTCCGGCACCGAGCCGAGCGGGCGGGAGATCGCCCCGCCCCGGCAGCGCGCCGCCAGCCGACCGGACCGACCCACCAAGCCAACCCGGGTCCGCGCCCCGAAGATCAAGTTCGGGGATCGGGACCCGTCGGTCGAGCTGGCGATCACCGAGATCGCCGGCCACCTGACCTTCACCCCCAACACCGTCACCGCCTGGTATTGGCTGCCCGAGGTCCGCTGGGCATTCCGGCCGGACGCCGAGCGGGAAGCGCTGCTGTCGGCCATCTCCGAGCAGTACGCCGGCCTGGCGGGCTTCCGGCTGCACCTGCGCCGCACCACCCGGCCGTTCCCCGCCGACGAGTGGGCGCGCACCATCGACGCACACACCCACGCACCCCTCGCCGACGTGCCCGGCACCACCAGTTGGGCCGATCACCTGGTCGCCGCCCAGCGGCACCTGATGGCTGTCAACCACGCCGAGGGGCAGACCTACCTGGGCGTCACCTTCGCCCGGCGCTCCCTCGGCGACTCGCTCACCGAACGCCTGCTACGCACCTTCGGCCGGGGCACCGCCGAGGGCGAACGCCGCAAGCTGGGCCGCACCGTGGAGCAGTTCGACGAGGTGCTCGGCGCGTTCGGCATGCGCGGCCGGCGGGTCACCGCCCAGGAGTTGGAGTGGCTCCTCTACCGCTCGGTGGCGCTGTGCATGGCACCGCCCGGCACGCTCTCCCCGGTCACCGACGGGCGCTGGGAGCGCGGTGACCTGCTCGCCCTCACCGAACAGGTCGAGCGCTACCGCACCCCGTACGGCTCGACGGTGAAACTCGTCAACCGGATGACCGGCGAGGAACGGCACGTCGCCGTGCTCGCCGTGGGCCGGATGGAGCCACTGGAGATTCCCGAGCGGCACGAGCCCTGGCTGCACTTCCACGAGCGGCTGCCCTGGCCGATGGAGATCTCCACCCGCGTCGACATCCTCGGCTCCGGCGACTCCTTCCGCAATCTCGAACACCGGCTGCGGATGATCCGCTCGCAGCAACTCGACTACGCCGAGCACGGCATCGACGCACCCCCGGAGCTGGAGCGGCTGGCCAAGCGCGCGCTGGTGATCGGCGACGAGATGACCACCGGCCTGCCCGTCGACTCGGCCCGTGCACACGGCTGGCACCGCATCGCCGTCGGCGGCCGGACCAGGGAAGAGTGTCTGGAGCGCGCCCGCCGGCTCATCCAGCTCTACTCCCGGGAGCTGCGCATCTCCCTGCAGCACCCGAAGAACCAGGACTGGCTGGCCCGCGAGTTCATCCCCGGCGAGCCGATCGCCAACACCGGCTACGTCCGCCGCATGCCGGTGCCGTTGCTCGCCGCCGCGCTTCCCCAGGCCGCCTCGAACGTGGGCGACCGCCGGGGTGACCTGATCGGCCGGACCGCCGGCACCTGCCGTCGCCCGGTCTTTCTCGACCTGCACTTCCCCATGGAGGTCCGGGAACGCTCCGGGCTCGCGGTCTTCGTCGCCGAACCGGGCGGTGGCAAGTCGACCCTGCTCGGCGCACTGGGCTACCTGGCCGCCCGCCGAGGTGTCCAGGTGACCCTGCTCGACCCGTCCGGGCCGCTGGCCCGACTGTGCGCGATGCCCGAGCTGCGACCGTACTCCCGGGTGTTGAACCTGACCGGCTCGGAACACGGCACCCTGGCCCCCTACTCGCTTATCCCGACGCCGCTGCGCAGCGAGTTCGGCACCGGGGCCTCCGGTGACCGCGAGTTCGAGATCGCCGTCTCCAACGCCCGAGCCGAGCGGCGGATGCTGGTCCAGGACATCTGCATGATGCTCGTGCCGCCGCAGGTGGCCCGCGAAGCGTCAACCGCCACCCTGTTCCGGCACGCGGTCCGTCAGGTTCCCGCCGAGGAGACGTCCACCCTGGACGACGTGGTGAGCTGCCTCGGCCGTCTCGACGACGACGCCGGCAAGGAGCTGGCCAACCTCCTGCTGGACACCGCCGAGATGCCCCTGGCGATGCTGTTCTTCGGCCGGCCACCGGAGGGGCTGCTCGGCGCCGACGCCGCACTCACCGTGATCACCATGGCCGGCCTGCGGTTGCCCGACCTGAAGATCGAACGGGAGTACTGGTCGGCCGAGGAGGCCCTGGCGCTGCCGATGCTGCACACCGCACACCGGCTCGCCGTCCGCCGCTGCTACGGCGGGTCGATGTCGTCGCGCAAACTCGTCGGCCTGGACGAGGCCCACTTCATGGAGGGCTGGCGATCCGGGCGTTCCTTCCTGGTCCGGCTCGCCCGAGACTCCCGCAAATGGAACCTCGCCGCGCTGGTCGCCTCGCAGAACCCCCGCGACATCCTCGGCCTCGACGTGCAAAACCTGGTCTCCACCGTCTTCGTCGGCCGGATCGCCGAGGACGCCGAGATCGCCTCCGAAGCGCTGCGGCTGCTGCGGGTGCCGGTCAACGACGGGTACGAAGCCACCCTCGCCGCACTCTCCGCCGCCGACACCAGCTCGTCCAGCCGCCTCGGCTTCCGCGAGTTCGTGATGCGTGACGTCGACGGCCGAGTGCAGAAGGTCCGCGTCGACGTCTCGTACGTCGAAGGGCTGCTGGACCACCTCGACACGACGCCCGCCGCGATCGCCGCAGCGGCCGGAGTGCTGCCGAGCATTCCCCTGCCAGACCTGGAGGCGTGACATGGCGAGGGCTTGGGCAAGGATCGCGTCGTTCCTGCTCGCCCTCGGCGTACTGGCCGGGGCCACCGTCACCTGGCCGCTGCTCGGCGGGGGGACCGCAGTCGCCGCACCGCCCGTCGCCCAGGCCCGCGCCGACCTCTGCACGACCGCCGAATGGCAGGCCGACTTCCGCGCCTGCGTGGGCAAGTTGAAGCAGGTCAGCCAGGGTGAGATCGAGTGCCTCAAGCCCCCTGTACCCTCCGCCCCCGATTCGGGCCTCGCCGGCTGGTTCGCCTCCCGCCCGGACTCATCCAAGTTGCCCGGCCCCAAGGGCATCTACAGCGATTACGGCTACGGCGGCTACAGCTACAACACCTATGACGTTGACGGCGGCTGCGCTTCCACCGTCCTCCATCCGGACTACAAGTTCACCACCACGGTTGCCAACGGTGAGCTCATGATGGCCACAGCGGTCGTCGGTGCTTCAAACGCGCTGCGCGAACGGGCATGGGACCCACGCACGATGTGGAATTGGGCCGACCCGCTAGTAGAGAAGGCCACCAAGGCCATCTATCAGAAAGTGTTCAGCGTCTTCGGCATCGTCACGCTTTGCGTGGTGGGTCTCTACCTACTCTGGCGCTCCCGCCAGTCAGACATGAGTAACGCGATGACGACGGCAGGGTGGGCTCTACTAGTGATGGTGGCGGTCACCGCGTTGGCCGCCTGGCCGGTCAAGTCGGCGAACATTGCCGATGGCACCCTGATCACCTCTCTCGGCGTCGTGCACGACGCTCTAGGCCCGGCGTCCAGGGACATTCCTGCCGACAAGTGTGTGCTCCCCAATCCGGATGCTTGTGTCGACAAGCGGCCGCCGGCCGTACGGGCCAGCGACACCGCTACTGAGGCGATGCTCTACCGCAACTGGCTGCGCGGTGTACTCGGCTCGGCCGACAGCGAGACCGCCAAGAAGTACGGCAGGGCACTATACGACGCCAAGTCGCTGAGCTGGGGTGAGGCGGAATCAACCCGCTCTAATCCCGCTACTCGTGATTTGGTCACAAAGACCAAGCAGCAGCAGTGGATGACGGTCGCGGCGCAGATCAAGACCGAGGACCCGGAGGCGTACGAGTTTCTGACGGGAGCCCGCGACATGGACCGAATCGGCTCCGGATTCATCGCGATGCTCGCGGCCGTACTCTTCGCGATGTTCGATCTGACGGCGTCGGTGCTGGTGTTGCTGGGCTTCCTGATCTTCCGGTGGGCGGTGATCGCGGCACCCATTCTGGGCACCATCGGTCTGCTGCGGCCGGCCAGCGCAGGCCTGCGCCGGTTGGCGAACGCCGTGGTCGCTGCGGTGTTCAACATCGCCATCTTCGGCACCGGGGCCGCCATCTATCTCTTCGCCGTCGACCTGATCATGAGCACCCCCACGCTGCCGGGATGGCTTCAGGTGGTGCTGGTCTGGCTCTGCGGAGTGGTCGGCTGGCTGCTGCTGCGGCCGTACCGGCGGATCACTCAACTGGGGGGCAAGGACAGCAGCGAAGCGATCGGCTCGGCCGGGTCCTGGCACCGTCGGTTCTTCCGCGACATGCGGACCGCCGCACGGCTGGACGTGGCAGAGCCGGGCGGCACGGCCGAGCCAGTGGGCGGACGTCGACGGTCGCCCGACGCCGAGCAGACCCGACTGCGCCCAGAGGCCCGGCGGGAGGATGCTGCCCCGGTACCAGCTGCGGCAACCGAGGGCCGACGAGCAGACGCCGCGCGCCCCGACGGTCGAGAACGGGCCGACGAGGCACCGCCGGAGGAGACGACGGGTGGGGGCCGCCCGGTCGCCCCGCAACCCCGGCGACGACAGCCGGCAACCTGGACCGAGCCCGATGTACCTGCGGAGAGCCCGTCGTTCGTGGTCTACCGACCGGGCTCTACCGAACGTGTGCCGGATCGCACCGCACCTCGGGTGCGCTCAGAAGCGAGGTGAGATCATGCGACGGGCGTTGGAGTTCCTCTTCACCCGGGCGCTGCGGTCGCGGCTGGGCATTGCGCTGGCAATCGGACTGGTCGTCGTCGGCGTACTCGGGGGGGCCCGACTGATCTCCCACCCGGTTGACTCGGCGGACGGGTTAAGCAGCCGACCGGATGGGCCGATCACGACCGTGGACCCGACAACTGGCGACGACGGCCTGCTCAACAGTGGGGCTCTGCCATCACCCGTGACGTCGCCGGGTGCCCGCACTCCCGAACAGACCGCCGACCGCTTCGCGGCGGCCTGGCTGGGCCGCCCCGGGATGACCGCCGATCAGTGGCAAGCTGGCCTACAGCCGCTCTCCACGCCGGCGCTGAGGGAGAAGCTGACAGGCGCTGAGCCCGAGAGCGTGCCCGCCGAGAAGGTCACCGGCCCTCCAACCATGCAGGAACGGACCGAGACCTTCGTCGAGATGTTGCTCCCTCTTGATTCCGGCCGGCTCCGGCTGGAGCTGGTCACCTCCGATGGGGGTTGGCTGGTCGATGCGTTGGACTGGGAGCGGCCGTGAACAATGTTGGCAACCCGTCCCGCAGCCGACCTGTTCGGCTCGGTGTGATCGCCGCGGCGCTTACCGGAATGCTGCTTCTGCTCTGTTGCGCCGGCGGCACCGCCGCGTTCTTCCTCACCGGGCTTGGCGGTGACGACGCCGAACCCGGGGACACCTTGGCAGGCTTGGCGTGCGGGCCGGTCCGAGCGGTGGACATGACGGGCAAGCTACCGCGATTCACCGAGTACGGCGACACCCAGATCCGCAATGCCGCGATCATCATCAAGGTCGGCCAAGACATGGGCGTTCCCCCGCGAGGCTGGGTGGTTGCTGTCGCCACAGCGATGCAGGAGTCAGCCCTTCGCAACCTGGCGAACAGCAGGGTCCCTGCATCCCTGGCTCTGGCGCACGAGGGCGTCGGTGCGGACCACGACTCGCTGGGCCTGTTCCAGCAGCGACCGGGGTGGGGCACGGTAGCCGAACGATTGACCCCTGCATACGCGGCACGGAAGTTCTACGAGAAGCTTGTCAAGGTGGGAAGTTGGCAGCGCCAACCGCTGAGCGTAGCCGCGCAGCGGGTGCAGATCAGCGCGTACCCGGACGCGTACGCCAAACACGAGGAACTCGCCAGCCGGATCGTAGACGCGCTGTCCGGCGGCGCTGCCCGCACTGTCGAAGTCAACAGTAAGGCGGTCTGCGACGCGGCCGAGCACGGCCAGATCGCGGCCTCCGGCTGGACCGCACCGATTCCTGGCAAGGTCGGCTCCGGGTTCCGCACCGCGAGCCGACCCGGCCACGACGGCGTCGACATCGGCGCGGCCAAGGGCACCGAGATCCGGGCCGCTGCGGCTGGTCGTGTGCTGGTCTCCACCTGCGATGAGGACTACCGTGGCCGGCAGGACTGCGACGTGGACGGGTTCCCTGGCAAGAAGGGCTGTGGCTGGTACGTCGACCTGCTGCACGCCGGTGGCTACATCACCCGGTACTGCCACATGGTGGTTCAGCCCTTCGTCGACCTAGATCAGATGGTGGCGGCCGGCGAGGTGATCGGAAAGGTCGGCAGCAGCGGCAATTCCTCCGGCCCGCACCTGCATTTCGAAGTACACCTGCGCAACAACCGCCACGCCTCAGGCGCGGTGAACCCGGTCCCGTTCATGCGCCAGCGTGGCGCCCCGCTGCGCGGCGCTGAGTAAGGCCACCACGGGCATGACCGGACCGTTGCCGGACCCGTTCGCCGACCAGCCGGACTGGGCGCCCCGGCCACCTCGGCCGTTGGCCATCGTTCCCGCGACAGAGCGGGTCGAGTTGCGCGGACATCGGGTGCTGGTCGGGCTGCCGGGGTTGGGCTGGCGTGGCGACCTGCGCGCGGACGACCGGGTGGTCCAGAGCGCCCGGACCTATGTGCCCGTGATCCCCGAGTACGAGTGGTACCGGGCCGAAGCCGACCAGGTCGAGGTGTTCGCGCCATTGGTGCCCGTGGAGCGGGTCTGGGTGGAATCGGTCGGCGACCGGAAAGCCGAGGACAGCCCTCGGGACAGCGGCATCCGGTTGGTTTCGCTGGACGGGCCGGCACATCGGGCCCCCACACCCGTCTTCGAGGCGGACGCGGTCACCGGGCGGCGCGTGGTGCACGTCGAAGGCGGTCTTGAGCGCCGTGATCTCCGAGCGGTCACCGAGATCTATTCTGGCGCCGAGGGGGACATCTGCGTGCGGATCACTCCCGAGGTGGAGTGGTACCGCTGGGCCTGGCGCGGGCAGCCACCCACTACTTTGGAAGTACCGGTCCATCTCCTGTGGATTGAATGAGGCCGCCTAAGCTCGCTCCGCTTTGCACACACGCCAGCCATCTTGGTGGCGAGTCTCAAATCGCCATCGTTGGCGATCGCTCTGCGATATCCCGTCGACGAAGGCCGAGAGAATGAGGTCAACCTCGACGTTGGCGAGATCACCCTGCCGCTGAATATTGATGTCCTCCCAACTCGTTGAGATCGTCGCGTTAAAGCGCTGTTCACGCGTTAACAGATCTTCCCGTAGAAGGCGCAAATCATCTAAATCTGCATCAGTCTCACAAAGGAGCTCGCTTGCCCTCGCGTCGTTACGGTCCGCCAGGAATGATTGGATGAAGCCGGCCACCGCCACGTCCGGTGTACTACGGTCCGGGGCGGATGCGCGGTGGTAGAGAACGAGGCCCGTGACGAGCCCGCCGAGGCAGAGCAGCGCGAGCACCCCGGCGACGACCGTGAGCACCGTGCGCATTCGGCGGCGCGGCGGCTGCGACTCTGGCGGCCCTGGGGCGGGCGGCAGCTGCTCGGGTGGTGTCCGCTGGGCCGGTACGCGGGAGACCTGGGAACCGGCGGGGGGCTGCACTGATTCCACCTCCTGACGTTATCGGCTGGACGGCCCGGAGCCAATGCCTCAGATCCAGCGGATCGTGACGGACCCCTACCCATCGGTGAGATCCACGACATCACCGGCGCAGCGCCGTGGCACCTCCCGGAGGAGCAGCCTCGACTGGGATACCGTCTCTGCTCGGGGAGGGGTTGCCAACCTCGGGCAGAGGGGGTGGACGCGGTGGCCGGTCCGAAGTCACGCACGAACCGCGCCGCGGCTCTGCATCGCCGGGCGGCGGCTGTCGCGACCGCTGCCGCCGGGATCCTGGACGAGACGCGGCCGGCCCCTGCCGACCAGCGCCGCCAGTACGAGCTTGCCGATCGCCTTCGGGCGGTCGCCGCGCGGTTGGCCCCGGGCTGGTCGGGCGCCGCGTTGGATTCCCTCACCGTGGACTCGCCGGCGGGTGACGGCCCGCCGCCGTTCGTCCGGGTCGGCACGGCGGCACCGTTGGACGACGCCCGCTTTCCCGCGTTGGTGCCACTTGTCGGCACGGGTCACCTGAGTGTGGACGCCGACGCTCGGGAGCCACGGGTGGCCGGCTTGCTCCGATCCGTACTCCTCCGGTTGTTGGCCGCGACGCCGGCGGGCGCGTTGTTGATTCGCGCGGTGGATGCCACGGGTGCCGCGCTGACCCCGTTCGGAGCGCTCGCTGATGCTGGCCTGCTGCCGCCGCCGGCGGTGGATGTGGCGGGTCTGCGTGCGGTGCTGACGGAGGCGGAGCAGTGGATCACGCCGGGGGCGAGTGGGCGACGCCGCCACGACCGCACGCTGTTGCTCGTGTTCGCCGCTCTGCCGGAGTCGACCGGCCCGACCGATCTGGCGCGGATCGAGGCGCTGGCCGAGCAGGGGCCTGCCGCCGGCCTGCACCTGATGGTGGCGGGCTGGCCTCCGGCCGGTCCGCACGCGGTTCGGGCACCGCTGCCGCACAGCACACCGCTGGCGCTGCGCAACTCGTACGCGCTGCTCGGTGACCCGCCGTCGGCGTCCTTTGCCGGTCCGGGGGCGGATCCGCCGGGCGGATTGAACTCACCGGTCTTCGTGGAGTCGGACCCGCCGGCTGACCTGGTCGACGCGGTCTGTCGGCGGCTTGCCGAGCAGGTGGAGGCCGGCTCGCGGTTGGGGTTGGCGGCGTTGCTGCCGCCGACGGGCGACCGGCTGTGGGAGTCGGACTCCACGGACGGGCTGACCACCACGGTTGGTGATGCCGGCGGGCGGTCGGTGCCGCTGGGCTTCACCGAGCTGACCCCGCACTGGCTGGTCAGTGGGCGGTCCGCGGCGGGTCGCGCGGCGTTCCTGACCACCGCGATGCTTGGACTCGCCGCCCGTTACGGCCCGGACGAGCTGATGCTCTACCTGGTGGATCTCGGCGACGGTGAGTCGTTCGTGGAGTTTCTGCAGACCGAGCGGGACCGGTCGTGGATTCCGCAGGTGCGTGCGGCGGCGATGGCCGCCGATCGGGAGTACGTGCGGGACCTGCTCGACGAGTTGACAGCCGAGGTGCAGCGCAGGGCGGAGGCTGGGGCGCGGGCCGGCGGCCAACGCTTCGCCGAGCTGCGTCAGCATCAGCCGCTGCCCCGGATCGTATGCGTGTTGGATAATGTGCCGCTGCTCTTCGCCGAGCGGGACCGGCTGGCCGCCGAGGTGGCCGCCCAGTTGGACGGGCTGGCTCGGGCCGGACGGGCATACGGCGTGCACCTGGTGTTGGCCGGTGCGGGCGAGCTGGGGTTGAGTGCCCGCGCGGAGAAGGGGCATCGGGATTCGGTGCTCGGGCAGTTTCCGGTGCGGGTGGCGCTGCCGGGCGGCAGTCCGGTGCTGGAGCCGACGAACGACTCGGCCGCGGGCCTGCCGGTGGGCAGTGCGGTGGTGAACACTGCCGGCGGGCTCGGCGGCCCCCGGGGCGCGATCCGAGGTCACGAACGGCTGATCCGGCACCCCGATCCGCAGGATCACCCGCAGGTGGTGGAAGGGCTTCGGCACGAGCTGTGGGAGGCCCGTCCGGCCGGGTCGGTGCCGCCGGTCGTCTTCGCCGGGTACGCCCGCCCTCTGCTCGGCAACGATCCGCGGCACCGGGCCGCGTTGGCGGGGCAGTCGCACGGGCCGGCCGCCCTGCTGGGCCGCGCAGTGGACGTGGCCCGTTCGACGGTCGCCGTACCGTTGGGGCCGGCCGCGGGCCGCAATCTCGCGGTGCTCGGATCGGGTGCGGCGGCGGGCGGGCTGTTGGCGACGGCAGCTCGCAGCACCGCGGACCATCATGCGCCGGGCACCGCCCGTTTCCTGGTGGCGGCACCCGACCCGGGCGCCCGGGCACTGGCGGAGGCGTTGACCGCGGAGCTGGCGACCCGGCATTCGGCGGAGCTGGTGGATGTGCCGACGCTGCTCGCGGATCCGGCCGACGACCTGCCGACGTATTTGGTGGTCTTCGGTCTGGACCGGCCGGGCCCGCGGGAGTTGCCGGTGGACCGGCTTCGTGCGCTGCTGCGGGACGGGCCGCCGACTGGCCGGCACCTGCTGGGCTGGTGGCGTGCGGTGCCGCCGTTCGCCGCACTGCTCGAACCAGCTGGCGAGATCGACAAGCTGGCCGCCGTGGTCGTGCTGGACGTGCCGGTCGCGCAGCTCACCGCGGTCTTCGGGCGGGCGGTGGAGTGGCGGGGCCGGCCCGACCGGGCGGTGCTCTGGGACGGTCCGGACGAGCGGGGCACGGTCCTGGTGCCGTTCGCCGACGAGGCCGGGTGATCCGGTGGCGCGGGCAGGGGGTGTCGAGATGGGTCCGAAGGCGACGGTGACCGGGCCGGGGCGGCAGCGGGTCCCCGCGGCGAACGAGGACGCCACGCAGGCGACGGTCGAGCCCAGCTCGGCCTGGGCGGAATACCTGGCCGCGGCCCGCCAACTGGACGGGGTACGCCGCAGTGCGGCTGCCGCCGCCGGCGAGCAGGCCCGGTCGGCGGAGACCGCCCGGGAGGAGTTGACGGTGGTCCGTACCGGGCTGGCGAGCCAGCAGGAACGGCTGCGTGAGCTGGGCGTACCAGCGATTTCCCTGGTGCCGTCGCCGCCGGAGCTGAGCGAGGCGTCCCGGTCGATGGCGGGCGGCCCGGCGGCCGTGCTGGCGGCGCTGCGGGTCGCGCGGGGCCGGGCCGAGGCGGCCGACGCGGCCCTGGCCGCGCGGCGCCGGTTCCGACCGGGGTCCTGGCCCGCGCGGCTGCGCAACCTGCTGGTGTACGGGCCGTTCGCGCTGGTGGTGCCGCTGATCCAGATCGCGGTGTACGCGGCGACAGGAGTGGGAGCGGCAAGTGTGTCCGCGTTGATCTGTGGGTTGCCGATGCCGGCTGTCGCGTTCGTCGCCGGCTGGGTGGGCATTGGGCGGTTGTTCCGCGTGAGCCCCGCCGAGCGACTGGACCGGACGGTGCGCTTCGGCGCGCTGGTGTGCCTGGTGCCGGCGGTGCTGGTAACGGCAGGCCTGCTGCTGGTCCTGCTCGCCGGCTGATCCGCCGGCTCGCCGGGGACAGGCCGGCTGGCCGGGGACGGCAGGCGGATGCATCCGCCGGGGACGGGTCGGAACGCAGTGGCCGGCCGCCCCTGGAAGGGGTCGGCCGGCCGTCGTGCATCGGAACGTCAGCGGGGAATGATCAACGCCATCGCCTCGGCACGGGACTTGGAGTCCGACTGCAGGACGCCGCGCACCGCTGACGTGATGGTCTGGGCACCGGATTTCTGGATGCCGCGCATCGCCATGCACATGTG
Source organism: Micromonospora sp. NPDC049101 (assembly GCF_040648675.1). Classification (NCBI taxonomy): domain Bacteria; kingdom Bacillati; phylum Actinomycetota; class Actinomycetes; order Micromonosporales; family Micromonosporaceae; genus Micromonospora; species Micromonospora sp. NPDC049101. The sequence goes on along the minus strand of NZ_JBEZED010000007.1, from coordinate 5,050 downwards.
CTCGCACTGGAGCACGACGACGACGCCGCGTGGGGCGAGTTTGTCCATCAGCAGGTCGGCGACCTGCGAGGTGAGCCGCTCCTGCACCTGGGGCCGGCGGGCGAAGACCTCGACCAACCGGGCCAGCTTGGACAGGCCGGTGATCCGCCCGTCCGGGCCCGGGATGTAGCCGATGTGCGCGCTGCCGCGGAACGGCAGCAGGTGGTGCTCGCAGAGGCTCATCACGTCGATGTCCCGGACGATCACCAGCTCTTCGTGGTTGGCCTCGAAGGTGGTCTTGAGCACCTGGGCCGGGTCGACGCGCAGGCCGGCGAAGAGTTCGGCGTACGCGCGGGCGACCCGGGCCGGGGTCTGCTGGAGCCCGTCGCGGTCCGGGTCCTCGCCGACCGCGATGAGGATCTCCCGGACGGCCTTCTCGATGCGGCCCAGGTCGACGGCGTCCTCGACGGGACGGCCGGTCAACCGGCCGCTGATCAACCGGGCGGCAACGTAGTCCAGCCCGTCGTCGCCGTCGGGCTCGGTCGCGGAGACGGCCAGCTCCCGGTGGGGGGAGCTGGCCGTCGAGTCGTCGCTCAGTGCGTACCGTCCGAGTTGTTGGACGGCGCCCCGCCACCGACGGACGCCTGCGCGCCGTCGGCCTGGGCCTGCGCCTTGAGCTTGTCCTTCTCCGCAGGGGTGAGCACGGGCGGCTCGGTGGAGGGCTGGCGCTTACCGAAGCCGTTGTACGGCGCCAGCGGCGGGCGCTTGACCACCCGGGAGCAGATCCGCGCCATGTCGGCCGTGGAGAGGGTTTCCTTCTCCATCAGCTCGAGCACGATGTTGTCCAGGACGTCCCGGTATTCGACCAAGATCTCCCAGGCCTCGTCGTGCGCCAGCTCGACAAGTGCCCGCATCTCGCCGTCGATCTCGGCGGCCACCGAGTCGGAGTAGTCCCGCTCGTGGCCCATGTTGCGGCCGAGGAATGGCTCGTCTCCGCTGGTGCCGTACTTGATCGCGCCGAGCTTGGAGCTCATGCCGTACTGGGTGATCATCGCGCGGGCCAGTTGGGTGGCCTTCTCGATGTCGTTGCCGGCACCGGTGGTGGGCTCGTGGAAGACCAGCTCCTCGGCGGCCCGGCCGCCCAGCGCGTACGCCAGGGTGTCGATCATCTCGGCGCGGGTCTGGGTGTACTTGTCTTCGGTCGGGAGCACCAGGGTGTGGCCCAGCGAGCGACCACGGGACAGGATCGTCACCTTGTGCACCGGTGCGGCGTGCGGCAGCGCCCAGGCGACAAGCGCGTGGCCACCCTCGTGGTACGCGGTGATCTTCTTTTCCTGGTCGCTCATGACGCGGGTCCGACGCTGCGGACCGGCGACCACCCGGTCGATCGACTCTTCGAGCGAGTCGTTGCTGATCGCCCGCTGGTCCTTGCGAGCGGTGAGCAAAGCGGACTCGTTGATCACGTTGGCCAGGTCGGCGCCGCTGAAGCCCGGGGTGCGCCGTGCCACCGCGTCGAGGTCGACGTCGGGGGTGAACGGCTTGCCCTTGGCGTGCACCCGCAGGACGGCCTTGCGGCCCTCCATGTCGGGGGCGTCCACCGGGATCTGCCGGTCGAACCGGCCCGGGCGCAGCAGCGCGGGGTCGAGGATGTCCGGCCGGTTGGTGGCCGCGATCAGGATGACCCCGCCCTTGGTGTCGAAGCCGTCCATCTCGACGAGCAGTTGGTTGAGCGTCTGCTCGCGCTCGTCGTGACCGCCGCCCATGCCGGCGCCACGGTGCCGGCCGACGGCGTCGATCTCGTCGACGAAGACGATCGCCGGGGCGTTGGTCTTGGCCTGCTCGAAGAGGTCGCGGACTCGGCTGGCGCCGACACCGACGAACATCTCCACGAAGTCGGAGCCGGAGATCGAGTAGAACGGCACCCCGGCCTCGCCGGCGACCGCGCGGGCCAGCAGCGTCTTGCCGGTGCCGGGTGGGCCGAACAGCAGCACACCCTTCGGGATCTTGGCGCCCAGAGCCTGGTACTTCGCGGGGTTCTGGAGGAAGTCCTTGATCTCGTGCAGCTCCTCCACGGCCTCATCGGCACCCGCGACGTCCGCGAAGGTCGTCTTCGGAGTGTCCTTGGTGATCATCTTCGCCTTGGACTTGCCGAAGTTGAGCACCCGGGAGCCGCCGCCCTGCATCTGCGACATGAAGAACAGCAGCAGGAGGACGAGCAACGCGATCGGCAGCAGGTTGACCAGCAGGCTCACCCAGATGCTGTCCGAGGAGACCTTGGCGTCGGCCGGACCGGTGACGCGGTTGGCCGCCTTGGCGTCCAGCACCTCGTTCCAGATCTCGTCGCCGACCTGGTACGGGAACTGAGCCTCGATCTTGTTGGTCTCGGTCTTGCCGAACTTGGTCTTCTGGGCCAGGTCCAGTTGGAGCGTCTGCTCCTTGTCCTGGAAGACCACCTTGTTGATCTTGGCGGTGTGGAGCTGATCGAGCGCAACGGAAGTGTCCACGCGGTGGTAGCTGGGACCAGCGGTGAACAGCTGACTGAGCACAACTGCGCCGAGGATGACCAGGATGATCCAGACCACCGGTCGGCGGAAGAAACGCGTACGTTCCATACTGTTGTCGAGCGCCGGAGCGCCCGCATCCTCCTGATCGACGTCCTGACCATCTGATTGGTGTCGCCGCGGTGAGCGGCGGCCGGAGCTGCCATGCGGGGCGGCCTCGACCCCCGAGGCGCGAAAACTGCCGCGCCGCGGTCATTCGACGGTACACCGTGTACGCGAGGAGCGAGCTCGCGAGCCCCGCACTGGGCGCACCTTTGATATCGATGGCACGCACCGTGGGCAGGCCCACCAGCCCCGCGACCCGCGTACGGCGGGTCCGGCTGAAACCGGCGTGGCGGGGAGTCCGGCCCGGCCGCCTGGCGGCCCGGTCGAGCGGCCGAGAGGGGTCGGGCGCGGAGTAACCTCCGGGCCACCGGGTCCACGGTAGTCGCAACAGCTGAGAGCGCGCTGAACGTCGGCTTGATGGGTGCCGATGCGAGTCGACCTCACGCTCCCCCGGGCCCCGCCCGGAGGGTCGCGGCGGGCGTCAGGAGCGGGCGTAGACCTCGGGCTTGAGCACCCCGACGTAGGGCAGCTCCCGGTAGCGCTCACCGAAGTCCAGGCCGTAGCCGACGACGAACTCGGTGGGGATGTCGAAGCCGACGTACTTGACCGGGACCGGCACCTTGACCGCGTCCGGCTTGCGGAACAGCGCGACGACCTCGACGCTCGCCGCGGAGCGGGACTCCAGGTAGCGCAGCAGCCAGGAGAGCGTGAGCCCGGAGTCGACGATGTCCTCGACGACCACCACGTGCCGACCGGCGATGTCCCGGTCCAGGTCCTTGAGGATGCGGACCACCCCGGACGAGGTGGTGCCCTGGCCGTACGAGGAGATGGCCATGAAGTCGAGCTCGGCCGGGGGGCCGTTGCGGCCCAGCGCCCGGGCGAAGTCGGCCATGAACATCACCGCGCCCTTGAGTACGCAGACCAGCAGCAGGCCGTCAGTCACGTGGGAGTAGTCGGCGGAGACCTGCTTGGCCAGCTCCGCCGTCTTCTCGCGGATCTGCGCCTCCGAAATGATCACGTGGTCGATGTCGGCGTCGTACCAGGAGCCGTCAGCCATGACTCCTAGCCTGCCGTACGTCGGATGGCCTCCGTCGGCGGGGCCGCACCTTTTGGCGCGGTCCCGCCCGGGATTTTCTGGGCAAATGATGCTAATCGCATCAGTTGGTGCGTGACCGCCAGCGGCGACCGCCGTCGCTGGGCTTCCAGTCGGCCGAATCGTGACTGTCGGCGGTGAGGCCGGCCGCCGAGGCGGCGACGAGCAGGACGAGGAACAGGAGGAAGAACAGGAACTCCATGGCGGCGCTCGCTTTCGCATGATTGCTGTCGGTTTCGCCGCCGGTGCGCACCGGACTGACACCAGTCTCCGACCACTCGACCCGATCGGACAGTGGCAGTGATGCCACTAAGCATCGATTTACTGCCACCACTGGGGTTACCCTCGTCACATGCTCCGATCCGTTGCCGTTCTCGCCCTCGACCAGGTCGCCCCCTTCGAGCTCGGCGTGCTCGCCGAGGTGTTCGGCACCGACCGGACCGCCGACGGTTTTCCCGGCTACCGCTTCCAGGTGTGCAGCCCGGGCGGCGCTCCGGTGCGTACCTCGTCCGGCTTCCACCTCACCCCGCACGCCGACCTCGGCCCGGTGGACGAGGCCGACCTGGTGGCCATTCCCGCGCACAGCCAGGGCACCAGCGTCCCCAGCCCGGTGCTCGACGCGCTACGGCGGGCCGACGCCCGCGGAGCGCACCTGTTCAGCGTCTGCTCCGGAGCCTTCCTGCTCGGCGAGGCCGGGCTGCTCGACGACCGGGAGTGCACGACCCACTGGCGGTACGTGGACGAGTTGCAACGCCGGCACCCACGCGCCCGGGTGCGCTGCAACTCGCTCTACGTCCAGGACGGCCGGCTGCTCACCAGCGCCGGCACGGCCGCCGGCATCGACGCCTGCCTGCACCTGATCCGCCAGGAACACGGCTCGGCCACCGCGACCCGGCTGGCCCGGCGGATGGTGGTCCCACCGCACCGCGACGGCGGCCAGTCCCAGTACGTCGAGGCACCCATCCCGAAGGCGCCCGAGGCCCCCACCCTGGAGCCGGTGCTGGAGTGGCTGATGGGGCACCTGGACCGAACGACCACCGTGGAGGAGTTGGCCGCCCGCGTCGGCATGGCACCACGCACGTTCGCCCGCCGGTTCCGCGCCGAGACCGGCACCACCCCACACGACTGGCTCACCAACCAACGGGTGCTGCTCGCCCGGCGGCTGCTCGAAGAGACCCCGTTGAGCGTGGAGGCCGTCGCCGACCAGTGCGGCTTCGGCGACGCCGCGGCGCTACGCCACCACTTCACCCGCCGGGTGGGCGCCACCCCGCACAGCTACCGGACCACCTTCCGGGACCGGGCGCACAGCGGCTGAGGCCCTCGGCACCGGCTCGTACCGCTGGATGACCCGGGCAGGCGGCCGACCGATGCA